>CAZVUN010000248.1:0-1568 GCA_964629975.1 uncultured Acidiferrobacteraceae bacterium | reverse complement strand
TCGGTGCCCTTGGCACGGGTGATGTCAGGGGTGAGCGGCTTGCCGGTCGCGCCCTTGCGCAGCACGCCGTGGCAGCCGGCGCAGCGCTCGAAGAAGATCTGCTTGGCGCGCTCGAACTCGGCCGCCGTCAGCGCCGGCGCCCCCGGGGTCACCATGGTCGCGGCCTCGCCCGGCTTGATCGGCACCGGCGCGCCCTTGTAGCGCAGCTCCTCTTCGGGCGTGGCGGGATGCACGGGTTTGGTCTCGGCGAGAACGGACGCGGCGGTGGTCAGCACGCCCACGGCCGCAAGTGCCACAGCGAGTGCAGTGCGTTGATAGGTCATGGTCTTACCCTCCCGGGGTCGGTAACGGTCGAAGAACGGGTCGCGGCGCGAATGCTCGCGCACAATGTAGGCCGCGGCCCGGGCCACGGTCCTTGACCTGAGTCAAGCAGCGGGGGCGTAGCCGCCGGCGGTGCGGTGGACGCTAGCGCGGTGCGCTCGGGTCCTGCGGTTCGACCTTCACCCCGACGTCCGCGAGGCCGGAGGACCCGATGTGCGATTCCATCCCGGCCACCACCGCGCGCGCCCGCACCGCGCGCTCGCGGCGCTTGCGCCGCTCCACCTCGGGCGGGCACTTGCGGTCGTTCCAATAGGTCACCTGGCAATCGAGGCAGTAGTGGCACTCGTTGGCATTGATCTCGCCGTTCTTGCGGATCGCCTGCACCTCGCACTCCTCGGCGCACACCTGGCAGGGCCGTCCGCATTCGCGATGGCGCCGCAGCCAGTCGAAGATGCGGAACTTGGCCGGAATGGTGAGCGCGGCGCCGAGCGCGCACAGGTACTTGCAGTAGAACTTGCGGTTGAAGGCCGAGACCGCGACCAGTCCGCCGGCGTACACCACGTACCCCCACGCGCGCAGGAAATGCATGTTGATCGCGGTCTTGAACGGTTCGACCTCGGCGAGGTGCTCGGCCTGGCTCATCGACTGCAGCGACACGCCGAACAGCCCCAGCAGGATCACGTATTTGAGCGCCCAGAGGCGCTCGTGCACCAGCGGCGGGAACTCGTGCTTGGGCAGCTTGAACCGCTGGCCGATCTGGAACACGAGCTCCTGCAAGGCGCCGAACGGGCACAGCCACCCGCAGTACACGCCGCGTCCCCACAGCAGCAGCGCCACGGCCACGAACGACCACAGGATGAACAGCATCGGGTCGATCAGGAACGTGTCCCACTGGAACTGGTGCATGGCGGAGTGAATGAACGTGAGCACGTTCACCACCGACAGCTGCCCGAGCGCATACCAGCCGATGAACACCAGCGTGTACACGAGGAAGGCATTGCGCAGGCGCCGCAGGAAGGTCGGATGCCGGGCGAGGTAGTCCTGGAACACCAGGATCAGCGCCAGCACCGCGAGGCCCACGAGCAGCAGGCCGATCTTGAGCTTGCGCTCCGCCCACACGATATGCCACAGCGGCTCGTCGGCGATCGTGATTGGCAGCGATTCGGGTCCGGTGCGCGCGCTGGCCGGTGCCTGTGGCGCGGACGGCGCGGCGGGTGGGGCCGCGGGTGTCGGTGGCGGCGCAGTCG
>CAZVUN010000247.1:0-1628 GCA_964629975.1 uncultured Acidiferrobacteraceae bacterium | reverse complement strand
CCGGCAGTATCCACACCTACCTGGTGTATTCGTTCGTGACGTTGCTGGTGTTGCTCGTGCTGCAATGGCTGATCGGCTGACGCAATTTGACAGGATGAACGGTGCTTCTTAACATCCTTCCCGGCAGCAATAATGAACAACCCGTGCTATCCCGATGTTTACCCGCCTCGCGTGAGCCGCCACCGAGGGATGGCACAAGCGGCTGACGGCCCATGAATACCTCCGGCGCTCTGCCGCTCGCGCTCGTTTACGCCGCGCTCGCCTGCACGCTCGCCTCGGGTTTGGTAGCGGTGCTGGCACGGCAACGTCATCCGGGTTTCGTCCAGATCGGCTCCTTCGCGTTCCTCGGCCTCGGCGGCGCGCTCAGTCTCATTGCCGGCGGCTGGGCGCTCACCACTGGAGCGGTGTACGCAACGACCGTCGAGGCCCTCGGCCTGCCCTGGCTCAGGTGGCACCTGCGACTCGACGCGCTGTCCGGTTTCTTTTTCGTGCTGCTCGGCACGCTGGTGGTCGCGGCCAGCCTGTACGGCCCGCGCTACAGCAGCGAGTTCCGGCAAGGCCCGCAGCCGCTGCCCCCGCTTGGGATCTTCACCGCCGTGTTCGTGCTCGGCATGCAGATGCTGCTGCTCGCCGACGATGCCTTCACGTTCATGATCTTCTGGGAAATGATGTCGGTTGGCGGCTACCTGCTGGTCGCCTACCAGCACCAGCACGCCGCCAACCGCCAGGCCGCCTTCCTCTATCTGCTGCTCGCCCATGTCGGTGCCCTCGTGGTTCTCATCGCCTTCGGCGTGCTCGCCGCCTTCGGCGGCGGCTTCACCTTCGAGCAGATGCGCGCCGCCGAGTTGAGCCCGCTGTGGGCGAGCATCGCGTTTGCCGGCGCGCTCGCCGGCTTCGGCACCAAGGCTGGCATCATTCCGCTGCACGCCTGGCTGCCGGAGGCGCACCCGGTGGCGCCCTCGCACATCTCCGCGCTCATGAGCGGCGTGATGCTCAAAGTGGCGCTCTACGGGTTCATCCGTTTCACCTATTATCTGGTCGGTGACATCTACTGGCCCTGGGGGCTGACCCTCATCGTATTCGGCACCGTCACCGCGCTCGCCGGCGTGCTCTACGCGATGCAGCAAAACGACGTCAAACGCCTGCTCGCCTACTCCTCGATCGAGAACATCGGCATCATCCTGATCGGCCTGGGGCTGTCGATGATCTTCCTCGGCACCGGCCAGCCGCTGCTCGGCACCCTCGGGCTCGTGGCCGCGCTCTATCACACCATCAACCATGCCCTGTTCAAGGGCCTGTTGTTCCTCGGGGCCGGGGCGGTGCTCTACCGCACCCACGAGCGCGACCTCGAGCACCTCGGGGGGCTCATCCGGCGCATGCCGGCGACCGCGCTGTTCTTCCTCGTCGGCTGCATCGCGATCTCGGCGCTGCCGCCGTTCAACGGGTTCGTGTCGGAGTGGCTCACCTTCCAGACCGCGTTGCAGGCGCCGGTGCTCGATAACGGCGTGTTGCGCGCCGTCATTCCTATTAATGCCGCACTGCTCGCCCTGACCGGGGCGCTCGCCGCCGCCTGCTTCGTCAAGGCCTACGGCGTGGCCTTCCTCGGGCGGCCGCGCACGCGCCACGTG
>CAZVUN010000246.1:0-1660 GCA_964629975.1 uncultured Acidiferrobacteraceae bacterium | reverse complement strand
GGGGTGCGGTGCGGCGGGCGCGCGGCGGGCACGACACGCACCTCGGCGAGCCCGAGCGCGCGGCGCACCTCCTCGGCCGGGCGCAGGTGGCCGTAGTGAATGGGATCGAAGGTGCCGCCCAATACACCGACCGGTCGCAGGTTTGCCGTTTCACGCCTCAAGCGCGCGTACACCGCCGCGCCGGCCGCACGCAACGCGCGGGCATCGCGCGCCGCTCAGGTGCGGACATGCCCGTCGCCGAGAACGATCCATTTCTGCGAGGTCAGGCCCTCGAGCCCGACCGGGCCGCGCGCGTGGATCTTGTCGGTGGAGATGCCGATCTCGGCACCGAGGCCGTACTCGAAGCCGTCGGCGAAGCGGGTCGAGGCGTTGACCATCACCGAGCTCGAATCGACCTCGCGCAGGAAGCGGCGCGCGCGTGTGATGTCCTCGGTGACGATGCTGTCGGTGTGCTGCGAGCCGTACTGGGTGATGTGCTCGATGGCGGCGTCCAGGTCCGCGACCACGCGCACCGCGAGGATCGGCGCCAGGTACTCGGCATACCAGTCGTCCTCGGTCGCGGCCTTGATGCCGGGCAGGATCGCCTGCGTGGCAGGGCAGCCGCGCAGCTCCACGCCCTGCCCCTGATACATCCGCCCCAGCACCGGCAGCACGCGCTCGGCGACCTCGCGCGCCACGAGCAGCGTCTCCATCGTGTTGCACGTGCCGTAGCGCTGGCACTTGGCGTTGAACGCCACCCGCACCGCCTTGTCGAGATCGGCGGCCGCGTCGATGTAGACGTGACACACGCCGTGCAGATGCTTGATCACCGGCACGCGCGCCTCCTCGCTCACGCGCTCGATCAGGCTCTTGCCGCCGCGCGGGACGATGACGTCGACGAATTCCTTCATGCGCAGCAGCGCGCTCACCGCCGCACGGTCGGTGGTCTCGACCACCTGCACCGCCTCGGGCGGCAGCCCGGCCTGGGTCAGGCCGGTGTGAATGCACGCCGCGATCGCGCGGTTGGAGTGAATCGCCTCGCTGCCGCCGCGCAGGATGGCGGCATTGCCGGCCTTGAGGCACAGGCCGGCGGCATCCGCGGTCACGTTGGGGCGCGATTCGTAGATGATGCCGATCACGCCGAGCGGCACGCGCATGCGCCCGACCTGGATGCCGGACGGCCGGTAGTTGAGATCGCTGATACTGCCGACCGGATCGGGCAGGCGCGCAACCTGGCGCAGCCCCTCGGCCATGGCCTCGATGCGTGCATCATTGAGCGTGAGTCGGTCGAGCATCGCGCTGTCGAGCCCGGCGGCGCGCCCGGCCTCGAGGTCCTTGCGGTTGGCCGCGATCAGCTCCTCGCTGGTCGCCTCGATGGCCGCCGCCATGGCGAGCAGGGCCGCGTCCTTGGCCGCGGTCTCGGCGCGCCCGAGGGTGCGCGCGGCGCGGCGCGCGCGCCGACCGAGCGACTGCATGTAGGACTGGACGTCGCCTGCAGCGACCGATGTGCTTGCCGTGTTCACATGGTAGCCTCGATTGTTTACCCGCAGGTTCCGGGCTTGTGCCCGCCGAAGGCCAGCGCCAGGCATTCGAGCTCCTGCCAGGCATTGCCGGCGCGCCGGCCCTTGATCACGCGATCGGCGCGCGCGGCGCGGCTCAAGAGCGCATGCCACTGCGCCAC
>CAZVUN010000245.1:0-1662 GCA_964629975.1 uncultured Acidiferrobacteraceae bacterium | reverse complement strand
GTTCAATGGCCTCGGCGCCGCGCGCGCGCACCGCCTCGGCGCCGCTTGCCTTGGCCAGGCGCGCGCGCAGGCGCGCCGGCTCCTCGCCCAGGCCAGGCGGCAGTTGCAGGCCGGCGAGCCAATCATCGAGCCACGCACGCAGCTCCTCGCCCGCCTGCGTGGCACCGAGATCGAGGCCGCGCACGGTGTCGGACAGCTGATCGATCATGCGGCGGATGACCGCGGCCTCGGTGCTGCCGCGCGCCGCCTTGCGCAGGCTCTCGAGCGCGCGATCGAGTTTCGGGTGCAGGCCGTTGCCAATGAGCGACAGGCGCGCGACGCCGTGGCGCATGAGCTCCTCGGCCGCGGCGACGGCGCGCTCCTTGTCTTCCAGCTCCGCGAGTGCCGCGTAGTACTTGCGCTTCCAGGCGTCGGGCTCGGTGCTCATGCGCTCGCGGTCGGGTGGGGGGGGTGAAGCAAGTATAGATCGCGCCATTGCGCGCGCCGCCCATCCCCGCTAGCGTGGCGACTGCCAGCACGACCTGCCGCCACCGCTCCGTCATGCTTGATCGACCCCAGGAAATACTGCGCAGCGTCTTTGGCTACCGGCACTTCCGTGGCCCGCAGCAGGAGGTGATCGCCACGCTGATGGCCGGCGGCGATGCGCTGGTGCTGATGCCGACCGGCGGCGGCAAGTCGTTGTGCTATCAGATACCGGCGATCGCCCGCCCCGGCACGGGGGTGGTGATATCGCCGCTGATCGCGCTCATGCAAGACCAGGTGGCGGCGCTGCGCGCGGCCGGTGTGGCGGCGGCGTTTCTCAATTCCACGCTCACGCCCGAGCAGACGCGCGCCATCGAGACCGAGCTCGCGCGCGGGGCGCTCGATTTGCTCTACGTCGCGCCCGAGCGGCTGATGCTCGAGCGCACGCTCGCGCTGCTCGCGCGCGTGCCGCTGGCGCTGTTCGCCATCGACGAGGCGCACTGCGTCTCGCAGTGGGGACACGATTTCCGCCCGGAGTACCTGCAGCTCGCGCAGCTGCGCGAACGCTTTCCGGGTGTGCCGCGCGTTGCGCTCACCGCCACTGCCGATGCCGCCACGCGCCGCGAGATCATCGCGCGCCTCGCGCTCGACGGCGCGCGCGTGTTCGTGAGCAGCTTCGACCGCCCCAACATCCGCTACCGCATCCGCCAGTCCGGCGGCGCGAGCGCGCGCGAGCAGTTGCTGCACTTCATCACCAGCGAACATGCCAAAGACGCCGGCGTCGTCTACTGCCTGTCGCGTAAACGTGTGGATGAGATTGCCGCCTGGCTCCAGGGGCAGGGCCTGGACGCGCTGCCGTATCACGCCGGCCTCGACGCCGACACGCGCGCCGCCCACCAGGCGCGTTTTCTCAACGAGGAGGGCGTCGTCATGGTCGCGACCATCGCCTTCGGCATGGGCATCGACAAGCCGAACGTTCGCTTCGTCGCGCACCTGAACCTGCCCAAGAGCGTCGAGGCCTACTACCAGGAGACCGGCCGCGCCGGGCGCGACGGCCTGCCGGCCGACGCCTGGATGATCTACGGCCTGCAGGATGTCATCACTTTGCGCCAGATGCTGGCGGGTTCCGAGGCCGACGACAGCCACAAGCGCATCGAGCGCCACAAGCTCGATGCCATGCTCGCCTTCTGCGAGCTCACC
>CAZVUN010000244.1:0-1758 GCA_964629975.1 uncultured Acidiferrobacteraceae bacterium | reverse complement strand
TTCATCCAGCTCGTGCACGCGGTGACCGTGCTGCTGTTCCTCGAGGCCTTCAACCCGCTCGAGCACAAGGTGTTCCAGACCGTGTTCGGCATGATCATGACGCTGCTCATCGCCATGGAGTTCAAGCACTCGATCCTGCGCGTGGCCCTGCGCCGCGACAGCATCATCCAGGTCAAGACCGTGGTGCTGATCGCCCTCATCGCGCTCGCGCGCAAGTTCGTGATCCTCGACCCGGACACCGACCCGGCCCGGATCGCCGCGCTCGCCGGCGCGACCGTCGCCCTGGGCGCGGTTTACTGGCTGCTGCGAGAGCGCGATGTGCGCTCCCTGCCGGACACCTCCGACGCGCCGCGCGCTGCGCCGGGCGGCTGAACCCTCCCATCTGCGTCCCGCGGGTCGCTGTTGGTAACCACGCTATTGCGTTACCTCCGCCGCTACGCCTGCGTGTCCCTTTGCTGCAACCGGATCAAGATGTCACGAATCTCGGAGGGATTCCTTGCCACGGCGCACCGCCAGCGCCCGAAGGCTCCGTGCGAATTGACGGCCTGCGTCCATTCGTCGAGATAGCGGCGCTTGACCTGGTCCTGCTCTGTATCCTGCCCCTTTGTTTCCAGCACCAGCATGTCGCCGTTTACGAGGCGGATGAGAAAATCCGGCCGGTACTTGCGCACCACGCCGCGATAGACGTAGAGCACCTCGAAACCCAGATGGTCGTTCTTCACCCACGCCGCGACCGCGTCGGAATCATCCAGCGCGAAGGCGTCCGACGCCTCCCATGTGCTGTCGTAGACGCAGACGTTGATGTGCGCCTTCTTCGTGCGCTCGCAAGGCTTTCCCGTGTACCAGGTACGCATGTCCCCGGTGGCGCGGATCGGATGATCGCGATCGAAAACGGGCGTCAGGCGTTCGGTGTTCTCCTGCCGCACCGCCTCCCAGACATGCTGCACCACGCGCGACATGTTGAGCGTGATGATGAGCCGCCGGCGCAGCTCGTCCTGGTAGAAGAGCGGCGGCGTGATCATGATGCGGTCGGAAGCGATGAACCGTTCCACGATCTTCACCAGTTGCGCCAGCAGAATCTCGCGGCTCCCCTGCCAGGCGTGCCTCATCTGGTCGAATACGTCGCGCGCCGTCTCGAAGATGATGCGCTGGGTACGGAACTCGCGCGCCAGCCGCTCCAACTCGATGCGCTCAATCTTCGTCACGTCCGGCTTGCCTTCGAGAATAGGCGCTAGCTCCGCAACTTGCGCCGTCTGCGCCGCGTTGAGTTCCAGCGGGCGCGCCTTCGACCAGTCCAGGGTCAATGCCGGCTGGAACACCCGGTCGATGCGTACCACGTTCGGCCACTGGATGGCGAACTCCGCCTTGGCCGGATCGGGTTCGACAGTGGTCTTCGGCGTCGGAGGCGGCGGCGGGCCGTCCTCGCCGCCTTCATGCGGCAGGAACGTAAAAGGCACGCCGAAGATGTTGACGTACTCCGAATCGAACAGCCCCGTCTTCGGGTTCAGCTCGTAGGAGGTGCGCCGCAAACCCCGCCCGACCACCTGCTCGCAAAGCAACTGACTGGTGAATGCGCGCAGGCCCATGATGTGGGTCACAGTCTTGGCGTCCCACCCTTCGGAGAGCATGCCGACCGAGATTACTACTTGGATCCTCTCGCCCGGCTGGCCCGCCTTGCCCACCGTGTCCACGGTCCGCCGCAGCAGCTCCGCCTGTTCGGCCTTGGTCAGCTTGCGCGCCACCGGGGCGGCCTCGTCG
>CAZVUN010000243.1:0-1778 GCA_964629975.1 uncultured Acidiferrobacteraceae bacterium | reverse complement strand
CGGCAAGCCCGCCGCGCAGCGACGCCGCGCGCTTCTTCGTGCGCGCGGCCGACGGCGCGGAGCTGCTGCGCGTGCCGGTGAGCTACCTGCTCAAGCTCGCGCTCGCCCAGCTGCTCGGCGACAGCCCGACCTTGCCGCAGGAGGTGCGCGCGAGCGGGTGCGCGCTGCTCGAGCACTTCATCAGCGACAACACCTCGCCCGAGATCCTGTCGTTTCACGTGGTGCGCGGCGCGCACGCGCCGGTGGGTGCGGCGCTCGCGCGCGAGAGCGCACGCCGTTTCCTGTTCACCGAGCTCCTCACCCAGTACGCCACCGCGGTGTTCGATCTTGCCGCGAGCGGCCAGCGCCCGCTCGTCTACCAGTCGCCGCACGTGCCGCTGCGCCAGCGCGCGGTCAACGATGCGGTGTCGGATGCCTTCTACCGCGAGCTGTTCTGCAGCCCCTGCCTGTCGGGCTGGGAGCACGGCGAGGAGAAGTACCGCTACATGCAGCTCTGCCACGAGGCGTTGAGCCGCAGCCAGCTCAACGCCGTCGCGCGCCTGCGCGACGCCGGCATCATCACCCGCAACCTGGTGGTGCTGCCCAATACCTCCAATGCCAGCCTCTCGAACAACGGCACGCACGTGAGCCTCGGGAGCGAACGGCTGACGGCGCTGCTCGCCGAATCGGCGAGCGGCTTCGATGCGCGCCACGAGAAGCACCTGGGCGATCTCGTCCTCAAGGTCGCCGAGCACTTCCTGCCGCTGTTCGTCGGCCTGTACAGCGCCGCGCCCTACCGCCTCGATTTCGCCGACCTGCACCCGGAGAAGGCGCTCGGCTACCTGCCGCACGAGCTCGACTTCACGCACCTGCGCAAGCTGTGGAGCGGCTGGCGCCAGAAGTCGCGCACCAAGCTCTTCGGTCACCCGATGCTGCCGCTCGGGCCGGTGTGGCTCGATCGGCTGCTGGCCGCAGCGCTCAATTTCCGCGGCGACCATGTGCCGGACATCCGCCTGCTCGACTACCTGGTGGCGCTGGCCAGCGCCGAGCAGTCGCCGGCGCTCGACGGGCGGCTCGGTAACCATGAGCGCGCCAAGCGCGATCTGGCCGACCTCGGGGTGTTCGATCCGCGCATGTCGTTCTACATGCTGCTCAAGCCGCGCGAGTTCGCGCGCATCGGCTTCAGCGGCGTCGAGGCCCGCCACTACAGCCAGTTCGCCGATGCCACGCACGACCTCGCCGCCGCCACCGAGCTGCAGCGCCTGACGCTCGCCGCCGCCTGGCACTACGTCGCACACGGCGGCGTGCGCCACGGCGACATCCCGGACACCCGTTTCGTGGAGAGCGAACGGCGCCAGCTGTTCTTCGCCGCGGCGATCGGCCTGAGGGCGGTGTATGTGCGCCGCGACACGCCCAACCGCTTTCTGCGCCGGCTGCTCGAGGGCTGCGAGCGGGTGCGCGCGAGCGGGCGCTACCGCGGCTACCTCAAGGTCGGACTCGCCGAGTACCGCCGGGCGCTGGTGCGCTGCCTGCGCGCCGACGTCCCCGCCCTCCTCGAGCAGGACGGCGGCACGGCGCTGCTCGCCGAGCTCGAACAGCGCCTCGCCGAGCCGGACCGCGCCAGCGCCTTCGCGCGCCTCAATGCCGGCATCCTGCGCGAGGCCGGCGCGCGCGCTGCCTTTGCCTTGCGCGCGCGCGAGTACAACGCCGCCGCCGAGCGCTACTACCTCGGCCCGCTCAAGCGCGCCCTGCTCGCCCAGGCGCTCGCCGATCTCGCCGCGGATGCGCAAGCGCTCGGG
>CAZVUN010000242.1:0-1819 GCA_964629975.1 uncultured Acidiferrobacteraceae bacterium | reverse complement strand
ACCATCGAGGCGGTGAGCGAGGCGCTCACCTTCGCGCGCAAGAACGGTGTCGATGCCGGCAAGGTGCGCGAGGCCTTGCTCGGCGGCTTCGCCGGCAGCAAGATCCTCGAGGTGCACGGCAAGCGCATGCTCGACAACGACTTCCGGCCCGGCTTCAAGACCCGGTTGCACCAGAAGGACCTCAAGATCGTGGTCGATGCGGCGCATCAGCTCGGGCTGGCGCTGCCGGCGACCGCGCTGGTCGCGCAACACCTCAACGCGCTCATGGGCGCGGGCGACGGCGAGCTCGACTCCGCGGCCATCGTCAAGGTCATCGAGCGCATGTCGCCCTGAACGCGCCTGCTACAATGCCCGCATGCTGACGCGCACTGCGATTCTCAAGGCGCTCGCCGACGGTGCCTTTCATTCCGGCACGGAAATCGGGCGCCGCCTCGGCGTCAGCCGCGCCGCCGTGTGCAAGTCGATCCGTGCGCTCACCCAGGCGGGCCTCGAGATCCAGCGCGTCACCGGACGCGGCTATCGCATGGCCGCGCCGGCCGCACCGCTCGAGCGGCGTGCGATCGCACGGGCGCTAGCGCGGGCCGGCGTGCCCGCGCTCGCGCTCACGATCCTCGAGCAGGTCGACTCCACGAGCCGTTACCTGCTGGCACAGGCGCCGGGCGGCGCGCGCGTGTGTCTCGCCGAGGCGCAGCCGCAGGGCCGCGGCCGGCGCGGGCGCGCCTGGATCGCCACGCCCTACCACAACCTCATGCTGTCGATGGACTGGCAGTTCGCCGGCGGGCCGGCCACGCTGGCGGGCCTCAGCCTGGCCGCGGGGCTCGCCGTGCTGCGCGCGCTCGAGCGCTACGGCGCACGCGAGCTTGCGCTCAAGTGGCCGAACGACGTGCTGCACGAGCGCCGCAAGCTCGCCGGCCTGCTGGTGGACGTGCAGGGCGAGGCCGCCGGGCCGACGCGTGTGGTGGTGGGGGTGGGCATCAACGGCTACATCGGCGCGCGCGATGCCGCGCGCATCGATCAGCCGTGGGTCGACCTGCAACGGCTCACCGGTGCGGCCGTGGACCGCAACCGGCTCGCGGCGCTCGCGATCGGCGAGCTCTACTACATGTTCGAGACCTTCGCGACCGATGGGTTCGCACCGTTTCGCCTCGAATGGCAGCGGCGCCATCACTACCACGCGCAGCGCGTGCGCCTGCTCACCGAGCGCGGCGACGTGTCGGGCACCGTCGTGGGCGTGGACGCGGCCGGTGCGTTGCTGCTGCGCGATGCCGCGGGCGCGTGCCAGGCGTTCCACGCCGGCCAGATCAGCCTGCGCCCGGAATGATCCTGCTCGTCGACTGCGGCAACACGCGCCTGAAGTGGGCCGAGGCCGGCGCCGGCCTCTGGCGCACGGGCGCATGCCGGCTGCCGGCCGGGGAGCTTGCGCCGCTGCTCGATGAGCACTGGGCGGCGCTCGCGGCGCCGGCGCAGGTCGTGATCTGCTGCGTCGGGGGCGCGGCGCGGCAGGCGGCGCTCGCGCAGTGGGTACGCAGGCACTGGCGGCTCGAGGCCCAGCTGTTCCAGGCGGCGGCGCGCACGCTCGACGTGGTCAACGGCTATCACGACCCGGCGAGCCTCGGTGCCGATCGCTGGGCGGCGCTGCTCGGCGCGCGCGGCCACACCCGCGCGCCTGCCTGCGTCGTCGATTGCGGCACGGCCGTGACCGTCGATGCGCTCGCGGCGAACGGTGAATTCATCGGCGGGGCCATCTTTCCCGGGCTCGCGCTGCTGCGCGCGCGCCTCGCGCACGTCCCGGCGGCGGTGCAGCCGCCGCCCGGCAGTG
>CAZVUN010000241.1:0-1888 GCA_964629975.1 uncultured Acidiferrobacteraceae bacterium | reverse complement strand
GGCCGCCACCGGCGCCGCCACGCCCGCCGGCCGGCGCGGCCCCATGAGTTGCGTGGCACGGCGGCGAATGCGATTGACGCCGAACAGCCAGTAGAGCAGTGCACCGAGAAACGGCACCAGCCACACGAGCCCCACCCAGGCGATCGCGGCGCGCGGATCGCGCTTGTAAAGGATGATGTGCCCGGAGACGATCACGGCCACCGCGAGGTCGAACAGTGCGGCCGCAATCGGCCAATACACGCTGAGCCAGGCGGCCATCACGGACTCCGCACTGCGCGATGGCGCAACACATCCGCTCCTCAGCCGAACAGCAACAGGGCCACGACGAGCGCCAGGAGCAGCAGCAAGGCGACACCGTTGGCCCGCGGGGAACGCAGCGCCTGTTCCGCTTTGCTGGCCGCCATCCGCGGCACCTCCCGCGTGGGCGCAGGCCGCACGCGCTTGGCGTGCCGCACGGCAAGCGCCTGCCCGCGGTGGGTGAGCGCACGCCAGCTGGCTTCGATCGGCACCAGGACATCGCCCGGCGGGATGAACGCTCGCCCGGCGCGCACGAGGCGCACAGCCGCAACCGCCGCGAGCACGCCGAGCGCAACCGGCAAGGCCGAGGCGGCCAGCGTCCCCGGCGCCAGCACCGCCTCGATCGGCGCGGGAGCGTACACCCACAGGAGCGTCGTGCTCGCGGCGAGCGTCACGATCCAGGCCGTGGCGAGTCCGCCTGGCCCCACCGGTGCGCCGCGCATTTCGCCGCGGACGATCCACAGCAAGCGCGCCATGAGCAAGGTCGTCCCGGCCGCCGCCAACGGCAGCAGCCAGGCGAGCGCCGCCGGCCAGGTCGCCGGCAAGGCCGCGAGCGCCTCCTTCAGTTGCATCTTGACGAGCATCCCGCTCGTGAGCGGCGCCCCGGCAAGCGCGAGCGCCGGCAGCGCCAGGCCGCCCAGCACCCAGCCGCGCCCGCGCGTGGCGGTGCGCGCCACGCCGACCCCGAGGAACAGTGCGCCCTTGGCGAGCCCATGATGCATCGCGTACATCGTCACTGCCGGCAGCAGCATCGCCCAGGAGGAGGCAACCATGAGCCCCGCGCCGACGCCGAGCGTCATGAATCCCATCTGACTCACGCTCGAATAGGCGAGGACCACCTTGGCCTCGCGCTGCACAAGCCCCACGGCCACGCCATAGAACGCCGCCGCGAGCCCGGCCAGCACGACAACACTGCCGACTTCCGGGAGGTCTGCGTTGCCGAGCGGCAGGAAGCGCAGCCAGCCGAGCAGCCCGGCCTTGATCATCGCGCCCGACAGCACCGCGCTCGCCGGCGTGGGCGCCACCGGATGCGCGAGCGGCAGCCACAGGTGCAGCAGGATGGCGCCGGCCTTGATGCCGAAGCCGGCGAGCAGCAGCGCGACCAGGACCGCGCGCGTGGGCGCGGCGGCGGCCGCCTCCGCTGCCCCCGCGAGCCCCAGGCCACCAGCGGCGTACGCGAGCAGGAGCAGGCCCACGAGCAGCGCCGCCTCGCCGAGCACCGCCATCACCAGATACACGCGCCCGGCGCGGCGCGCCTCGCTGCTGCCCGTGTGCAAGATGAGCCCGTAGGCCGAGAAGGTCATGAGCGCGAAGAACAGATAAAAACTTGCCATGTCCTGCGCGAGGATGAGACCGAGGTTGCCGGCCGCCGTGACCAGGAAGAACGCGGTGAAGCGGGTGCGGTGGCGATCGGCGGCGAGGTAGCCGCGCGCGCTCCAGCCGGCGGTCAGCCACAGCAGCGCCGTGAAGAGCAGGAACGCGCGCCCCGGCGCATCGACGCCGAAGCGGGCGCCGAGCAGCAGCCACGGAACCTCGGCCTCAAGGCCCGGCTCGGCGCGCAGGGCGAGGACGAGCGCCGGCAGCGCCGCCC
>CAZVUN010000240.1:0-1900 GCA_964629975.1 uncultured Acidiferrobacteraceae bacterium | reverse complement strand
TCTAGCGGCGCCACGCCACGCGCAGGAGATCGCCCTCGTCGGTGTAGTGCGAGTCGAGCTCTCCCTGGTAGGCGTGGCGCAGCGCCTCGCCGATGCCGTGCACCAGGTGGGCATCGGTGAACGTGACCACGGTGGCCGTGCCTTCGTCGCGCACCTCCATGATGCGCTCGAGCGGGTGCTCGGCACGCGCTTTGGCCTCGGCATTGCGCACCAGATGCAGGATCTCGTCGCGGTGCGCAGCGAAGAACTCCCCGCTCAACGTGAGTTGCCCCGCCGGCACGCGATCGCGAATACGCTGACATGCCGGGCACAAATGCCGCTCGGCGTCCGCGGCCGCCTGCCCCCACTGCCAGCGCCCGCGCTGGAAGATCGCCCCGCACTCCGGACAGGTGGTCGGCTCCGGCCACTTGCCGCGCGCCCGATAGGGATCACTGACCCGCTCCGAGTCCATGCGATCGCGCCGCGGTTGATGAATGTAGTCTGCGCTTGTCTTACGGCCGGTCATGTTGCACCTCCCATGCTGCACACGTCGACTAACGGGCGACGCCTAACCGCTTGACCTTCAAGCACTTGTATCCTTGCACTGCGACGCGCGCGGCGCTTTGATGCACATCAACTGGCGCGCAGCTCAGGCACAGCCATACAGCCAGCGGGCCGCCTGCCCGGGCGGGGTGCGCACGCGCCGCGCGGCGCCGCGCGGAATGAACAGCTCATCGCCCGCCTCGAGCGCATAGGTGTCGCTGGCCAGACCCACCTCGAGCCGGCCCGCCACCACCGTGACCAGCGCATCGCTGTCGGCCGGCAACCTGCGCCACGGCTGCCCGGGGCCATCGTCCAGCGCGCGACAGGCATAGCCGCGCGCGATCCAGTCGCGTATCACCACGCGCTCGTCCACCGGCCGATGGAACTTGTGGCGGATGACGAACTCCTCGGTGTCAGCGGCGGGGCGGATGCGGCCCGTGAGCAGGCCGTGCAAGCGGTCCTTGAGGTACACGCGCCGGCGCTTGAGCTGCTCGGTGTAGTCGTCGGACGGCGTTTCGATCTCCTGCTCGATGCGATGGATCTCGTTGTCGAGCGCCTGATACGCCTCGTACAGGTGGCGGAACTCGCGGCTCGCGAGCTTGAGCTCGTGAATGCGCGCCTTGAGCTCGGGGAACTCGTGAGCCAGGTCGCGATGGTGTTCGATCTCCATGGGTCGGGCTGTGGCCAGCTCACTCACAGTGTCGCCGGCACGCGCGGCCAGGACATTGCGCCAGGTCAAGGAACCCGGCAGCGGCCGCGGCACGATCAGCGCCACGGCCGATGGTCGCCGGCCGCCCACGGCCAAGCGAGGCCCCGATGCTGGCAGACAAGCGCGTGCAGCGGTGGATACGGCGTGCCGCGCTGCTCGCGGCGCTGGCGCTCGGCGCCCTCGGGGGCGCGCTGGCGCTGCTGCTTCTGCCCGCGCTGCCCGATCCGGTGCCCGGGTTCGCCGCGCGCCACGGCACGCTGCGCGCGGTCGAGGAACTCGCCCGCCGCCGCGTGGACGACGCGACCATCGTGGAGCTGCGCCTGCACTCCTCGAGCGGGCTCACACTCGAGCTCGCGGTGCGCGTCGCCCACAACACGCCGGCGCCACAGCCGCTGGTGGTGCTCGCCGCCGGGCTGCGCACCGGGCATCGCGCCGCCTACCTGCTCGCGCGCCAGCCGCCCGGTATCGTGATCGCGACGCTGTCCTATCCGTTCCCGGGCGATCCGCGCGCCCGCGGGTTGCAGTGGCTCACGTGGCTGCCGAAGCTGCAGCGTGCGGTGCTCGACACCACGCCGGCGGTGATGCTGGCGCTCGACTACCTCGTGCAGCAACCGTTGTCAGCGCCAATGCTAATTGTCCCCTGATCGGCAACTAATTTTGTCCCTCAAC
>CAZVUN010000239.1:0-1955 GCA_964629975.1 uncultured Acidiferrobacteraceae bacterium | reverse complement strand
GCTCGGAACGGTCGCCTCGGTCGCCCTCGTGGCCACCGGGACCGCCGTGGGCCCCCATGCCCCGGCGCGCGGGGCAATGGCATACGTACAGCCGCCGATCGACCGGCCGCTCCAGCCATCGATCAGGTCGAATACCAGCGCCGTGACCGGCGGCGTGGTCGGATGCAGCGTGGCCGGCGGCGTCGCCGCCTTGTAGCGCACGCCACCGATGAACTCATCGTGCGCATCACCCGGCTGCAGCGGCACGCGCCGCCCGTTGCAGGCCAGCACGTAGCGCCCGGGCGCGAGGCCGGTGAGTCGCACCTGCACGCGCTCGTTCGCCGAGTCGACGAAGCGCACCACGCCCGCTGCGCTCACCTCTTCGGCCAGCACCGGCCACGGCTCGTGCGCCATGCGCAGCTCGAGCGCGATCGCGCCGAGCTGCACCGTGCCGAGCAGCGGGAAATGCAGCGCGAGAAACGGCGCGAACCAGTCACGTTGCAGCGGCAGGTCTGCCGCCGCGAGCCCGTGCAACACCGCCTGCAGGTCCTGCCACAGCACCTGCGGCAACAGAAAACGATCGTGCAGCGCATCACCCCACGGCACGAGGCCGCGCGCGTCGGGCGCGCCCACGCTGCGCGCCACCAGCGCCATCACCAGCAGCGACTGCACCGCCGCGAGGCGCGGGTGCGTCGCGGTTTCGAACGCGCGCAGCGTCACCTGGCCCAGGCGGCGGCTGGCGCGCGCCGGATCGTACAGCGCATCGATGCACCACTCGGCGCGGCGCATGTCACCGGCCGGATCGGCGAGCAGAGGCCGCAGGATCCGGTCGGGAAACCACGGCGGCATCCACCCATCGGTGGCGATTCTTTCGAGCGCGATGCCGAGCTCGTACAACGCCTCCGCGCGCCCCTCGTCCGGGCGCGGCGCCCGTCCGCCGGGGCCGACCGCGCGCGTGGCGAAAAAATACGACAGGCTCGGGTGGCGCTGCCAGCAACTGATGAGCGCGCGCAGCAGCGCCGGGCGCTGCAGGAAGGGGCTGTCGGCGGCGCTCGTGCCGCCCAGGGTCAGCGTCGAGCCGCCGCCCGCGGGCACGCGCGTGCCGTCGGCGAGCACGCGTTCGGCCGCCAGACCAAGGCGCGCCGCCTCCGCGTAGGCAAGCTCGAGCAGCGCGATCTGCTCGGACCAGCTGGCCGTCGCCGGCAGCTGCAGGCGCAACACGCCGGCCTCGGGTTCGAGCGCGAAGCGCCGCAGGCGGTGATCGGCCGGCGGCTCGTAGCCTTCCAGCCACACGGCGACCCCCAGCGACTCGGCCGCGGCCTCGATCGCCGCGACCAGCTCGAGATAGTGCTCGAGATGCGTGACCGGCGGCAGAAACACGTGCAGCGCGCCGGCGCGCACCTGCAGGCACAGCGCCGTGCGCGGCGCGCCCGCGGATACGTCGTACGCATCGACCGCATGCGCCGGCGCGGCGCCCGTATCGATGCGCGTGAGGCGCGCGCTCACCTCGCCGTGCAGCGCGGGCAACGGGGCGCGCGGCTCGAACGGGCAGCGCTCGAGGAAGGGGTCGTCGGCATCCTCCCCGGCCGCGAGGCCATCGAGCGGCAGACGATAGCCGAGGGCGGATTCGCCCGGCACCAGATACAGGCGTGCGCGACGCAGCGTCCAGGCGCCGCTGCGCCAGCGCGCGCGTACCGCATCCCAGCGCAACGGCAGCACGTAGCCGGCCGGTGCCGCATCGACCGCCGACAGGCGCTCGGCCAGTGCGCGCCGCCGCTGCGGGTCGCGCAACTCCTGCGCCGCCGGCGCGCCCGCCGCCGCAGCGCGCCAGCGCTGGTACAACCCGTCCTCGTAGGCCGGCCGCAGCGCGTTCGCCGGCAGATCGAGCGCGCGCGCCAGCTGCGCACCGAAGGCGCGCGCATCGGGCGGCGCCGCGCCGGCATGCGCCCGCGACAACATGGCGAGCCGCGCCGGAT
>CAZVUN010000238.1:0-1960 GCA_964629975.1 uncultured Acidiferrobacteraceae bacterium | reverse complement strand
TAAGGGACAATTTTACTTGCCGAAAAGGGGACAAAATTGGTTGCCGTTGACACCGTACGTCGATGCGCGCCACGTCGAGCTCGTGGGCGGCAGCTTCGGCGCATTTCTCGTGAGTGTCCCCGGGGCGCTCGATGCGCGCGTGCGGCGCGTGTGGCTGGTGCACGGCGCGGCCGACCCGGCGGCGGTGTTCGCACACCTGCTGCGACCGCACATCGGTCTCGCCCCGCTGCGCGAGGCCGTGGCCAGGCTGCTGGCGCTTGCCGTGGCGAGCCAGCATCTGCGCCCGGATCGCTGGGTGGCGCGCGTCGCCCCGCGCCCGGTGATCGTGGTCAACGCGCGCGATGATGAGTCGCTGCCGCCGGCGAGCGTCGCCGCCCTGCATGCCGCGCTGGCACCACCGGGGGAGGTGATCTGGACCGAAGGGCCGCACGTGCGGCCGGGACGCACCGCGGTGGTCGAGGGGCTGGTCGCGCTCGTGGCCGAGCGCGTGCGGCGCGATCCGCCGCCGCGCGCAGCCGCCGACGCAGATAGTCGTAGGTAATTCGCCGTGCCTGTGTTAGTGTGCCGGGCAGTTTGTCGCGGCGTCTCCTCGTGAGCGCCCAGAGTACCCGCAGAGTCGCGTAGCGTTTCGAGACCGGTATTCGCAAACCGGTCGTGGATTGCCTGGCCCAAGGCCATTCCCCGATGCCTTCCTCAACCCCGTGCCGTCGGGCGCGGTTGCCTTGGCCCAACGCATTTTCTTTTGGGGGTAATTCAACCATGCCTTTCTCTTCCCTTGGCCTGTCGGCCGAACTGCTGCGCGCGGTGGCCGATCAGGGCTACGCGTCACCCACACCGATCCAGGCGCAGGCCATCCCCGCGATCCTCGGCGGCCGCGACCTGATGGCGAGCGCCCAGACCGGCACCGGCAAGACCGCGGCGTTTACGCTGCCGCTGCTGCAGCGTCTGGGCCGGGCCAACGTCGGACGCTCGCGCGTGCGCGCGCTGGTGCTGGTGCCGACGCGCGAGCTCGCCGCGCAGGTCGCCGATGCCGTGCGTACCTACGGCCGGCACTGCGGCCTGCGCTGCGCGCAGGTATTCGGCGGCGTCAACATCAGCGCCCAGATCAAGCAGCTGCGCGCCGGTGTCGACGTGCTGGTCGCAACCCCCGGGCGGCTCATCGACCACCTGCAGCGCCGCACGGTGGACCTCGCCGGCGTCGAGGTGCTGGTGCTGGATGAGGCCGATCGCATGCTCGACATGGGCTTCCTGCCCGCGATCGAACGCATCGCCACGCAGCTGCCGGCCGGCCGCCAGACGCTGCTCTTCTCCGCCACCTTTTCGCCGGCGATCCGCAAGCTCGCCAGCCGTTTCCTCACCGACCCGCAGTCGGTCGATGTGGCGCGCCACAACACCGCCGCCGAGACCGTGAGCCAGTCGGCGTACCTGGTCGAGCACGCGCGCAAGCGCGCGTTGCTCGCGCACCTGATCGAGTCGCAGTCCTGGCAGCAGGTGCTGGTGTTCACGCGCACCAAGCACGGCGCCGATCGCCTCGCCGAGCAGCTGCACCGATCCGGCATCGAGTCGACCGCGATCCACGGCGACAAGAGCCAGCGCGAGCGCAGCCGCGCGCTCGCCGATTTCAAGCAGATGCGCGTGCGCGCCCTGATCGCGACCGACGTCGCGGCCCGTGGCATCGACATCAGCGAGCTGCCGCATGTGGTCAATTTCGACCTGCCGCACAATCCCGAGGACTACGTGCACCGCATCGGCCGCACCGGGCGCGCCGGCCAGTCGGGCGCGGCGATCTCGCTCGTGGGTACTGACGAGCGCGGGCGCTTCAACGCGATCAAGCGGCTGGTGCAGCTCGACATCCCGATGCAGGTGCTGGCGGGCTTCGAGCCCTCGGCTGCCGCCGGCCACGCCGCGGCGCGTGCGCACGCGCACCGCTCTGCGGCCGGACACGCGCGCACGCCGCAGG
>CAZVUN010000237.1:0-2048 GCA_964629975.1 uncultured Acidiferrobacteraceae bacterium | reverse complement strand
CGACTTCCGGACGACGTCGAGGGCGCTGCGACAGGGAGGTCGCGCCTAGCGCTTCGACTTCCGGACGACGTCGAGGGCGCTGCGACAGGGAGGTCGCGCCTAGCGCTTCTCGGCGCTGCCGCGCACCTCGTCGGCCGGGTATTTCTTCTCGTTGAGCGCGATCTTGCGCTCCGCCGCCTGCATCAGGTCGATGCCGAGCAGGTCGGCGAGCCGCACCAGATAGAGCAACACGTCGGCGATCTCCTCCTCCACCGCGCGCCGCTTCTCGGGCGCGAGCGCGCGGCTTTGATCCTGCGTGAGCCACTGGAAGTGCTCGAGCAGCTCGGCCGCCTCCACAATCAGCGCGCTCGCCAGGTTCTTGGGCGAGTGGTATTGCTCCCAGTCGCGGGCCCGCGCAAAGGCGCGCAGCCGCTCGCGCAGCTCATCGAGCTCGCTCATGCCGCCGGTCCCTCGAGCGCCTCGCCGACGCACACGATGCCGGCGCGCCCGAAGTGCGCCTTGCTCTGGTACATCGCCTGATCGACGTGCTCGAGCACCGCGCGCAGGTCCTGCCCGTGCTGTGGTGCATCACCGATGCCGAACGACACGCTGATGTCGGTGCCCTGCTCCTGCGCCCACTGCGCGACCGCCGCGCGCAGCCGTTCGGCAACCTGGCGGGCGCGCGCGAGATCGGTATCCGGCATCACCAGCACGAACTCATCCCCGCCGAAGCGCGCCAGCAGGTCGCTCGCGCGCACCTCCTGCGCGAGCAGCCTGGCGATGTCGGCCAGCACGCGGTCGCCGACATGATGGCCGAGGGTGTCGTTGACCGCCTTGAAGCGGTCGAGATCGGCAAACAGCACCGCGAGACCCGGCTTGTCCTCGCCCGCGCGTGCGCGCTGGAACAGCGGCTCGGCCTGCTCGTACAGGGCGCGGCGATTGAGCAGCCCGGTGAGCACGTCGCGCGAGCGCTCGGCCTCGAGCTGGCGGCGCGCGCGGTCGAGCCCGGTCATGAGCGCATAGGCGTACAGCACGAGGATCGCGCCGAACAGCACGAAGTACGCCGTGGTCATGGACAGCACCCGGTAGAAGTCCGCCAGCCGCACCAGCAAGGCGCTCACACCGAGAATGAAGCTGCCGACCACCCCCTCGGCAAAATAGCGCAGCCCGTAGCGCAGACCGTTGCCGAGGATCACGACCACGTACAGCACGAAGGCCGGCGACACCACGATCGGGTCGGCCAGGATCGCGAAGGTGATGCCGGTGAGGTCGATCCACTGCATCACATGCCAGCGCAGCGGCGAATGCACCCTGCGGCGCGCGTGCCAGAAGAACGCGGTGACCAGCGCGCCGTACAGGGCCAGACCGGCGAACAGCACGGTGGGGTTGACCAGATCGCTGTGGCGTGGCGGCGGGCCGACACTGAAATACAGCACCCCAAGCGCCAGGAAGAAGTAGCGCGTCAGGAACTGCGTGCGCTGCGGCCCCCAGGACGGCGTGCCCGGCATATCCTCGCGCCGGCGCCCGGTGAGACGGCGCTCGGCGCCGGTGCGGCGGTCGGATCGGCGGCGTCGGTTGTGCATGGCTCGGGTCCGGTGCGCGCAGCGGGCGGCGCGCCATCAGGGCGCGAGGCGCTTGCGCGCCCGCGCGATCGCCTTGCGCACCTGGGCGGGCGCGGTACCGCCGACGTGGTTGCGCGCCTTGACCGAACCCTCGAGCGTGAGCACCTCGAAGACGTCCTCGTCGATGCGCGCCGACAGCTCGCGCAGCTCCTCGAGCGTGAGCTCGGCGAGGTCGCGCCCGCTGTCGATGGCGAGACGCACGGCGCGCCCGACGATCTCGTGCGCATCGCGAAACGGCACGTCCTTGCGCACCAGGTAGTCGGCCAGATCGGTGGCGGTGGCATAGCCCTGGCGTGCGGCGCGCAGCATGTTGTCGCGCCTGACGGTGATCCCGGGAATCATGTCGGCAAAGGCGCGCAGGCAGTCGAGCGTGGTGTCGAGCGCGTCGAACAGCGGCTCCTTGTCCTCCTGGTTGTCCTTGTTGTAGGCGAGCGGCTGCGCCTTCAT
>CAZVUN010000236.1:0-2063 GCA_964629975.1 uncultured Acidiferrobacteraceae bacterium | reverse complement strand
CGCGGCTACCGCCCCGGCGAGGAATTCCGCCCGCCGCCCGACTGGGACGCGGGCTTCGAGTTCTCGGGCGGCGGGTTCGCGCCGGGCGAGGCCGCCGACTTCAGCGACTTCTTCGCGGAACTGTTCGGGCGCATGGGCGCGCGCGGCGCGCGCGCCGGCGTGCACCTGCGCGGCGAGGACCATCACGCCAAGGTGTTGCTCGATCTCGAGGACGCCCTGCGCGGCGCCGAGCGCAGCATCACGCTGCGCGTGCCGACCGTCGATGCGCACGGGCGTGTTGCGCTCAAGACCCGCACCTTGAACGTGAAGATCCCGAAGGGCGTGCGCGAGGGCCAGTTCATCCGCCTCGCCGGCCAGGGCGCGCCCGGCCTCGGCGGGGCGCCGAGCGGCGATCTGCTGCTCGAGGTGCACTTCAAGCCGCATCCGCGCTTTCGCGCCGAGGGGCGCGACCTGCACACGACGCTGCCGATCGCGCCCTGGGAGGCGGCGCTCGGCGCGGTGGTGCCGGTGCGGCTGCCGGACGGCACCGAGCTCAAGGTGCGCATCCCGCCGGGCGCGCAGAGCGGGCGGGTGCTGCGCGTGCGCGGCCACGGCATCCCCGGCGAGCCCCCGGGCGATCTGCTGATCGAGATCGAAATCCGCGTGCCGCCGGCCGACAGCCCGAAGGCGAAACAGATTTACGAGACCATGGCGCGCGAGCTTCGCTTCGACCCGCGCGCCGAGACCGCGAGCTGAACCCATGCGTGACACCGACCTGCTGATTGGTACCCTGCTCGAGGATGCCTGCCTCACGCTCGAGGAGCTGGCGCGGCTCACGGCCGTGCCGAGCGAGTGGATCGTGCGCCACGTCGAGGCCGGCCGGCTCGCCGCCGCGTGCGGCGCGAGCGCCGTGGAGTGGCGCTTCACGAGCCTTGCGCTCAAGCGCGCGCGGCGCCTGCACGCGCTCGAGCGCGACTACGATGCCGATCCCGAGCTCGCGGCGCTGGTGGCCGATCTGCTCGAGGAGCTCGATCGCCTGCGCGCCGGCCGCGGCTGAAGGCCGCGCCGCGCCAACCGCGCTGCCCCGCAACCACCAACCCCCGGAATCCGACCATGGAACAGAAGACCCAATGGAACCTGACCTACTGGATCATCGCGCTGCTGCTCTTTCTCATGCTCCAGAACTGGTGGCAGACCGCGCGCACCGTGGAGCCGGTGCCGTACAGCGAATTCGAACAGGCGCTCAAGGACGGGCGCGTGGCCGAGGTGGTAATCGGCGAGAAGACGATCACCGGCAAGCTCAAGGCCCCCGACGCCAAGGGCAAGACCGTGATCGTCGCCACGCGCGTGGAGCCCGATCTCGCCGCGCGCCTGTCGCAATACGACGTGCCCTATACGCGCGTGATCGAGAGCACCTTCCTGCGCGATCTGCTGTCGTGGATCGTGCCGGCGGTGGTGTTCTTCGCGCTGTGGTTCTTCCTGGTGCGCCGCTTCGCCGAGAAGCAGGGCATGGGCGGCTTCATGACCATCGGCAAGAGCCGCGCCAAGGTATACGTGGAGAAGGACACCGGCGTCACCTTCGCCGATGTCGCGGGCGTCGATGAGGCCAAGGCGGAACTGGCCGAGGTCGTGGACTTCCTCAAGCACCCGCAGGAATACGGGAGGCTCGGCGCGCGCATCCCCAAGGGCGTGCTGCTGGTTGGTCCCCCCGGCACCGGCAAGACGCTGCTGGCGAAAGCGGTGGCCGGCGAGGCGGGCGTGCCGTTCTTCTCGATCTCGGGCTCGGAGTTCGTCGAGATGTTCGTGGGCGTGGGCGCGGCGCGGGTGCGCGATCTCTTCGAGCAGGCGCGCGGCCGCGCCCCGGCCATCATCTTCATCGACGAGCTCGATGCGCTCGGACGGGCGCGCGGCGCGGCCGGGCCGATCGGCGGGCACGACGAGCGCGAGCAGACGCTCAATCAGCTGCTCACCGAGATGGACGGCTTCGATCCCTCGGCCGGGCTCATCATCCTCGCCGCCACCAACCGCCCCGAGATCCTCGACCCGGCGCTGCTGCGCGCCGGGCGCTTCGACCGCCAGGTGCT
>CAZVUN010000235.1:0-2124 GCA_964629975.1 uncultured Acidiferrobacteraceae bacterium | reverse complement strand
CGCTGGCGCAGGCACGCGCGCTGCTCCGCGAGCTCGAGGCGCTCGATCGCGACGGGCGCATCACCGCGACCGGGCGCGCCATGGCGGCGCTGCCGGTGCATCCGCGCCTGGCGCACATGCTGCTGCAGGCGGGCAGCCCCGCGCGCACCGCCTTGGCCTGCGACATCGCGGCCCTGCTGTCGGAGCGCGACGTGCTGGCGAAGGAGGCGCGCCCATCGTGCGATTTGCTCGAACGGCTCGAGGCGCTCGCGGCATTTCGCCAGCGCGGGCGCGCCGGGGCCGAGGCGTACCGGGCGGATGCGGCCGCCTGCGCGCGCGTCGATCAGGCCGCGCGCCAGTATCGCCGCCTGCTGCGCTGCGATCCGGTCGAGGCGACGACCGATGGCGAGCAGGCCGGCGCGCTGCTCGCCGCGGCCTATCCCGATCGCATCGCGCAGCAACGCGCAGCCGCTGAGGCGGCCTATCTGCTGAGCAACGGCCGCGGTGCGCGTCTGCCGCACGGCGAGACGCGCCTGCGCGCACCGTACCTCGTGGCGGCGAACCTCGATGCCGGCGCGAGCGAGGGTATCATCCATCTCGCGGCCGCGATCCCCCTCGATGCGCTGCGCGCCGCCTGCGCCGCGCACCTGGCCACGGTCGAGGTGGTGCGCTGGGATGACCAGCAGGCGGCAGTGATCGCGCGGCGCGAGCAACGCCTCGGCGCGCTGGTGCTCGAGTCGCGCGCCCTGACCGATGCCGATCCCGGGCAGCTGCGCGCCGCCATGCTCGAGGGCGTGCGCCGCTTGGGGCTTGCGGCCTTGCCGTGGACGGCGGAGCTTCGCCAATGGCAGGCGCGCGTGCTCAGCCTGCGCGCCTGGTGCCCGCAGGAGAACCTGCCGGACGTGTCGGATGCGCAGCTGCTCGCCACACTCGAGAGCTGGCTCGGTCCGTTCCTCGACGGTGTCACGCGGCGCGAGCATCTGGCGCGCATTGACCTGGCCGCGGCACTCCAGGGTCTGCTCGACTGGAATCAGGCCAGGCGCCTGGAGGAGGGCGCGCCCACCCACCTCACGGTGCCGAGCGGCTCGCGCGTGCGCCTTCAGTACGCGCCGGGCGAATCACCGGTGCTGGCGGTGAAGCTGCAGGAAATGTTCGGTTGTGCCGACACGCCGCGTGTGGCCTTCGGGCGCGTGCCGGTGACGCTGCACCTGCTGTCGCCGGCCCGCCGCCCCATCCAGGTGACGCAGGATCTGCGCGGGTTCTGGGAGCGGACCTACGCGCAGGTGAAGAAGGAGCTCAAGGGCCGCTACCCGAAGCACCCCTGGCCGGACGATCCGTGGAACGCCCGGCCGACCGCGCGCACCACGCACCGCGCCGGGCAGGGGTAACCGTCATGTCGCGGTCATCGCGTGCGCCTTGACCAATGCCTCGCGCATAGCCGTAAATACGCCTTCCGCCGCCAGCCGCCGCACGCCACGCGCCGATTGCCTCATGACACGCAGGATTTCTGACCGGCGCCCCCCAGCGCTGGCCGCCTGCGCGGCCGGATTGCTCGCGCTCGCGCCGCTCGCGGCGCAGGGTGAACCGTACACCTATCTGCGGGTCCTCCAGCGCGTGCTCGAGCTCGATGCCGCGCTCGATGTGGCCGGCAAGCGCGTGGAGCGCGCCCGCCAGGAGATCGCGCGCGTCGAGAGCCAGCTCGGCTGGAATGCCAGTGCGCGCGCCGGTGTGAATCGTGAGACCTCGCTGTTCGGGACGCCGACCGACCGGGCCGAGATCGCGGCCGGGGCCGACCGGCGGCTGTCCTCGGGCGCCACGGTCGGGCTCACCGGCAGTTACGTGCGCGAGGACGCCACCACGCCGTTCAGCCCGACGCTGCCCAATCCCTCGGATTCGACGCGTCTTGATCTGTCGCTGCGCCAGCCGCTGGCGCGCGGCGCCGGCAATCCGGACTACACCCAGGGTCGCCTCATCGCCGAGGCCGGCACGCAGGCGGCCGCGGCCGAGCGCGCCGCCACGCGCGATGCGCTCGCGCGGCGCGTGGCCGACATCTTCTTCAGCGCCGCCCTCCTGCGCGCGCGCCTTGCCGCGGCCGGCGCGCGTCAAGGTAGTTGTCGCCTGAATCATGCGGCTTGTTTCGCCTTA
>CAZVUN010000234.1:0-2242 GCA_964629975.1 uncultured Acidiferrobacteraceae bacterium | reverse complement strand
AAGCGCGCCCTCGCGCGACAGCAGCAATGCCACGCCGACGCTCACCAGCACGACGGCCGCCGCCGATGCCGGCACCAGCCAGTGGCGAGGGAACCGACTGCCCAGCGCACGCGCCCGGCTGCCCACGGCGCGGCGCGCGTGCGCGCCGATTGCGGCATCGAGCGCCGCCGGTGGCTGCTCGCGTGCACCCGCGCGATAGCTGCGCGAGAGCGCCGTGTCGCCTTTCAGATAGCGTTCGAGCAGCCGGTCAGGATCGTGCGTGGCCATGTGTCAGTCCGCCTCCCAGGCGCGCTTGAGCCTGCTCACGGCGTAACGCAGACGGCTCTTGGCCGTCTCGACGTTGACGCCCGTGACCTGCGCGATGTCTTCGAGCGACAGCCCCGCCTCCTCGCGCAGCAGCAGGGCCTCGCGCTGCGCCTCCGGAAGCGCTTCGATCAGCGCCAGCAACCGTGCCACCTGGGCGCGCTGATCGGCCGCCTGCTCCGGCTGCTGCGCGGCCGGCGCGGCGATCGCCTCGAGCAGCGGATCGTCGGGATCGTCATCATAAGAAAGCGGCACGCCGGCCGCCTGGCGGCGGTAGTAATCGATCAAGCGATTGTGCGCCAGGCTGAACAGATAGGTCGTGAACCTGGCGCGCACCTCGTAGCGCTCGCGCGCGCGGATCAGATTTATCCACACGTCCTGGAACAGCTCTTCGGCCACCGCCGCGCTGCGGCACTGGCGCAGCAGGTAACGGTACAGCGGACCCCGGTGCCGGGCGTACAGCCGGTCGAACGCACCGGCATCGCCCCCGCGATACGCGAGCATCAGCTCCTCGTCGCTGCGCGCCGCGCCCATCGTGTCTGAACGTGCGCGCCTTGCCGCAGGGGTTGCGGCTAGGCCTCGCGCCGACCGGCGAGCGCGCGCGCCAGCGTACTGCGGTCGGTGTACTCGAGCTCGCCGCCCACCGGCACGCCGTAGGCGATGCGCGTGGCGCGGATGCCGCGCGCGCGCACCAGGTCGCTCAGGTAATGGGCCGTGGCCTCGCCCTCGACGGTGAGGTTGGTGGCAAGCACGACCTCCCGGATCTCGCCTTCGTCGAGGCGCGCCTCGAAGCGCGCCAGGCCGAGCTCTTCCGGACCGATGCCATCGAGCGGCGACAACCTGCCCATCAGCACGTAGTACAAGCCGGTATAGACGCCGGCCTGCTCGAGCGAGGCGAGGTCCGATGGCGACTCCACCACGCACAGCACGCTGCGGTCGCGCCGCGCCGAGGCGCAGATGTCGCACAGCCCGGCCTCGCTGAAGTTGTTGCACTGCCGGCAATGCGTGATGCGCTCGACCGCCTGCGCCAGCGCCTGCGCCAGCAGGCGCGCGCCCTCGCGGTCGCGCTCGAGCAGGTAGTAGGCCATGCGCTGCGCGCTCTTCGGACCGACGCCCGGCAGGCGCCGCAACGCCTGCTTGAGCGCCTCGAGCGTCGGGGTGTCGGCCATGTGCGCTCGCCTAGAACGGCAGCCCCATGCCCGGCAGGCCGAGGCCGGCGGTGAGACCGGCGAGCCGCTGCTGCGTGGTCTCCTCGGCCTTGCGCACCGCATCGTTCATGGCCGCGGCGATCAGGTCCTCCAGCACCTCCTTGTCGTCACTGAGCAGGCTCGGATCGATCTGCACGCGACGCACGTCGTGCCGGCAGGTCATGGTGATCGACACCAGCCCGCCGCCCGCGGAGCCGGTCACCTCGACCTTGGCCAGCTCCTCCTGCGCCTTGCGCAGGTTCTCCTGCATCTGTTGCGCCTGCTTGAGAATTCCACCGAGTCCGCCTTTCATGCTCGCCTCACTGTCACGCCTTGGGACGAATCGAGCCCGGGCTGACCCGGGCATTGAACTGCTGCTTGAGCGCCTGCACGGTCGGATCCGCCTCGATCGCCTGCTCGGCCGCCGCCTGGCGCTCGCCCTGCAGGCGCAACCGTTCCTTGGCCGGCGTCTCATGCGGCGGTGCGCCGACACGAATGGTCACACGCAGCTCGCGTTGCACGTGCTTCTCCAGCGCCTGGCGCAGCGCGGCCTCGCGTTCCTTGTTGAGGAGCTGCGCGCAGGCCTCATCCAGCACCAGGCTGACGTTCGCGCCGCTCGCCGCCTCGAGCGCGGTGTTGTTGGCGAGCTCGCGCGCCAGGCCGCCGAGCGCGAGCTGCGCGACGATCGCGTTCCAGCCCGCCGCGCTGATATCGCTCGCCGCGCTGCCGGGCAGCGGCGCGCCCGCGGGTGC
>CAZVUN010000233.1:0-2251 GCA_964629975.1 uncultured Acidiferrobacteraceae bacterium | reverse complement strand
GAGCAGCAGCGCCGGCGGGGCGAAGACGCGCGCCGCGCGCGCGCCGAGCAGGAAGGCCGCCGTGCCGAACACGAACGGCAAGCCGATCACCCACGGAATCCAGTCAACCGCGAGCACCGCCGACAGCACCGCGCTCATCGTTCTTCTTCGCCCGGCAGGGCACAGCGACCGGTGGCCGCGTACAGCCGGCGCGCCAGGATCAAGGCGAAGGCGGTGGCACTCACCGCCACCACGATGCCGGTCAGCACCAGCGCGTGCGGCACCGGATCGACCGCGCCGGCGCGCTGGGCGAGCCCGACGAGCACGAGGAACACGCCGCTGCCCATGATGTTGAAGGCCAGGATCTTGCGCAGCAGGTGCGCGTGCGCGATGAGCCCGTAGAGCCCGAGACCGAACAGCACCGCCCCGGTGACGGCATAGAGCAGGCCGGCGCTCATCGGCGCCTCGGCCGGGGTTGCACCGCCGCCGCCGGGGCACCGACGAACAGACTAATAAGAATGAGCGCGATCGAGATCATAAGGCTCGCCTCGATCAGCAGGATGAGCGCTCCGGCATAGCCGGCCGGGTATTCGAGGAGCGCAGCACCGGCGCCGCTTGCAGCGAGCGCGACCGCGAGGAACACCGCGAACCCCACGAGCAGGCCCGCGCGCAGCCAGAAGTGCGGCGGCAGCAGCGCCGGCAACCGGCCCGCGAGGCGCAGCAGCACGCCGGCCGCCGCGAGCACCGCACCGGCCTGGAAGGCGCCACCCGGCCGGTGGGCACCGGCCCACAGCAGGTAGCCGGCGACCAGCATCATGATCGGCACGAGCAGATCGGCGAGCGCGCCGAGCACCGCCCCGGCCGGCGCCGGCTGCGCCCCGCCCGTATCGGCCGCGGCAAGACGCACGGCCAGCACGCCGAGCACCGCGAGCACGAGCACCCCGATCTCGAGCAGCGTGTCGTAGCCGCGAAAGTTGAGCAGCACGGCGGTGACCGGATGCGCGACACCGCTCGCCGGCAGGTGCGCGGCCACGAGCGCCGGCAGCTCGGCGGACGGCGGCGGCAAGTCGAGCATCACCCACACGAGCAGCGCGCTCACCGCGGCGGCAAGGGAGCCGAGGAGCGCGCGCGCCACTCAGCGCCTCCTGCGCTCGCCGCTCCGGGCCTCGAGGTGGCCCACGGCGTCGAGCAGCAGCGCGCCGGTGAGCCCCGCGCCGATCGCGGCCTCGGCGAGCGCGATGTCGGGCGCGGCGAGCCGCACCCAGGCGAGCGCCAGGAGCAGCCCGAACGCGATGAACAGCACCACCGACTTGAAGAGCGCCTCCGTCGCCAGCACGCGCCACGCGATCCACACGAGCGCGCACGCGATCAGCGCATCGAGCAGGATGGCGATGCTCATCGCCGCCCTTTGGCGCGCCAGGGGCGCACGCCGTTGCCGAGGGCGCTCGTCGCCACCAGGTAGCTCGCGGTGGCGGCCGCGGCGAGCGCCAGCCCCCAGATGAGCGCGAGCTCGAGCGCCACCGGCCAGGAGTCGGCGCGCACCATGAGCCCCAGCACGACGAGCCCGAGGCCGAGGTTGTCGACCTTGCTGAGCGCGTGCAGGCGCGTGTACACGTCCGGAAAGCGCAACAGCCCCACGGTACCGGCGAAGAAGAAAAAGGCGCCGGATGCGAGCAGCAGCGCGGAGACGGCATCGAGCGCGCTCACGGTCCCGACTCCTCCTCGGCGCGGTAGCACACGCGCCGCACGAAGGCGATGACGCTCACGGCCGCGAGCAGCGCAACCACGAGCGCCACGTCGCGCAGCGCCGCGAGCGCCTGCGCCTCGGCGAGCAGCAGCAGCACGGCCACCCCGGTGGTGCCGAAGAGCTGGGCGGCCAGCATGCGGTCGGCCGGTGTCGGCCCGCGCAGGATGCGCACGAGCCCGGCGCCGAGATTGGCTAGCAGGAACACCGCGAGCGCGAGATGAAAGTCTTGCATGAAAGAGGCTCCGTCAGGATGGGACGCACATTGCGCGGCGGGCGGTGTCCGCAGGCCGCCGGTTCATCGGTTCTTCAGCGTAAGACGCAACATCGCCGCCACGCGCGCCTCGAGTGCGCGCAGCTCCCCCTCCACCGGCCACCGGGCGTCGAGCACGTGCAGGCGCAGCCGCTCGCCCGCAAGCCCGGCGCTCAGCGTCCCCGGCAGCAGGCTCATGACGTTTGCGAGCAGCGTGCGCGGCAGCCCGGCGGGCAGGCGCAGGGAGAATTCCTGCACGGCCGGGCGCAGGTCCG
>CAZVUN010000232.1:0-2255 GCA_964629975.1 uncultured Acidiferrobacteraceae bacterium | reverse complement strand
TTTCCTGTACCAGGTCATCGGCCAGCGCGCGGCTGTGACAGAGCGCGAAGGCGGCCCGATGCAGACGTTCGGTGCGTTCGCGCAATTGTCGGCCAAGCGCGGCGCGACGGATAAAGCCGTCCAGGTGATTCAACATGTGTGGCGTTCCTCCCCAGTGGTTTTAGCTATTTTTTGTGCGCGACCACGAACAATCCCTGGACACAGTGCGCGCCGCGCAGGTCCTGCGGCCCGATCCTTTGGGCGCGGTCGCCTTGGATCGTTTGGACACCCTGCGGCGTCTTTAACTATAAGGCAGACCCCAAAGGCTTGCCTAGTTTGCCGGGGTGCCGCCCCCGTGCCGCCGCAGCACCCGCGTACGAGAGGGCGCGGGCGTGCGTGCCGGCCGGACGGCGTCTGGCATTGCTCACAACGACAGGAGGAGATACTGGAATGCTGCATCGATCGATGGTCGCATCTGCGACACGGGCGCTTATGCTGCTGCTCGGGCTCGCGGTCCCGGCGGCGGGAATCGCCGCAGACACGCCCGCGCGTGCCGAAGCGGCGCAGAAGACGGAGAAAAAGGTGCTGCTGCAGATCAGCGATGGTACCGAAGAAAAGCAGACCCTCGTGCTCAACGTCGCCAATAATCTGCAGGCCGAGTACGGCATCGATAACGTCAAGCTCGAGATCATCGCCTTCGGTCCGGGCTTGCGCCTGCTGTTCAAGGACAACGTCAACAAGGGTCGTGTCGCCGACCTGGCGCAGAAGGGGGTGCGGTTCTCGGCCTGCGGGAACACGCTCGCCGGCATGGCGCGCACGCTCGGCAAACCCCCGGCGCTGCAGGCCGAGGCGGTGATGGTCAAGGCCGGGATCGGTCGAATCATCGAGCTGACCGAGCAGGGCTACACGCTCGTGCGCCCGTAACGCAGACACACACAACAAGACACAAACAGCTAGGAGGAGCAGAACAATGAGCAAGCAAGTCATGCGCGCGGTCCTGGCCGCCGCTGCGGTGTTGGTCGGCGCGCACTCGAGCGCGCACGCGGCCAACTGGCTGATGTTGCAGGGCACGGAACCGGCCGGCACCGCCAAGGGCGTCGAGGTCTGGGGCTTCGTGCAGGTCGACTACCAGGTCGATACCAGCGACCCGAACGCGACCGGCGGCTACGTCCCGCCGAAACTGCTTGGCCCGGATCTGACGTCGCAGAAGGCGTTCAACGTGAGCCGCGCGCGCCTCGGCGCCCGCGGTCTGGCACTGCCGCTCGATGACAAGGTCAACTATTTCTTCCTGGTCGAGGCCGGCAACAACGCCATCACCTACAACTCGAGCTCGGTAAAGCTCACCGACGCGAGCATCACGCTCAACCATATCCCCGGGGCGCGCGTGCGCGCCGGTCTGTTCAAGTACCCGACGGCGGAAGAGGCCCTGCAGGCCATCCATGTGATGGACTACATCAATTTCACGGAGGTCACCAACCAGATGATGCTCGAGCGCTTTCCGAATCGCACGCATCCGGGCGCGGGCAGCAACCCGCCACCCTGCGACCCGACGGCCTCGAGCACCTGCGACCTGAACACCTTCGATCGACCGGTCGATGCGTTTCGCGACGTCGGCATTCAGTTGTTTGACGCATTCACCACCGGGAGCTGGGAGACGAGCTACGCGCTGATGGTGGGCAACGGCAACGGCCTGAACTATTCGGACAACAACAGCGACAAGGACCTGTATGGCTACCTGTCCACCGAGTGGGTGTTGGGCGGGGCCGGGCCCTGGCGCGAAGGCCTCAAGTTTTTTGCCTGGGCGCAGACCGGAAAGCGCAGCTTCGACGGCAATGCGGACGGCAGCTACGAGAAATACGATCGCGACCGTTCGGGGCTGGGCGTAAAGTATATGCAGAAGCCGTTCCGGGCCACGGCCGAGTATCTCAAGGGCAAGGGAATGATCTGGAACGGACCGGACAAGGCCACCTGGGCGCTCGTGCCCGCGGGCGACGTCAACCCGGATCACGCCAGCAATGGCCTCAAGGCCAAGGGTGAGGGCTGGTACGTCGAGGGCGGCTGGTACATCCCCAATACCGACTTCCAGGTCGATCTGCGCTACGACTACTACGCGCGCCTCGACGGCAGCCAGTACCAGCTCGACTGGAAGACCTGGACCCTGGGGTTGCAGTACCACATCAACAAGAAAACGCGCGTCACCCTGAACTACGCAACGCGCGACATCGAGGCGGTCAACTTCGATCCGAGCGGCGCGGGTGCCGGCAACCCCAATGCCA
>CAZVUN010000231.1:0-2276 GCA_964629975.1 uncultured Acidiferrobacteraceae bacterium | reverse complement strand
GCGCGGTGCGGGGTTCAGGCGGCGCTCAATGATCGTTGCTTTCCCTGTACCTGCCAGTGCTGGGCGCCGTCACACCGTCAACGGGTTGGGCTTGTCGGGGTCGATGCCGTACTTCTTGATGGCCTCACCGACCCTGGCGCGATCCAGTTGACCCTCGTCGGCGAGCGCCGCGAGCGCCGCGAGCGTGACCCAGTAACGATCGACCTCGAAGAAATGACGCAGCTTCTCGCGCGTGTCGGAGCGCCCGAAGCCGTCGGTGCCGAGTACCGTGTAGCGGCGCGGAACGAACGGCCGGATCTGATCGGCGAAGGCACGCACGTAATCGGTCGAGGCGATCACCGGGCCGTGCGTGTCCTTGAGGCAGGTGGCGACGTGCGACACGCGCGCCTTGCCCGCGGGGTGCAGCAGGTTCCAGCGCGCCACGTCGTGGCCGTCGCGCGCGAGCAGCGTGAAACTCGGGCAACTCCAGACGTCGGCCTCGACGCCCCAGTCCTGCTTGAGCAGGTCGGCGGCGGCGATCACCTCGCGCAGGATGGTGCCGCTGCCGAGCAACTGCGCGCGCGGCCCCTTGCCGGCCGCGCCCTTGCGGAACAGGTACATGCCCTTGAGGATGTCGGCCTCGGCGCCGGCGGGCATCGCCGGATGCTCGTAGTTCTCGTTCATCACGGTGATGTAGTAATAGACGTCCTCCTGCTCGGCGTACATGCGACGCAGGCCGTCGTGCAGGATCACCGCGACCTCGTAGGCGAAGGTTGGATCGTACGGGATGCAGTTCGGGATCTGCGCGGCCCACACGTGCGAGTGGCCGTCTTCGTGTTGCAGCCCCTCGCCGTTGAGCGTCGTGCGCCCGGAGGTGCCGCCCAGGAGGAAGCCGCGCGCGCGCGAATCGCCCGCCGCCCACCACAGGTCGCCGGTGCGCTGCAGGCCGAACATGGAATAGAAGATGAAGAACGGGATCATCGGCACGCCATGCGCCGAATACGAGGTGGCCGCCGCGATCCAGGAGCACATGGCACCGGCCTCGTTGATGCCTTCCTGCAGGATCTGCCCGGTCTTCGACTCCTTGTAGAACATGAGCTGGTCGGCGTCCTGCGGCGTGTACAGCTGCCCGAGCGAGGACCAGATGCCGAGCTGGCGGAACATGCCCTCCATGCCGAAGGTGCGCGCCTCGTCGGCGATGATCGGCACGATGTGCTTGCCGATCGCCTTGTCCTTGACCAGCACGCCGAGCGCGCGCACGAACGCCATGGTGGTGGAGAACTCGCGGCCCTCGCCCGAGGCCTTGAGCAGCGTCTCGAAGGCGCTGAGCGGTGGCACCGTGAGCGACGCGCTCTTGCGGCGGCGCGACGGCAGATAGCCGCCGAGCGCCATGCGCCGCTCGTGCATGTACTGGTACTCGCGCGAGTCCTTGGACAGCTTGATGTACTCGAGCCGCTCCAGCTGCTCGTCGCTGAGCGGCAGCTTGAAGCGGTCGCGGAAGGCCTTGAGCGAGGTGGTGCCCATCTTCTTCTGCTGGTGGGTGGGCATCTGCGCCTCGCCGGCCTCGCCCATGCCGTAACCCTTGACGGTCTTGGCCAGGATCACGGTCGGCTGGCCCTTGTGGTTCACCGCCGCGTGATAGGCCGCATACACCTTGTGCGGATCGTGCCCGCCGCGATTGAGGCGCCAGATGTCGTCGTCCGACCAGTTGGCGACCATCTCCTTGAGCTCGGGGTATTTGCCGAAGAAATGCTCGCGCACATAGGCGCCGTCCTTCGACTTGAAGGTCTGGTACTCGCCGTCGACGCACTCTTCCATGCGCTTGCGCAGCAAACCGAGGCGATCACGCGCGAGCAGCGGGTCCCAGTAGCTGCCCCACACCACCTTGATCACGTTCCAGCCGTGGCCGCGGAATCCGGCCTCGAGCTCCTGGATGATCTTGCCGTTGCCGCGCACCGGCCCGTCGAGGCGCTGCAGGTTGCAGTTGATGACGAAGATCAGGTTGTCGAGGTTCTCGCGCGCCGCCAGCCCGATCGCCCCGAGCGACTCCGGCTCGTCGACCTCGCCATCGCCCAGGAAGCACCACACCTTGCGGCCGGCGGTGTCCGCCAGGCCGCGGTCGTGCAGGTACTTCATGAAGCGCGCCTGGTAGATCGCCTGAATGGGCCCCAGGCCCATGGATACGGTCGGGAACTGCCAGAACTCCGGCATCAGCCACGGGTGCGGGTAGGACGACAGGCCTTTGCCATCGACCTCGCGGCGGAAGTTGTCCATCTGCTCCTCGGTCAAGCGCCCGA
>CAZVUN010000230.1:0-2299 GCA_964629975.1 uncultured Acidiferrobacteraceae bacterium | reverse complement strand
CCGGGAAGTCGAGCTGCTGCTCGGTGGCGCCGAGCTTGTCGAACAGGTCGAAGGTCTGGTCGAGCACCCAGTTGGGCCGCGCACCGGGCCGGTCGATCTTGTTGATGACGACGATCGGGTGCAGGCCCTGGGCGAAGGCCTTGCGCGTGACGAAGCGCGTCTGCGGCATCGGGCCGTCGACCGCATCGACCAGCAGCAGCACCGAGTCGACCATCGCCAGCACGCGCTCGACCTCGCCGCCGAAGTCGGCATGGCCGGGGGTGTCGACGATGTTGATGCGGTAGTCGTTCCAGCGGATCGCGGTGTTCTTCGCCAGGATCGTGATGCCGCGCTCCTTTTCCAGGGCGTTCGAGTCCATGACGCGCGTCTCGACCTGATGGTGGGCGGCAAACGTGCCGGACTGTTGCAGGAGCTTGTCGACCAGCGTGGTCTTGCCGTGGTCGACGTGGGCGATGATGGCAATGTTGCGCAGCTTGGTGATCATGGGGACAACCTGGGGGTAACCGCCGGAAAAGGCGGCGCATTATACACGGCGGCCGGTGAAAAAGCCGCCCGCGCCTAGTGACGCGTGGGCGCGGCGTCGGTCATGTGGGCGGCGGCGAAAAGCTGCTCGGCGTCCACGCGGTCGAGCTCGTAGTGTGAGCCGCAGAACTCGCAGTCGACCTCGACCTTGCCGCGCTCGTCCAGGATCGAGCGCACCTCCTCGCGCCCGAGCATGCGCAGCACCGATTCCACCCGCGCGCGCGAGCAGGAGCAGCGGAAACTCACCGGGTTGCCGGAAAACAGGCGGATGTCCTCCTCGTGGTAGAGGCGGTGCAGGAGCTCGCGCACCGGCAGCGTCAGGAGTTCGTCGCGCGTGATCGTGGAACCCAGGTGCACGGCCCGGTCCCAGGTGTCGACATCGTGCAATTCCGGATTGGGCAGGCGCTGCAACAGCATGCCGGCGGCCTGGGTGTCGTCCGCGGCGAGCCACAGGCGTGTGGCGAGCTGCTCGGAGCGCGCGAAGTAGTGCTCCAGCACCTCGGCGACCGACGCACCGTCGATCGCGACGATACCCTGGTAGCGCTCCCCCTTGTCGGGCTCGATGGTCATCACCAGCTGGCCGCTGCCGAGCAGCGGCCGGATGCCGCCGACTGGGACGGGGCCGTGCCATTGGGCCAGCGCGCGCAGGGTCTGGCGGCTGGTGCACTCGACCACGAGCAGGCCGACCGGCCCGTCGCCTTTGACCTGCATGGTGAGGCGACCGTCGAACTTGATGCTGGCGGCCAGCAGCGAGGCCGCGGCCATCAGCTCGCCGAGCAGGTCACGCACTGGCAGCGGGTAGTCGCGCCGTTCCAGCACCGCGCGCCAGGTGGCGTCGAGACGCACGATCTCCCCGCGGATCGGCGAGCGCTCGAACACAAAGCGTTGCAGGCTGTCGTGGCTGCGGGTCGCGGCGGCGTGGTCAGTCATGGCGTACTCATTGAGACGGGTGTGGCCCGGTTCAAGTTCCGCGGCCAGTGTAACAGACCGGCGCGCACCCCTTCGGTATACTGGTGCGCCATGCAGGTGCTCATTATTCGTCACGGCAAGGCCGAAGAGCGCGGCCTGCTCAAGCGCGACGCGCTGCGGCCGCTCACGCCGGAGGGGCGCAAGGACATGCGCAAGGCGGCACGCGGCCTGCGTGCGCTGCTCGATCCACCGGCGGTGCTCGCCGCGAGCCCCCTGGTGCGCGCGCGCCAGACCGCCGAGATCGTGCAGACGGTGTTCGCCGGCCCCGAGCAGCTCACCGAGCTGGCGCAGCTCGCCCCCGGAACGCCAGCCAAGGAGCTGCTCGCGTGGCTCACGACGCAGCCGCGTGATGCGACCGTCGCGCTCGTCGGGCACGAACCCGACCTCAGCGCGCTCGTTGGCTATCTCCTGACTGGACACGAACGCTCGCTGCTCGAGCTCAAGAAGGGCGCGGCCTGCCTGGTCGAGTTCGGCACACGCGCGCGCGCCGGCGAGGGGCGCCTGCTGTGGGCGCTCACAGCGAAGCAGCTGCGCGCACTCGCGACCTGACGCCGCGCATGGCCCGGGTCCGTTCCGCCGCACACGCCGATCTGTTGCAACTCACCCCGACCGCCGCGGCCTGCCGCATCGGGCTCGGCCTGCTCGACGCGGCGGCCCGGGCGCACGCGCGTCTGCACGACGACACCGATACCGAGGCGCTGCACGACCTGCGCGTGGCGCTGCGGCGGCTGCGCAGCCTGCTGCGCGCCTATCGGCCATGGCTTGCGCAGGTCGTGCCGCGCAAGCTCGCCAAACGCCTGCGCCGGCT
>CAZVUN010000229.1:0-2366 GCA_964629975.1 uncultured Acidiferrobacteraceae bacterium | reverse complement strand
GAGATGTGCGAGGGCGCCACCGGGTGCGCCTCCGGCAGCCAGGCGTGCAGCGGAACGATGCCGGCCTTGGCGCCGAAACCGAACAGGGCGAGGACAAATGCGAGGCTCGCCCACAGCGGGCTCAGCTCGGCAGCGCGCATCTGCTCGAAGGTGAAGCCGCCGCCGAAAGCGGCGAGCACGCCGAAGCCGAGCAGGATGGCGAGCGCGCCGACGTGGGCCATGAGCAGGTAGAGAAATCCAGCGCGCCGGTTGGCAGCGTGCTGATGCTGGTAGGTCACGAGGAAGTAGCTCGACACCGACATGAGCTCCCACGCGATCATGAAGGCGAAGGCATCGTCCGCCAGCAGGACGACGTACATCCCGAGGATGAACAGACCGGTAAACAGTCCCAGTGCCGACAGCGGCTGCGGGTTGTCGCGGTGCGCGAACTCGCGCAGATAGGCAGGCGCGTACAGGCTGACGGCAAACACCAGGACGCCCACGAGCACGAGGAAAAAACCGCTCAAGGCATCGAGGCGCAGGTGCCAGGTGAGCCACGGTAGACCGAAGGGCAGCTGCGCGGTCAGCGCCGCCGGCTGCAGCAGTGCCCAGCCGCCGGCCCCGACCGCGGCAAGCCCCGCGACCGCCAGCAGCAGGCTCGAACCGTAACGCAGCAGGGCGGGATTGCGATCGGCACCGAGGGCGGTCAGCCCGGAGGCAAATGCGCTGGCGAGCGCCAGGTAGGCTAGCTCAAGAGGCGACAAGACGATTCGTCCCGCAAATCAGGGTGCGCGCGGCACGCGACGAGCGACTCCGCGGCGATTTCGCACCGGCGTCCGCCGCCCGCGGGGGTGCCGGAACCTTTCGATGCGGCCGCGATGCTAGAGGCTGTAGCCGCAAATTTCAAGGCAGATTTCTGTCCCGGCGCGTCGCGCGCCCTGACAGCGCGATGCGGGATCAGGCCGGCGGTGCGGCGGGCGCCGGCGGGGCAGGACGGATGCGCACGACCTCCACCGCCGTGCCGCGGGTGCGCAGGATGTCGATGACGTGGCCGTCCCGCATCAGGCTGGTGCCGGGTTGCGGCAGGTCCTCGAGATACTCGACGATCCAGCCGTTCACGGTGCGCGATTCGTCGGTCGGGATGTGCCAGCCGAGCTCGCGATTGAGGTCGCGCAGGTACACCGTGCCCTTGACCAGGAAGCTGCCGTCGGGTTGCGGTTGCACGTCCTCCATGCGCCCGAGCGCGCGTGTCGTGAAATCGCCGACAATCTCTTCGAGGATTTCGTCGAGCGTGACCAGCCCGCGGATGTCGCCGTACTCATCGACCACGAGCGCGACACGGCTCTGCGCCTCGCGGAAATTGAGCAGCTGCTTGGTGAGCGAGGTCCCGGCAGGCACAAAGAACGGCTCGCTCATCGCCTGCGCGAGCGACTCGCGGTCGAACTTGCCTTCGCGCATGAGATTGAGCACGCGCCGCACATGCAGCATGCCGACCACGTTGTCCAGGCTGCCGCGATACACCGGCATGCGCGTGTAGCGGCTGGTGGTCAGCGCCGTCACGATCTCGTCCCAGTCGGCATCCAGATCGATGCCGACGATCTTGTGGCGTGGCACCATCACGTCGTTGACCGTGACCTTCTCCAGATCGAGGATGGCCAGCAGCATGTCCTGATGCGTCTCGGGAATGAGCACGCCGGCCTCGAGAATCATGGCGCGCAGCTCCTCGGGCGTGACTTCCTCGACGCGGTGCGCGTGCACGTTTACCCCGACGAGGCGCAGCAGGCCATTGGCCATGAGGTTGATGCCCCACACGACCGGGTAGCCGAGCTTGAGCAGCGGATTGAGGATGTAGACGCTCGGCAGCGCCACGCGCTCGGGATGCAGCGCGGCCAGCGTCTTTGGCGTGAGGTCGGTGAGGATCAGCACCGCGAGCGTGATGATCACGGTGGCGATGCCGATGGCACTCTCCTCTTCGCCCCACAGGCGGATGACCGTGACGGTCGTGAGCGCCGAGAACAGCGCATTGACCGAGTTGCTGCCGAGGAGGATCACGCCGATCAGGCGGTCGGGGCGCGCCAGCAGCTTCTCGGCGATGCGCGCGGCGCGTTTTCCGGAGGCCGCGAGGTGGCGCAGCCGGTGGCGGTTGAGGGCGACCATGGCGATCTCCGCGGCGGAGAAGAACGCCGACAACGCGACCAGGAAGAACAGCGCGCCGAACAGCGCGATCAGGGGAATGTCAGCCACCCGGTTCTGCCCTCAGCATAGCGGCGCGATTGTAGCATCCGGGGCGCGGCAGACCGGCGTCAGGCGCTCTTGGCGGGCAGCGGGCAGACGATGTTGAGCGGGCAGTCGGCCTCGTGGTTGTTGCCGAGCTTGCCCCAGGCGTA
>CAZVUN010000228.1:0-2440 GCA_964629975.1 uncultured Acidiferrobacteraceae bacterium | reverse complement strand
CCGCGGGGCCGCGCCTGGCCCGGGGGCGGGCGGCGCTCGCCGCGCAGACGCTGCAGGTTCCGGCCCCAGGCGACGAACATGCGCCGGTACAGGCGCCGCGCGCGCGGGGAGTCGACCGACAGCAGCGCCAGTCCGAGCGGGAACATCCAGTAGCCGAGCACCGGCAGGAAACCGAGGATGCCGCCGACCACCAGCGCGACGCCCGCGCCCTGACGCAGCCAGACCTTGTCGGTCTTCTTCAGGGCATGGTAATGCCGCTCAACGAACGCCTTCATGCGCCGCGCGTATGCCGTTTCATTGCCGTGAGGCAGGCGTTAAGCTTACTGCATGCAGGTTGCCTTCACCAAAATGCATGGCCTCGGCAACGACTTCGTGGTGTTCGACGCCATCACGCAGCCGATCGCGCTCAGTCCCGCGCAGGTGCGACGGCTCGCCGACCGCCGGCGCGGCGTCGGCTGCGATCAGGTGCTGCTGGTCGAGCGCGCGCACGGCGCCGCCGACTTCCGCTACCGCATCTTCAACGCCGACGGCAACGAGGTCGAACAATGCGGCAACGGCGCGCGCTGCTTCGCGCGCTTCGTGCGCGAGCACGGCCTGAGCGCCAAGGACGAGATTGCGGTCGAGACCCTCGGGGGCGTCATCTATCCGCGCATCGAGGCCGACGGGCAGGTGACCGTCAACATGGGCGTGCCGCGTCTCGAGCCGCAGGCGGTGCCGTTCGAGGCCCCGGCGCGCCAGACGGTCTACGATCTCGCGGTCGGCGACCGCCTGGTGCAGGTGAGCGTGCTGTCGCTGGGCAATCCGCACGCGGTGCAGCTGGTCGCCGATGTCGACCAGGCGCCGGTCGCCACCCTGGGGCCGCTCATCGAGCACCATGCGCGCTTTCCGCAGCGCGTCAACGCCGGGTTCATGCAGGTGCTCGACCGCGCGCACGTGCGCCTGCGCGTGTACGAGCGCGGCGTCGGCGAGACACTCGCCTGCGGCACCGGCGCCTGCGCCGCGGTCGTGGCCGGGCGCCTGCGCGGTCTGCTCGATGCGCGCGTCGCGGTGCAATTGCCGGGCGGCGTGCTGCACGTCGCCTGGGCGGGGGAGGGCGAGCCGGTGTGGATGACCGGGCCGGCGACGACCGTGTTCGAAGGCAGGATCGATCTCGAGGGCCTATGAGCCAGAAACCATGGAGTGACGGGCAACTGAGCGAGCTGTCGTGGGAGGACGCGGTGGTGCGCTACCTCGAGCAGAACCCGAATTTCTTCGAGCAGCACGCCGAGCTGCTCGCGGGGCTGAAGCTCAACCACGGCACCGGCGGCCGCGCCGTGTCGCTCATCGAGCGCCAGGTGCAGGTGCTGCGCGATCAGCACGCGAGCCTCAGCCGCCAGCTGCGCGAGCTCATCGGCATTGCGCGCGAGAACGACGTGCTGGCCGCGCGCCTGCACCGCTTTGCGCTCGCCATGCTCGCGGCCGCCACGCGTGACGAGGTGCTCGACACCGCACGCGATCTGCTGCGCCAGGAATTCCGCCTCGATGCGGCCGTGATCCTGCTCGCGACCGACCCCGGGCGGGCGCAACGGCGTCCCGAGTACTTCAGCGCCGAGGACCCGCGCCTGCAGGCGCTGCTGGCCAAGGTCGCGGGCGGCAAGCCGCTGTGCACGGCGCGCCTGGAGGCCGAGCACATGCAGTGGCTGTTCGCGCCGACGGCGGCCGACATCGGCTCGTGCGCGCTCATCCCGCTCGGCGCGGCGCGCGCGCGCGGGTTGCTGGCGCTCGGCGCGCGCGACCCGCAGCGCTTCCACGCCGGTCAGGGGACGCTCTACCTCACGCGCCTGGGCGAGTTGCTCGAGCACGCGCTGCCCGCCTGACGGCATGGGCGCGCGCGCCGACATCGACGCGTTCCTGGTGGCGCTGCGCAGCGAGCGGCGCGCCTCGCCGCACACCGTCGATGCGTACGCGCGCGACCTGGCGCGGCTCGATGCCTGGCGCGCCGAGGCGCGCATCGACGACTGGGGCGCGCTTGCGCCCGCGCAGCTGCGTGCCTGGGTGGCGCGCCTGCATCGTGACGGCCTGTCCGGGCGCAGCATCCAGCGCTGGCTGTCGGCGGTGCGCGCCTTCTACCGCTACCTGCTGCGCGCCGGGCGCGTGACGCACAATCCGGCCACGGCCATTCCCGCGCCCAGGACCGGCAAGCGCCTGCCCAAGGCCCTGAGCGTCGACGAGGCGGTGCGGCTGGTCAGCGTCGAGGGCAACGATGCGCTCGCGCGCCGCGACCGGGCGCTGCTCGAGTTGCTGTACTCCTCGGGCCTGCGTCTGGCGGAGCTGACCGGCCTCGATGTCGGCGATCTCGATCTCGCCGAGGGCCTGGTGCGCGTCACCGGCAAGGGCGCGAAGGCGCGCATCGTGCCGGTCGGGGCGGCCGCGCGCGCGGCGTTGCACGCGTGGCTCGAGG
>CAZVUN010000227.1:0-2477 GCA_964629975.1 uncultured Acidiferrobacteraceae bacterium | reverse complement strand
CGGCGTGCGGGCCGTGCGCACCCGACGGTCGCGCCCGGTGGCGGTGCGGCGCGGTCTCAGGCGCTGCCGCCGCGTTTGCGCAGGCGCTCGAGGAACCGCGCGCGATCCTCCCCGGCCAACTCATCGGCCAGGCGTGCCAGGAACGTTTCTCCGCTGGGATGTCCCTGCGCGTGTTTCCTGACCAGCACGCGTGCCAGGGGACCGAGATGCAGCGTGAGTTCCCGTTCGGCCGCCTGCACCAATGCCGGATCAAGCGTTGCGGCTGGCACGTCCGCGGCCGGCGGCCGGCTGGCCGCGTCCCGGGCGCCTGCGGGACCTGCGCCGTTCGGCGCCGGTGCGATTCCCTGGGTCCGGCAGAAGTTCTCGCGCGCCGCCTTCGACGCAATGTGGCCGGCGAGCAGACGGTACAGATCGCTGACACTCGCGGCACGTTCGGCTGCCTGCATGACCAGTTCGCGCGCTCGCGCACCCACATGGGGCTCAAGAGCGATTGCCGCCGCCGTCAACTCGGCACGCTCCCACCCCGTGCGGTCGGAAATCATCTGCGTATTGGGGGTGTTGGGGCGCGGCGGGTCGGGCAGCAGGAGGGTGTCCGCCGCGTGCCCGGAGGCGCGCAGCGCGTACAGCGGACATTCGCGTCCGCGCGGGTCGCTGACAAGACCCGCATGGCGGAACAGCTCAGCGCTGTCGGGTGCTGCGTTGATCACGGCCTCGTAGAACGCGCGCGACACCAGGATCTGCCCGGGACTGGCGTTCGCCATCACCCGCGCCGCCTCGGCCAGGGCCTCACCCCCCGGGATCGGCCGCCCGTGTGCGTCCGCCGAGAGCGTGATGGATCCGTGGTCGATGCCGATGCACACAGGCGCCGGGAACACGCCGGTCTGCAGATCGGCGAGCAGGCGCTCGCGCAGTGTCGCCGCGGCCGTCAGGGCGTCTTGCGGACCCGCCCCCAGACACAGGGCGGCGCCGTCCCGGCAGTCGGCAATGACGCAGGTGGGGTGACCCACGTTCATGGCGAGCGCGTTGACCAACCGCGCAAGGTGCGCCCGCAGCGACGCCTGGCGCGGTGGCGGGACCTGATCGAAGCCGACGATCCCGATGCGAACGACGCTGCACGATCGGTTTGCGAGGCCGCCCGCCTTCATGGCCGTCCCTCCATCCCTGCGGCGCGATTGCCGCGGTTGTGCGTGTGGGCATGCCTGTCGCTTCGCCCTGACAGGTGATCGGCACGCCAGGCCCAATCTACGAGCCCCGCGCTGCTGGCGCAATGCCACCCGCCGCATAAGGGCGAACCGACCAGGCGGGCCGGTGCGGGCGGCAACGGCCCGCGCCACCGTGGGTGCGGTCCTAGGCCGTCAGGCGGCGGTAGATGTCGGAGACCTTGAGCGGTAACTTCTTCACCTCATCGACCCGCGTCCAGTTCACCGCCCCGTACATGTGCGGGAGGTAGTCGCGCGCCTGCTCATCGATGGTGATGCAGTAGGGATGGATGCCGGCGCGCCTCGCCTCGATCAGGGCCTGGCGCGTGTCCTCGATGCCGTACTCGCCGCGGTAGCCGTCGTAGTCGTCGGGGCGGCCATCGGACAGGGTGATCAGCAGCTTGGTGCGCGCGCCGACAGCGCGCAGCCGCCGTGTGAGGTGGCGGATGCTCGCGCCCATGCGCGTGTAGTCCTTGGGCGCGACGGCGGCGATGCGGGCACGCACCGCGGCGTCATAGGGCTCATCGAAGCGCTTGATGCGGTAGATCTCGCAGCGCTTGCGCGTCTGGCCGGAGAAGCCGTAGATCGCGTAGGCGTCGCCCAGGATCTCGAGCGCCTCGGCGAGCAGCACCAGGCTCTCGCGCACGGCCTCGTTGATCCAGCCCTTGGTGGACCCCGACATGTCGACCATGAACAGCACGGCGATGCTGCGCGCCAGCTTGTGCTGGCGCACGAACAGCCGCTCGCTCACCTCGCGCCCGCCGCACTGATCGGCACGCGCCTCGATGAGCGCATCCCAGTCGATCTCCGCCCCGTCGCGTTGCCGGCGCAGCCATTGCTCCTCGCCGCGCAGCGCCTCGAAGCTCTTGCGCAGGCCCGGCAGCACGCCGGCGTACTTGGCGAGCGTCTGTGCCACGAAGCCCTCCTCGCCCGGCGCGAGCTCGAGCTCACGCAGCTGGCACCAGGCCTTGCGGTAATGGTTTCGCTGGTGGTCCCACTCGTCGTACACGAACTCATCGGGGCGCGCGCCGTCGCCCTTGTCGCTGTCGGCCAGGGCCGCGGCGGCCGCGGGCGCCTCGTCGCTGCAGTCGGCGCTGCCACTGAGGTAGTCCTCGGGGATGTCACCGAAGTCCTGCAGGATCGACTCGATCAGGGTGCGCAGCTCGCTGCCCGCGGCGATCGTCTTGCCGTCGAGCTGCAGCTCGAGGCCGTCCTCCCCGGGGCTCGCCGGGACCGGGCGGCGCAGGGCGCGCAGGCGCGGCGTCGCCGGGGCGCACG
>CAZVUN010000226.1:0-2633 GCA_964629975.1 uncultured Acidiferrobacteraceae bacterium | reverse complement strand
TGCACCGCGCTCATCTGGTAGGCGACCGGGCAGATGCCGCAGATGCGCGCCACCATGTCCACCACCTCGAAGTAATCGCGCCCCTCGAGCAGCTTCTCGAACAGGCGCGGCGGCTCGTAGATGCGCAGGCGCACGTCCTCGATGCGCCCCTCGCGCGCCGTGAGCTCGAGCGCGCCCTCGCCCTCGACGCGCGCGAGCACCGGCACCTCAATATCGATGCGGCGCGTGTCGCTCATCGGCGCAGCCTTGCCGCCGCTTCGGCGAACTCGGGCGCGGCGCTGTTGATCGACAGGAAGCGGCGCGCCACCTGCTCGGGCAGCAGCCCCAGGCCCTGGAAGCGGCGCGCCAGCGCATCGGCATTGACGTTCTCCGCCGGCCCGTAGCAGCCGTAGCAGTCGCGCCCGAAGCGCGGGCAGAGCGCGCCACAGCCGGTGCGCGTCACCGGCCCCAGGCACGGTGCGCCTTGCGTCACCAGCACGCACACGGTCTGCGCGCGCTTGCACTCCAGGCACAGCTTGTCGCGCTCCTCGAGCGGCGCCACCCCGTAGAGCAGCGCGCGCACCGCCGCCAGCACCTGCCGGCCGTTGACGGGGCAGCCCCATAGCTCGAAATCGACCTTCACGTGGCGGGCGATCGGCGTGGAGGCATCGAGGCTCGCGATGAACTCCGGGCGCGCGTACACCGCCGCCAGCCACGCGCGCGCGTTGGCGAAGTTGCGCAGCGCCTGCAGGCCCCCGGCCGTGGCGCACGCCCCGATCGTCACGAGGTAGCGGCTGTTCTTGCGGATGCGCTGGATGCGCTCGATGTCATCGGGGGTGAGGAGCGAACCCTCGACGAAGGCGATGTCCACCGGCACGTCGGGATTGACCGGCCCGGCCTCGGCGAAATGCACGAACTCGACCTGCTGCGCGAGCGCGAGCAGCGCCGGGCCGAGATTGAGAAACGCCAGCTGGCAGCCGTCGCAGGAGGCGAACTTGTGGACCGCTACGCGCGGTCTCGGGTTTCGAGTCTCGAGTCTCGGGTTGGGGGTCATGTCATGGTCGCTCGCTTGAACTTTGCTCCGCGGACGTTGGAGCGACTGAGGTAGGTCATCAGGCCGCCGATGAGCCTGCTCGTGGTCGCGACGGTTTCCTCGAGGGAATCAAACGCCGCTTTGTCTAGGTAGCCTTGATCAAGCGCGACGTACAGTTGCGCCTTGATCTCGCCCAACGATCCTTTGGCCACCGACAAAAAATGGGAGAACTCGCTGCTCCCGTTCCTTTCGAAACCCTCGGAGATATTCGACAACACCGAGACGGCGGCCCGTCGGATCTGGTTGCGCAACACCGCATCGCGCGCGAACGGCCCGAGAGAGGATACCTGATAGATCACCCGCACCAACCCTCTGGCTTTCTGCCATGCCTCAATGTCTTCAACCGCCCTGAACGTGGCCATCTTCGCGCCCTCACCGCCCTAACCCGAGACCCGAAACACGAGACCCGAGACTCCCCGTCAGAAACCTTTTACCCCGAACAACTCCTTGATCGTCCCGTAGTGAAAGATCGGTCCGTCCTTGCACACGAACTGCCCGCCGATCTGGCAGTGACCGCACAGGCCCACGGCACAGTGCATGCTGCGCTCCATGCTGAGCCAGACGGAGGACTCCGGCATGCCGCGCGCGAGCAGCTGGTTGACGGCGATGCGCATCATCACCTCCGGACCGCACAGCATGGCGACGGTGCGCAGCGGGTCGAGGGCGATGCGGTCGAACAGCTCGGTGACGCGCCCCACGTGCCACGGCCACAGCGGCGCGCCCACGTCCGCGGCCACCAGCACGCTCGTATCCGGCACGCGCGCCCACTCCTCGTAGCGGTGGCGCCAGATCAGGTCTTCGGTGTGCTTGACGCCCTGCATGATGGTGAGGTGGCGGAAGCGCGAGCGCCGGCGCATGGCGTAGTTGATGACCGACACCACCGGCGCACAACCGAGGCCTCCGGTGATGATCAGCAGGTCCTGGCCTTCGGCCTGGCGCAGCGGCCAGCCGCGCCCGTACGGCCCGCGCACGCCGATGCGGTCGCCGGCCTTGAGTGCCGCGAAGCCGTGCGTGACGCGCCCGACCTCGCGGATGGTGTGGTCGAACAGATGCTCGTCCTCCGGATCGGACACGATCGAGATCGGGATCTCGCCGACGCCGTACAGATACAGCATGTTGAACTGCCCGGGGGTGAAGCGGTAGGCGGCATGCAGCGCGGGATCGGTGAGGCGCAGCCGCAGGGTGAAGATGCTGGCCGACTCCGGCACGCGCTCGACCACCTCCGCTTCCATCGGCAGCTGCGGGTCAGTCATGCGTGCCTGCCTGCGCCGGCGGCGCGAGGATGCCGTGGCGCGCAAAGGTGGTGAGCAACCGCTCGACGTTGGCCTCGATCGTGGCCGCGAGCTCGGCCACCTCCAGCGCCGCTGTCGCGAGGCGCAACCGCCCGCTGCGGACATCCGCGACCAGTGCCGCCACGAGCTCATCGCGCGTGCGCGTGCCGTCGAGCAGCGTCACGAGCCGCGCCGCGAAGGCGTCCAGGCCCATCGGCATATGCCGCATGCTCGCGACGTGGCCGAGGCCGGCGCCGGCCTGCGCGCGCGCCAGCGCGCTCGCGCACGGC
>CAZVUN010000225.1:0-2658 GCA_964629975.1 uncultured Acidiferrobacteraceae bacterium | reverse complement strand
TCTGCCCGGCGAACTTTGCCGTCACCCCCGAGATGATGCCGCGCGTGCCGGTGAAGGACAGGTCCCAGGGGTGGCCGAAGGCGCCGACCGTGTGGCCGATGGCCGGGGCACCGCGGCAGTCGAGATCGGCAACAACGGCCTGCGGCGGGCGCTGCGCCTTGTCGATCTCGACGACCGCGAGATCGACGTACGGGTCGACGTACAGCTTGGTCGCGGGCACGAACTCGCCGCCGAAGAACGCGACCTTGATGCGCGCGGGCGAGCGCGCCACGACGTGCGCGTTAGTCAGCACCCAGCCGCGCGCGGCGTCGACCAGAAAGCCGGCGCCGATCTGCGTGCCCTTCTTGTCGCCGTAGAACGGCAGCTCCACCTGCGTGCGCACCTTGACCGTGTAGCGCTTGGCGGTATCGAACACCTCCTCGTCCACGCCCGCCCGGGCGCCGGCGCTCGCCGCCCCCAGGACCGCCATGCCCGTGATCACCAGCCGGTACCAGATCTTGCCGCTCGTCATGTCCTGCTCACCTCATGCATTCGTGAACTGCGCCCCTCACCCAAGCGTAGTCGCTGCCTCACGCCCCCAGGTGCACCACGACCTCGCGCACCCCGCCGCGGTGGCGGTGCTCCCACAGATACACCCCCTGCCAGGTGCCGAGCGCAAGGCGCCCCCCGGCCACCGGGATCGACAGGGACGTGGCGGTGAGGGCCGCCTTGACGTGCGCCGGCATGTCGTCGGGGCCTTCCAGGGTGTGGCTGTAGAGCGCGTCGTGTTCCGGCACCAGCCGGTTCAACCAGCGCTCCAGGTCGCGTCTCGCCGACGGGTCGGCGTTTTCCTGGACCACGAGGCTCGCCGAGGTGTGGCGCACGAACAGCGTGCACAGGCCGTCGTCGAGGCCGGCCGCGCGCACCAGCGCCTGCACGGCTTCGGTGAATTCGTGCAGTCCCTGGCCGACGGTGGTCACGGTGAGCTGCCGGATCATCGCCTCAGTATAAGGACGCGGGCGCGCGGCTGTCTCGCCTCCTCCGGAGGACTTCGGTATAGTGGCTCATCTCCCCCACGTACCACGAGGTTTCCCAAATGAAGGCAGCGCACGGCATGGTCGTGACCATGCACTACACCCTTACCGACGACAGCGGCGCGACCATCGATTCGAGCGTCGGGGGTGAGCCGCTCTCCTACCTGCACGGTCACGGCAACATCATCCCCGGGCTCGAGAAGGCGCTGGAAGGCGCAAGCGCCGGCCACAAGTCGAACGTCACCGTGCCGGCCGCCGAGGGCTACGGCGAAAAGAATCCGGAAATGATCTTCGAGGCCCCGCGCGCGCACTTCCCGCCCGACATGGAGCTGCATCCGGGCCTGCGCGTCACGGCCGACGGTCCGGAAGGCCCGATCTCGCTCACCGTCGTCGACGTCACGGAGACCGGCGCGGTGCTCGATGCCAACCATCCGCTCGCCGGCAAGACCCTGCACTTCGCGGTGGAGGTCACCGAGGTGCGCGCGGCCACCGCCGAGGAGCTCGCGCACGGTCATGTGCACGGCCCGGGCGGGCACGATCACTGACCCCCGGGCATGGCGGACACCGAGGGCTTCACGCTCGAGCTCGAGCACCTCGCGGGCTACGAGTTCCGCCTGCGCTTCGACCAGCCGCAGCTGCCGGAGCTCTTGCTCGATGAGCCGCCACCGCTCGGCGGCCAGCGCGGCCCGAACGCCTCGCGCCTACTGGCCGCGGCGGTCGCCCACTGCCTGAGCGCGAGCCTGCTGTTCTGTCTCAACAAGGCGCACGCGCGGGTGCCGGGCGTGCGTGCGCGCGTGACCACCGAGTACGCGCGCAACGACCGGGGACGGCTGCGCATCGGCACGATGCGCGTGGCGATCGAGCTCGCCGGTGCGGTCGAACCGCCCGAGCGCCTGGCGCGCTGCCGGGAGCTGTTCGAGGACTACTGCGTGGTGACCCAGAGCGTGCGCACCGGCATCCCGGTGGAGGTCGAGGTGCGCGGCGCGGGCGGCGAGCTGCTCTACCGCGCCTGAGGGCCGCGGGACTAGGCGAGGCGCTCGGGCGGCTGCTCGCCGAGCCCAAGCAGCTGTGCCGCGAGGCGCAGCCCTTCCGTGGCGAAGCGCTCGAGATCGCCCCACTCATCACCCGCGCCGAGCTCCTCGGTGAACGCCGACGAAATCACGCGCAAGCGGTGCGAACCGGCATGGGCGTGCGCGCGCGGGAGCTTTTCCGAGGTGACGTACAGGCTCGGCTTGGGCTCGCCCTCGCGCACCAGCGCGAGGATGTAGCGGTAGCGCACCGGATCGTCGCTTTCGATCTCACCCAACAGCACCGCCTGGTAGTCGCCGAGCCGGTAGCGGCGCTGCGGGATGGCGCGCTTGATGTGCGGGGCCTGCTGCATGGCGGCGCGCAGCCTAGCGCAAAGCCCCGCAGGCGACCAGCCACCGCCTTCAGTCCGCGGCGCGGCGCGTTTAGCATGTTCCCATGCCGCAACGCTACGATGCGATGGCGCAGGCCGTGGCCACCCTCGAGGCGCGGCTCGCCGCGGCGCACCTGCCCTACGAGCTGCTCGCCCTCACACCGGCGGCCGCCGAATTGCGCTTCGTCGGTCCCTTCCGGGGCGCGCCGGTCGTATGGCACGCGCACGTGCGGCGCCTCGCCCCGG
>CAZVUN010000224.1:578-2690 GCA_964629975.1 uncultured Acidiferrobacteraceae bacterium | reverse complement strand
GGGGGAGGCGGCGCTTGAGGGTTCGCGCCGGCGGGATGCCGTGGCGCGCGCGGCGGTGGACCTGGTGCGCGACCTCGCGCTCGATGCCGTGGTGGTGCCGACGAGCAGTGGCACGACCATGCGCATCGTCGCGGCGCACCGCCTGCACGCGCCGACCGTGGGGGTGTGCGCGGACGCGGCGGTCGCGCGGCGCATGGCGCTGTCCTGGGGCGTGGTGCCGGTGCAGGTCGCGACCTCCGGCACGCGCAACTGGCGGCGCCTGTGCGCACTGGTGGCGCGCGCCCGCGTGCTGGCGCGCGCGGGCGAGCGGGTGCTGGTGATCTCAGGCTTTCACGACGACGAAACGTCGAGCGAGCCGGTGCTCAAGGTCATGAGTTTGTGAGGCCGCCTCAGCGCGGCGGTGCGGGCCGCTCGCCGCGCGCGTGCCGCCGGGCAGCGGCCGCCAGGCGCGCCAGGTGGTAGGCCGACAGCAGATACGCCAGCGTCAGCAGGGTGCTGCCGGTCGCCGCCGACGATGCGCGGCCCGGCAGCGCCGTGGCGTGATACCACTGCCACCAGCCCGTGATGCTGTTGAGCGCCATGATGCCGGCGGCTGCCAGGCCGAGGCCGACCACCCGCTTCTGCCACGCCGGCGACAGCGCCGGCAGACGCCACGCGCCCACCGCTAATAGTAGGTTGAGCAGTGTCAGGGCGACGAGCGGGGCGAGGGTGCCGCGCAGCAGGGTCAGGCTGTGGCGCGCCTGCTCCAGCCCCTGCCATTGACCCGCGCCGAGCACCGCGTGGCCGATGGCGAGAAACACCAGCGCCAGGATGACGTACCCGGCCGCGATGCTGCGCGCCTGCCGCTTGAGCCGTGCGTCATCCATGCGATCGCCTGGCCGGGTCGTCACCACCGGAAGTGCGCCGCGTGATGTGAAAGCACTGGTGGATCTTCGGATTGCGCTTGAAGTCCTCGGGGAGGGTGCGGTGCGTGATGTCCTCGACGGTGAAGTCGGCGAGCGCGTCACGGTCGAGGCGAAAGCGGCGCAGATTGGTGGAAAAGATGAGGACGCCGTCGGGTTCAAGCAGCGCGGCGGCGTCGCGGATCAGCTCGACATGGTCGCGCTGCACATCGAGTGTGTCTTCCATGCGCTTGGAGCGCGAGAAGGTCGGCGGATCGAGAAAGATCAATCCATAGCGCTGCCTTGGGCTGGCCTTGAGCCATTGCAGCACATCGGCCTGGATCAGCGCATGGCCAGGTCCTTGCAGGCCGTTCAGCGCCAGATTGCGCCCGGCCCAGTCGAGATAGGTGCTCGACATGTCGACGCTCAGCGTGCTGGTCGCCCCACCGAGTCCCGCGTGCACCGTGGCGCTCGCGGTGTAGCAGAACAGGTTCAGAAAGCGCCGGCCGCGCGCCCACTCGCCCAGCAGCGCGCGCGTCAGCCGGTGATCGAGGAACAGGCCGGTGTCGAGGTAGTCGGTGAAGTTGACCAGCAGCCGGCACGGCCCCTCGCGCACCTCGTGGAACTCGCCGCTCTCGGCGAGCTTCTCGTACTGCGTGCCGCCCTTCTGCCGGCGGCGCCGCTTGAAGAACATCTGCGTGCGCGGAATCTCCAGCACCTGCGGGATCACCGCGAGCGCCTCGGCCAGGCGCGTGCGCGCCTTCTCCGGGTCGATGGTCTGCGGCGCCTCGTACTCCTGCACGTGCACGTAGCGTTTGTCGCTTTCGTAAACGTCGATGGCGAGGTTGTACTCGTGCAGATCGGCGTCGTACAGCCGGTAGCAGCTGATCGCCTGGCGGCGCGCCCAGCGCCCGAAATGCTTGAGGTCCTTGCGCAGGCGATTGGCGAACATCTGCGCCCCGCTCGACAGTTTCTCCGGCGCCGGCAGCTCGTCACGCGGCCCAGACGCGCTCTCGGCAACTGCTCCCGGCGTTGCCCTACCTCCCGCCTTCCCTGGCGGTCGCCGCGGCGGGCCTGGAGTGCGGTTTTCGCCTCCCCTTGCGGGGCTCGTACGTCCCTCGGTCGCTGTTCCCGACGCGACTCTACCTCCTCCGTTCCTGGAGTCGTGTGCGTCGCCACGCGGCCCAGACGCGCTCTCGGCAACTGCTCCCGGCGTTGCCCTACCTCCCGC
>CAZVUN010000224.1:0-478 GCA_964629975.1 uncultured Acidiferrobacteraceae bacterium | reverse complement strand
GGCGGTCGCCGCGGCGGGCCTGGAGTGCGGTTTTCGCCTCCCCTTGCGGGGCTCGCACGTCCTTGTGCGTCGCCACGCTCGCGCATGAACCACGGCTCGCTCACCTCGAAGTGCAGCAGCTTGCACTCGAGGGCGCCGTTCCACAGGGTGTGCATGCGATGCGCGCGGATGCCGATGGCCTTGCCGAGCTCCGGGTTGCCGGTGAACACCGCGGCGCGCCAGCCGGAAAAGTTCCTCTTGAGCTGCACGCCGAGCTCGCGGTAGAGCGCCGGCAGCTCCGAGGTCGCGCCCAGGCGCTCGCCGTACGGCGGGTTGACGATCACGAGACCCGGCTTCGTCGGTTCCGGGGCGCAGGCGGCGAGCTCGCGGCGCCTGACCAGGATGCGGCCCTCGAGACCGGCGCGCGTGATGTTGGCGCGGGCGGTGGCGACGGCGCGCGCATCGGCGTCGTAGGCGCGCAGCGCCGGCAGGTGCGCAA
>CAZVUN010000223.1:505-2692 GCA_964629975.1 uncultured Acidiferrobacteraceae bacterium | reverse complement strand
GCTCGCCACCGTGCGCCTGCACCTCGCGGTGTTCGCGCCCCGGCCGGCCCACGAGCCGCTGCCCGCGCGCGCGGCCTGGGAGCTGCGTCGGCAACTCGAGCGCGGCGTGGTGCGTCACTTTCGCGCCGGCTTTCTCGAACCGACCGCGGTTTTTGCCTTCCTGCTGCTGCAGGCACTCGACTTCGAGCGCGTGCGCGGCGAGCTGGTGAGCCGTCTGCTGTTCGCCACGGAGCGCCCCTGATGCTGCGTCCGCTCGCCGCCCGCTGGTTCGAGGTGCTGGTCGCGCAGGACGACGTGGCGGCCGCGCTCGAGGCGCTGGCCAAGACCGGCGCCATCGAGCTCGAGGTGCGTGCCGAGCGCACCACCGCCGAACCGCTGCACGAACTGAGGCCCCTGCTCGATGCCTACGCGGAGCTGGCACAGCGCTACGGTCCTTACTGGCCGACGCCGGAGGGCGGCGTCGGTCGCAACCTCTCGGCGCGCGAAGCGCTCGCCGACGGCCTGCAACGGATCGAGGCGTGGCGTGCGGCCGCCGAGCCCGTGATCCGCGAACTGCAGGCGCTCGAGCAGGAGGCGCGCGAGCTTGCCATCTGGCAGGAGCTGCTCGCGCGCTTTCGCGCGAGCGATCTGGAGCTCGGGCTGTTGCGCCGCCCCGACGGGGTGCTGGCGCGCCGCCTGTACGTGTTCCCGCCGGATGTGGTGTTTCCGCTGCCGGAGGACGTCCTGGCGCAGCGCTTCATCCTGCAGAACCAGGCGTGCGTGCTGGTGCTCGGTCCGCAGGACGTGGTGGCAAGTCTCGATCGCCAGGCCACCGCCCTCAAGGGCCGGCGCAGCGGGCTCGGCATTCCGGGATGGTTCGAGGGCAAGGCGGCGGACAACCTGGCGCGCGCCGTCCGGCGCAAGCAGGAGGTCGAGCAGCTGATACGCGAACGGCGCGCGCAGCTCGCCGCGCTCGATCGCCAGCACGGGCTGGCGCGCGCACTCGCGCAGATCGAGCGGCTGCGCTGGTTCGCAGCCGAGGTCCACGCGCTCGCCGGCACCGACTACTTCGCCTGGCTCACCGGCTGGACCGATGACTTCACCGGCGAGCGCCTGAAGGCCGCGCTCGCCGCCGCGGCGGTGCGCGCGCTGCTGCGCTTTCCGCCGCCGCCGCCCGGCGCGGTCGCGCCCCTGGTGCTGGCCAATCCGTGGTGGGCCCGGCCGTTTGAGCTGTTCGCGCGCGCAATCGGTGTGCCGTCGCGCGATGAGATCGATCCGAGCCCGCTGCTCGCCGCGATCGTGCCGCTGCTGTTCGGTTACATGTTCGGCGATGTCGGGCAGGGGCTGGTGCTGCTGATCGCAGGCGTGTGGCTGCGCCGGCGCTTCGCGATCGCGCGCCTGCTGATCGCCGGCGGGGCATCGGCCATCGTGTTCGGGTTCCTGTTCGGCAGCGTGTTCTCGCGCGAGGACCTGCTGCCGGCGCTGTGGCTGCACCCGCTCGGCAATCCGCTCACGGTGCTCGGCGTGCCGCTGCTCGGTGGCGCGCTGCTGTTGTTGCTGGGACTCGCCCTGTCCGGCATCGAGGCATACTGGCGCGGCGCGTTCGCAACGTGGGCCGAGGCCGAGGCCGGCATGGCCGTCGCCTACCTCGGGCTGCTGCTCGGTCTGGTGCACACGCCCATGCTGTGGCTCGCGGCGGTCGGGCTCGCCTGGTACGTGATCGGGCACGCCGCGCACGAGCACAAGGCGCTCGCGCTGCTCGCCGGTCTGGGCGCGGCGTTCGAGCACGGCTTTCAGCTCGCGGTCAATACGCTGTCGTTTGCACGCGTCGGCGCGTTCGCGCTCGCCCACGCCGGCCTGTCCTCGGCCATCGTGACGCTCGCCGACGCCGCCGGCAATCCGGTCGCGGCGTTCGTCATCCTGGTGATCGGCAACGCGGTGGTGCTGGTGCTCGAGGGTCTGGTGGTGTCGATCCAGACCACGCGTCTGGTGCTGTTCGAGTTCTTCATTCGCTTTCTGCGCGGCGAGGGCCGGGCGTTCCGGCCGCTCGCCCCTCCCCGTCCCACTTCCCAAGGAGACTCGCATGAAAAACCGGCTTAAGTTCGCTATGGCCCTGGCAGTGCTGTGCGCTGTGCTGGCGGCGCTGTCGAGCGTGTTGCTGTGGTGGCCGGACGCGCTCGCCGCCGAGGCGGCGGGCGCGGGGGGGCG
>CAZVUN010000223.1:0-465 GCA_964629975.1 uncultured Acidiferrobacteraceae bacterium | reverse complement strand
CCCGCGGCGGTGCCGCCGGAAGCGCTGAGCTGGGGCCTGATCGGCGCCGCCGTCTCCACCGGGCTCGCCGCGCTCGGTGCCGGTATCGCGGTGGCCAACGTCGGCACCGCGGCGGTCGGCGCGATCGCCGAGAAGCCGGAGCTGTTCGGCCGGCTGCTGATCCTCGTCGGTCTCGCCGAAGGCATCGCGATCTACGGCCTGATCGTGTCGATCCTGATCCTGAACCGGCTGGGTTAAATGGCAACCGTCGCCTCCGACATCCCGGTCGCGCGCGACACGCGCGCATCCATGCGCGTCGTGGTCTTCATCGGTGACGAGGTGAGTGCCGCGGGCTATCGCCTGGCCGGGGCCGAGACCTATGTCCCGGCACGCGGCGAGGAGGCGGACGTGCTCGCCGCCGCGCGCCGGCGCGCGCTGCTGGTGATGATCAGCGCCGAGTGCGCCGCGCGGGTTCCGGCGGATGAG
>CAZVUN010000222.1:0-2755 GCA_964629975.1 uncultured Acidiferrobacteraceae bacterium | reverse complement strand
TGCGTATTCCGGCCCAACGTGATCACTCATTTCGGAGGAACGTGATCAGCCGTTTCGGTTGAACGTGATCACCCGTTTCGGTCGATCGTGATCAGTTTCGGGGGGGTCCCGGAACGGCGATCACGATCCCGGATTCGGTGATCAGGATGCCGAAACGCGGGGGACCGGTCGGGTCGACGACGGTTGCGCATGGACAGGGTCGGCAGGCAGCCTTCCGGGCTTTTTGGGAGGTGGGAATGCCGGCCCCGAGGGTTGCCATGCGCCGAATCAGAGAAGTTCTTCGCCTGAAGCTCCTGTGCGGGCTGTCGCACCGGGAGATCGCGCGTGCCCTGGGGGTGAGCGTCGGGGCGGTCTCGCACTACGGGCGGTTGGCCGAGCGAGCGGGGCTGGGCTGGCCCGAGGTCGAGTCGATGGACGAGGCGCAGCTCGAGGCGCGGCTGATGCCGCGGGCGGCGCCGGTGGGCCGGCGCATCCTGCCCGACTTCGCCCTCGTCCACACCGAGCTCAAGCGCAAGGGGGTGACGCTCTCGCTCTTGTGGGAGGAGTACGTCGCGGCGCTCCCGGGCGAGACGACCTACCGCTACACCCAGTTCTGCCAGCGCTACGCCGACTGGGCGGGGAGCCTCCAACGCTCGATGCGCCAGGTCCACCGCGCAGGCGAGAAGTGCTTCGTCGACTTCGCGGGGCAGACGGTGCCGATCCTGGATGTGGGCGGCGGCCTCGCCAGCCGCGCGCACATCTTCGTGGCGGTGCTGGGGGCCTCCAACTACACCTTCGCCTGCGCCACCGCGGCCGAGTCGATGGCCGACTGGCTGGGGGCGATCAGTCGCGCCCTGGAGTTCTACGGCGGGGTGCCGGCGATGGTCGTGCCCGACAACCCGAAGGCACTCATCGCCGAGGCCGACCGCTACGAGCCGCTCGCCAACCGCACCGCGCTCGACTTCGCCGCGCACTACGCGACGGTGATTCTGCCCGCCCGGCCCTACAAGCCGCGCGACAAGGCCAAGGTCGAGGTCGGCGTACAGGTCGTCGAACGCTGGATCCTCGCGCGCCTTCGGCATCGGCGCTTCTATCGCCTGGCCGAGCTCAACGCCGCGATCGCCGAGCTGCTCGCGGAACTCAACGATCGGGCGTTCAAGAAGCTGCCCGGCTCGCGTCGGTCGGCCTTCGAGGCGCTCGACCGACCGGCGCTCGCACCGCTGCCGGCGACGCGCTATGAGGTGGCGCGCTTCAAGCCCGTACGCGTGAACATCGACTACCACGTCGAGATCGAGCGCCACTACTACAGCGTGCCGCACGCCCTGGTGCGCCAGCAGTTGGAGGCGCGCATTACCCGACACACGGTGGAGCTGCTGCATCGCGGCCGGCGCGTGGCGAGCCACGCCCTCTCCACCCAGCGCGGCGGCTACACGACCGTCCCCGAGCACATGCCGGCTTCCCACCGCGCGCACGCCGAGTGGTCCCCGGGGCGGCTGCTCAACTGGGCCGCGCGCATCGGGCCGGCAGCGGCTGCGCTCGTCCGGCACCTGCTGGAGACCAAGCCGCATCCGGAACAGGGCTACCGCGCCTGCCTCGGGTTGTTGGCCGCGGCCAGGAAGTACGGCGATGCGCGGCTGGAAGCCGCCTGCGAGCGTGCGCTCGCGATCGGCGCGCCGACGCGCCGCTCGGTGCTGTCGATCCTCGCCGCCGGCCTCGATCAGAAGCCCTTCGCAGCCGAGGACCCCGAGTGGCAACTGCCGCTGCACGAGAACGTGCGCGGCCCGACCTACTACCACTGACCCACCCAAGGAGACTTCGTCACGATGATGACCCACCACACCCTCACACAGTTGAAGACCATGAAGCTCGACGGCATGGCGCGTGCGCTCGAGGAGCAGCTCGCACTGCCCGCCACGGGCGAACTCAGCTTCGAGGAGCGCCTCGGGATGCTGGTCGACCGCGAGGCGGCCTGGCGCGATTCGCGTCGCCTGGACCGGCTCCTGAAGCTCGCCAAGCTCAAGCACCCCAGCGCCTGTCTCGAGGACGTCGACTACCGCCCGGGGCGCGGCATCGACAAGCGCCTGGTCGCCGCCCTCGGGGCGTGCGACTGGGTGCGCGGCGCCCAGAACGTGCTCCTCACCGGCCCCACCGGGGTGGGCAAGAGCTGGCTCGCCTGCGCCCTCGGCCAGGCCGCCTGCCGCCAGGGCTTCAGCGTCGCCTATCTGCGCGCCCCGCGGCTGTTCCAGGAGCTGCGTATCGCGCGCGGGGACGCGAGCTACGCCCGGCGCCTGGCGCATCTGGCCAAGATCGACGTGCTCCTGGTCGACGACTGGGGCCTCAATCCGCTCGACCAACCGGCGCGTAGCGACCTGCTCGAGATCCTCGACGATCGCGTCGGCGCCCGCTCCACCGTCCTCACCAGCCAGTTGCCCATCGACCAGTGGTACGGCTACTTGAACGACCCCACCCTTGCCGACGCGATCCTCGACCGCCTGATCCACGCCGCCCACAAGCTCGTCCTGAAAGGTGAGTCCCTGCGCAAAAAGGACAAGCCATGAACCCCACCCAGCCCCAGCGCTTCGGCCCGGGTTACCCACCGCCGCGCGCGCCGACGTGCGTGAGAGGCGCTCGTCGCGCGCGGCCGTGGATAACCCTCCGCACACGCACTTGACGACGAACGTGATCACTCCAAGTAGAATCTAAACAGCGCGCAACCGTCGCGCCTCACCGCGATCACGATCGCCGAATCAGGCGATCACGTTCACCGAAATACGCA
>CAZVUN010000221.1:0-2761 GCA_964629975.1 uncultured Acidiferrobacteraceae bacterium | reverse complement strand
AGGTCTGGCGGTGAGCGCGCGCGGATCGGGGATGCCGCCACGGACGGCGCCGCGGCGGGTTGGACCGCGGACGGCGTTACCTCAAGCGCCGGTTTTGGCTTGGTGCGTTGCGAGGACTGGTAGGCCTTGAGCACGACCTTCTGCGCGTTCTCGGCGTGCTCGTCCACCGTGGCGATGCCGAGTGTGCAGTGACAGTGATAGGTCTTGCCGTCCTCGCTGAACGAGGTGTCCTTGAGGGCCTTGTGCAGCGCGTCGGTGATCCCCTGCAGCTCGCTCTCGTTCTGTCCGTGCAGGAGCGCGGCAAACTCGTCGCCACCGAAGCGTGCGAGCAGCACGTGTTCGCCGAGACGTTCGCGGAACAGCCGTGCGATCTTGATCAGCAGGCGGTCGCCGGCGGCATAGCCGAGCGTGTCGTTGATCTGCTTGAGCTGCTCGAGATCGATGTACAGGATCGTGCTGTGCCCCTCGCCGCGGCGCGCCTTGTCCACCGCCTTGGTGACTTCCTGCAGGAAGAAGTGGCGGTTGTACAGTCCGGTGAGCGGATCGTGCTGATTGAGGAACTGCAGCTTCGACTCCACTGCCTTGCGCTTGGACACGTCGGCGGCGGCGAGCTGCACCGCGTTCTCGCCCTGCAGCTGGATCGGCGAGGCGGCGATCTCGACGTGCAGGCGTGTGCCGTCGGCCTTGACGGCGAGGAACTCCTGCGCCTCGGTGCCGCCCTTGCTGACGCTCTTGCGCAGGAAATCCTTGAAGCGCGCATGATCGCTCTTGTCGATCAGGTTCATGACCGGGATGCCTTCGAGGTCGCTCACCTGGGCGTAGCCGAACAGTTCGAGGTAGGCCTTGTTGGCGTCGACGTGCATGCCGTCCTGCGTGTAACAGATGGCGTCGCGTGATCCTTCGATCACGGCGTGATGCTTCTGCTGCATCTCCTGGATGGCGGCGCGCGCCGCGGCGCGCGCCTGGCGGTCGGCGGCGGCCTTGAGTTCGCGCTCGATCGCCGGGGTCAGGCGCGCGAGCTGGCTCTTCAGCACCACATCGTGCACGCCCAGGCGCATGATGCGCAGCATGTCGTCGTCCTTGATCTGGCGCGTCACCACGATGAACGGCACGTCGAGGTTGGCACCGCGCAGCAGGTCGTGCGCCATCTGCGCACCGAAGTGCGGCAGGCTGTATTCGGAGATGACCGCGTCCCAGTGACCCTTGTCGAGCGCCGCCTGCATCGAGGCCAGGTCCTGCACGCGCGATTGCTTCAGCATGTAGCCGTTCTTGCGAATCGCCTGGACCGCCGCCTCGGCGTCGTCCGGCGAATCGTCGACTACCAGCAAACGCAATATCTTCTTGTCAGCCATGCGGGTGTGCGTCTACCACGTAGGTTCGTCACAATTGCAGCGGGAACGCGACCAGATGGTCGGCCTGCACGCGGATGCCGACGCGCTCGCCCGGGGCGTGGTCGGCGTGGCTCGGAAACAGCGACAGCAACCGCCCACCACTCGACAGCTGCAGGGTGTACAGGATTTCCGCTCCCTTGAAGGCGCGCTGCACGATTACTGCCTGCAGCGGGCTGTCTGGATCCGGCACGATGTCATCGGGCCGGAGCAGGATCTCGATACGCGTTCCCTTGGGCCAATTATAGGCACGGTTACCCTTATAGATACCCACCTCGGTCTCGACCGTGTCCGGGGCGAGCAGGGTCCCGCGCAGGAACACCCCCTGGCCAATGAAATCGGCAACGAAACGGCAACCCGGCTCGTGATACAGGTTGTAGGGGGTATCCCACTGCAGCAGCCTGCCCTCGTGCATGACCCCGACCAGGTCCCCCAGGGCGAAGGCCTCGTGCTGGTCGTGCGTCACCAGGACCGCCGTGGTCCCGCGCGCCTTGAGGATGTCACGCACCTCGACCGACAGGCGCTCGCGCATCTCCACGTCCAGACTGGAGAACGGCTCGTCCATGAGCACCAGGTCCGGGCGTGGCGCCAGCGCCCGGGCGAGGGCCACACGCTGCTGTTGACCGCCTGAGAGCTCGTGGGGAAAGCGCGCCGCCATGTCGGCGAGACCCACGATTTCCAGGGTTTCGGCCACGATCCGGCGCTTGGTCTCGCGGTCCTGGCGGCGCAGGCCGAAGGCCACGTTGGCGGCCACGTTGAGATGCGGGAACAGGGCGTGGTCCTGGAACACCATGCCGAGCGAGCGGCGCTCCGGCGGCAGGGTGAAGCCGCAGCGCGACACGAGCTGACCTTTAATGTGGATCTCGCCGGCGTCCAGGGGGTGGAAACCGGCGATCGCGCGCAGGACCGTGGTCTTGCCGCAGCCCGACGGTCCGAGCAGGCACACAATGTCGCCCGCGTTTACGTGCGCGGACAGGCCACGCACCGCCGGCCGGCCGTCGTAGCGGCACTCGATGTCCTTGACGCTCAGGATCGGGGAGGCGGCGGGGCTAGACATGGATTGGCCTGGATAATAACAAATGTGACCGGGTGTGGTGCGCGACTGAAAAGCGATGCGCAACAACGCGCTGGCGGCTCGGCGGCGGGGGCGGCGTGCGGCGGCAGGTTGCCGGTGGCGCGATTGTGCCTCCCCGGGGCAGCGGGAAATCGCCTGCTCAATGCGCGCCGCCGGGGTGATCGGGTGTGGGTCCCGTCCGGCTGGCCGCTGATCGAACGCCGCGGCGGCGTGCTCGCATCGCGTGCCCTCGTGCGCCTGCGGCTGCGCGCGGCCGGACCCGGCGGGTCGCCCGCCCGTCAGTGGCGCCGCCCGGGAC
>CAZVUN010000220.1:0-2762 GCA_964629975.1 uncultured Acidiferrobacteraceae bacterium | reverse complement strand
GCCACGCGCCGCGCGCTGGCGGCGCTGCCCGCGGCAGGGGCGGGCGAGCACGTGCGCGCGCTCGCCAGCGCCGTGCTCGATACGCGTGCGAGCGCGCGCGAGACGCAGGCGCTGCTGCAGTTGCTCCTGCTCGTGATCCATGACGAGCGCGTGCGCCACGCACGCGCCGGCGCGCCGCCAACCACCGAGCCGCTCGCCCATGCAGCACCAGTTTATTGAGCGCGCCACCCAGACGGTGCGCAGCGAGCGGCTGTTCGGCGACCGCGTGGTGCGCGCCCTGTATGCGCAGGCGCGCGAGAACGCCCCCCGGCTGTTTCGTGCGCTCACCTCGCGGCGCATGTCGGGCCTGCTCGGTTTCATGAACTACGACCTGCCGCTCGGCGCGCGCCTGCTCGGGCAGCGGCGCTTCCTGCAGGAGCTCGGCGTGGACCTGCGCGAGTGCCTCGATCCGCCCGAGGCGCTCGACACGCCGCGCAAGGTATTCGAGCGCCGCATCCGCTACTGGGAGTGCCGGCCGATGCCGGAGGATGCGCGCATCGTGGTGTCGCCGGCCGATGCGCGCGTGCTGGTCGGCTCGCTCGCCTCCCAGTCCCTCATCGCCATCAAGGACAAGTTCTTCGACGAGGAAGAGCTGCTCGGGCGCGACAAGCCCGCGTGGCGCGCGGCCTTCCGCGCCGGGGACTTCGCGGTGTTCCGCCTCACCCCGGACAAGTATCACTACAACCACCTGCCGGTGTCCGGGCGGGTGGTGGATTTCTATGCGATCGACGGGGCCTATCACGCATGCAATCCGAGCGCCGTGATCGCGCTCGCCACGCCGTATTCGAAGAACACCCGCTACGTCACGATCATCGACACCGACGTGCCGGACGGCAGTTGCGTCGGCCTGGTCGCGATGATCGAGGTGGTGGCGCTCATGATCGGCGAGGTCGTGCAGTGCTACAGCGCCGAGCGCTACGACGACCCGTGCGCCGTCACCCCGGGGCTGTTCGTGCGCCGCGGCCAACCGAAGAGCCTGTACCGGCCGGGCTCGAGCACCGACGTGCTGCTGTTTCAGCCCGCACGCATCGCCTTCGACGCCGACCTGCTCGCCAACCAGCGCCGCGCCGGGGTGGCGAGCCGCTTCTCGGCCGGCTTCGGCGCGCCGCTGGTCGAGACCGACGTGGCGCTGCGCTCCTCGATCGCGCGCGCCTGCTGAGGCAAGCGCGGCAGGCGCACGGCTTCTGGAGAATGCACACATGTCCGACACACTGCTGACCCTGCTGTTCGGTATCGCCCTGTTCGGCTATCTCCTCTGGGGCTTTCGCACCCTGCCGCGCGAGCGCTGGCAGATCCTCGCCACGCTGCCGCGCGCCAAGGCCGCCGATGGCGCCTGGCGCGGCGTGAATCTCACCTATTACGGCCTGTTCTCGGCCAACGCCTACCTCGTGTCGATCGTGGTGCTGCTGGCGCTGCTCGGCGCGATCGGTATCTCGCCGTGGCACAGCGCGGCGCTCGTGCTCACGACCCTCGCCGCCTGCGTGCCGGCGGCGGCGCTCGTGGCGCGTGTGGTGGAGGGCAAGCGCCACACCCTGTCGGTGGCTGGCGCCTTCTTCGTCGCGCTGTTCGTCGTGCCGGGCGCGGTGGCCGCGCTCAATGCCGCAGGCGGCCTCGCGCTGCCGATGTGGCCGGTGCTGGCGGCGGCCGCGGTGGTCTACGCCTTCGGCGAGGGGCTGGGGCGGCTCGCCTGCATCAGTTTCGGCTGCTGCTACGGCAAGCGCGTGGCGGACCTGCCGCCGCGCGCGCAACGGCTGTTCGCGCGCTGGCACTTCGTGTTCGAGGGCAAGACCAAGAAGATCGCCTACGCAAGCGGGCTCGACGGCGCGCGCGTGCTGCCGGTGCAGGGCCTGACCGCGCTGCTGTACGTGGCCGCCGGCCTCATCGGCCTCGCGCTCTACCAGCGCGGCCACATGGCGGCGGCCTTCGCGAGCACGCTCACGGTGACGCAGCTGTGGCGGCTGTACTCGGAGCGGCTGCGCGCCGATTACCGCGGTGGCGGGCGCCTGACCGCCTACCAGTGGATGGCGATCGGCGGTGTGCTGGCCGCGCCGCTGCTGCTCGCGCTGCTGCCGCCGGCGCCGCCGCTGCCCGTGGCGCTGGCCGCCGGCCTCGCCACGCTCTGGGATCCGGCGCTGCTGCTGCTGCTGCAGGCGCTGTGGGTGGCGATCTTCCTGCACACCGGCCGCAGCGCGGTGACCGAGGCGACCGTGGCGTTGCGTGTGTGCCGGGAGCGCATCTAGCGGCGATGGCCAGCGCCGCGATTGCCACGCAATACAACCTGATGCTTACCGCGGCGCACGCCGCGGTCGGCCTGTATGCCTACCTGGGCGCACCGCTGCTGATTGCGCAACAGCCGCTGTGGGCGCTCACGCTGTTGCCGGCCGTGCTTGCCACCCAGCCCGGCTGGGCGCTGCTGCACGAGGCGATCCACGGGCTGCTGCATCCGGCGCGGCGCATCAACGATGGCCTCGGGCGGCTGCTCGGCGTGCTGTTCGGCGCACCCTTCGGCGTGCTGCGTACCGGCCACCTGCTGCACCACCGCTTCAACCGCAGCGCGCTCGATGCGAGCGAGCTCTACGATCCGGCCCGGACCCCGCGCTGGCGGGCGCAGCTCCTCTACTACTTCCGGCTGCTGATCGGCCTGTACCTGGCCGAGCTCGGCACGGCGCTGCTCGCCTGGCTGCCGCGTGCGCTGCTCGCGCGCCTGCTGCGCCGGGCAACAC
>CAZVUN010000219.1:0-2796 GCA_964629975.1 uncultured Acidiferrobacteraceae bacterium | reverse complement strand
TGCGCGCGGAGTTCTCCGCGCGGCCGTTGGCGGGCGAACGGCCTGCGGGCATGCGCCGCCCGCGCGCCATGACCGAGCTGCCGCACACGGCACTCTGCATCGAGGCGCGCGGCGGGCGGCTGTACGTGTTCATGCCGCTGCTCAGCGGGCTCACGCCGTACGCCGAGCTGCTGGCCGCGGTCGAGCAGACTGCCGCGGAGCTCGCCCTGCCGGTGCTGATCGAGGGTTACGAGCCACCCGCGGCGCCGGGGTTGCGCGCGCTCAAGGTGACGCCCGACCCGGGCGTGATCGAGGTCAACATCCATCCCGCCACGACCTGGGACGAGCTCGAGCACAACACCGTCACGCTCTATGCCGAGGCGCGCGCGGCGCGCGGCGGCCCCTCGGCACCGAGAAGTTCATGCTCGATGGCCGCCACACCGGCACCGGCGGCGGCAATCACGTGACGCTCGGCGGGCCCGCGGCCGCCGACAGCCCGTTCCTGCGCCGGCCGGACCTGCTGCGCTCGCTGCTGACCTACTGGCAGCATCATCCGTCGCTGTCGTACCTGTTCTCGGGGCTGTTCATCGGCCCGACCTCGCAGGCGCCGCGCGTCGATGAGCGCGGCGACGGGCTGCTCGATGAGCTCGAGGTGAGCCTCGCGGAGATCGAGCACGCCGGTTCGCCGGCGCTGGTGGACCGGGCGTTGCGCAGCTTTCTCGCCGATGTCACCGGCAACACGCATCGCAGCGAATTCTCCATCGACAAGCTGTGGTCGCCCGACCGCGCCGGCGGCCGCCAGGGTCTGCTCGAGTTCCGCGGCTTCGAGATGCCGCCGCACGCGCGCATGAGTCTCGCGCAGATGCTGTTGCTGCGGGCGCTGGTGGTGCGCTTCTGGAAGCAGCCGTATCGCCACCGCCTGGTGCGCTGGGGCACGGCCCTGAGCGACCGCTTCATGTTGCCGCACTACGTGTGGGCGGACTTCGGCGACGTGATCGATGACCTCAACGCCGCCGGCTATCCGCTGCGCCGCGACTGGTTCGAGCCGTTCCTCGAGTTCCGCTTTCCGCACTACGGGCGCGTGCACTACGCGGGTGTGGAGATCGAGCTGCGCATGGCGCTCGAGCCGTGGCTGGTGCTGGGCGAGGAAACCGCAGCGCACCGCCAGGCGCGGGTCGTGGATTCCGCGGTCGAGCGGCTGCAGGTCATGTGCCGCGGTCTCGATGCCACGCGCTTCCTTGTGACCTGCAACGGCCGGCGCCTGCCGCTCGCACCGACCGGCACGGCCGGCGAATACGTGGCCGGCGTGCGCTACAAGGCCTGGCCGGCGGCGTTCGGCCTGCACCCGACGGTGCCGGTGCATGCGCCGCTCGTGATCGATCTCCTCGATCGCCGCCTCGGGCGCGCCGTCGGCGGCTGCGTGTATCACGTGGCGCATCCGGGCGGACGCGCCTATGAGGCGTTTCCGGTCAACGCCTACGAGGCCGAGGCGCGGCGCATGGCGCGCTTCTGGGACTGGGGCCACAGCGCCGGGCCGGTGCCCCCCGCGCCCTGGGCCGTGCGTCTCGATGCCTGCCGCACCGCGCGTGGCGAATACCTGCGCGAACCGCCGCGCGAGCGGCCCAGCCCCGACTACCCGCACACCCTCGACCTGCGCCGGGCGCCGCTGCCATGACGCGGCGCCTGGCACTCACCCATCGGATCGACAGCCGCTTCGAGCGGCCGGTGCAGCTGTCGACGCACTGGCTGCGGCTGCGCCCGGCACCGCACACCCGCGCGCGGGTCGAGGCCTACTCGCTGCGCGTCGCGCCGGGCGCGCATTTCCTCAACTGGCTGCGCGACCCGTATGAAAACCATCTGGCGCGGCTCGACCTGCCGCAACCGGTGGCGCAGCTCACGCTGACGGTCGAGCTCATCCTGGAACTCACCGCCAGCAACCCGTTCGATTTCCTGGTCGAGTCGTTCGCGGCGCGCGCCCCGTTCGAGTATCCCTCGCAACTGCGCAAGGAGCTCGCGCCGTATCTGGCGAGCGCGGCGAGCGGCCCGCGCCTGGCGGCCTGGCTCGCGGCGCTCGACCGGCAACCGCGCTACGTCGTCGAGTTCCTCGATGCCCTCAATCATCGCGTGCACGAACGCGTGGCCTGCGAGGCGGCGGCCCGCGTCGGGGCGATCGACCTGGAGGCGCTGCTCGCGCGCGGGCGCGGCGCGCCGTGGGAGCTCGCCTGGCTGCTGACCCTGAGCCTGCGCGCCGTGGGCCTGGCGGCGCGCTACGTGAGCGGCTATCGCATCGCCGCCGACGCCGCCTCCGCCAGCCTGCACGGCTGGAGCGAGGTGTACCTGCCGGGCGCCGGCTGGATCGGGCTCGATCCGGCGGCGGCGCTGTTCACCAACGAGCACCATGTTCCGCTCGCCGGCGCGCCCGAGCCGTTGCGCGCGCTGCCGTGGGCCGGCTACCGCGAGACCTGCGCCGAGGAGCTGCAGGAGACGGTCACGGCGCGTGTGTTGGTGCCGCAGGCGCCGGCGTGGCCGTATGCCGACAGCGTCTGGAGCGACATCACCGCGCTCGGCCACAAGATCGAACGAGAACTGCGCGCCGCCGGCGTGCCGCTGACCGTGGCGCGCAGTCTGAGCTTCGTCTCCACGACCGAGCCGGCGGCGCCGCAGTGGAACACGGCCGCACTCGGGCCGGGCAAGCGCGAAGTCGCCGAGGCGCTGCTCGCGGCGCTGCGCGCGCGCGCCGCGCCCGGCGGCGTGCTGCATGTCGGACAGGGCGAGTGGTACAGCGGCGAGAGCTTGCCGCGCTGGCGGCTGTCATGC
>CAZVUN010000218.1:0-2801 GCA_964629975.1 uncultured Acidiferrobacteraceae bacterium | reverse complement strand
CCCCCGAGGCGCCCGCGGCCACCTCGTCGAGCGCGAGCGCGGAGCTGTCCGCGCCTGTCGACGGCGCGCTCGCGCGCATCCAGCTCAATCAGATCCAATCGCTGCCGCAGGCCCAGGCACCGGCGCCGGCCGTGGTGCTGGAGATTCCGCTGCGCCACAACGGTGAACTCGCGACGCTGCAATTGCAGGTCGAACGCGACCCCACGGCCGCCCCGAACGCGCGCGGTGAATATCCCTGGACCATGTGGGTGACGCTCGCGCCGCCCGGCCTCGGGCCGATCCGCGCGCGCGTCGCCACGCTCGATCAGGAGGTGGCTGCGACCTTCTGGACGGAAGACACGCAAACGGCAGCGCTGTTGCGTGCCAACTTCACGACGCTTGAAAGCAACCTGCAACGCGAGGGCCTGCGCTGCCGCAGCCTCGGCGCGCACGCCGGCCCCGGCCCGGCACCACCCGCACGCGCGGCGCTCGCCCCGCCACTGCTGGACGAGCGCGCATGACCGCGCGCACACCGCCCACTGACCCGAAGCAACCGCGCCGCGCGCGCGCCGTTGCCCTGCATTACGACGGCAGCGGCGCCCCGCGCGTCACCGCCAAGGGTCAGGGCCTGGTGGCGGAACGCATCCTCGAGATCGCACGCGCCCACGACGTGCCGCTCTACGAGGACGCGGCACTGGCCGCGACACTGGCGCGTATCGAGTTGAACGAGGAAATTCCGGAGAACCTGTACCGCGCGGTGGCGCAGGTGATCGCGTTTGCCTACCTGCTGTCCGGCAAGACGCTGCCGGGCGGCCAACGCTAGCGGCGCAGGCCGCGCGCGTCAGTCGCGCACGCAGTTGCGGCCGTCGAGCTTGGCCTGGTTGAGCGCGCGGTCGGCGCGTTCGAGCAGCGACTTGGCGCTGTCGTCGGCGGTGAGCCCCGCCACGCCGAGACTCGACGACAACGGCACGCGCTCACCCGCAGCGTTGCGACAATCGGCGCGGGCGATGCTGCGGCGAATGCGCTCCGCCAGCAGGCGCGCGCCCTCGAGCGGGGTGTTGTGCAGCAGCACGACGAACTCATCGCCGCCGTAGCGCGCCACCATGTCGGTGGTGCGAATGCTGCGGTTGATGCAGGCCACGAAGGTGCGGATGGCCTCGTCGCCGACCGCGTGCCCGTGGGTATCGTTGATGCGCTTGAAGTTGTCGATGTCGAGAAAGATCACCGAGAACGGTGCGCCGTTGCGCCGCGCCAGACCCACGTCGCGCGCCAGCACCGATTCCATCACGCCGCGGTTGTAGGCGCCGGTGAGCGGGTCGCGCCGCGCCTCGTCGAGCGCGCGCTTGTACTGCAACGCGTTGCGCAGCGGGTACACCAGGCTGACCAGCAGGTTCTCGATCGTGGCCGCCTCGGCGGCACTGAACTTCGTGCGGCGCGTGAAACGGATCTGGCCGAGGAACTGCTCCTCGACCGTCAGGCGGTAGCTGCACGAATGGCGTTCGACCGCGCCAAGACTGACCTCGATGCCGTCGGCCTCGTGTTCGTAGCTGGCCCCGTCGTGCGCCACCGTGCGCTGTACCTCGCCGCTGAAGATCTCGATCAGCCGCGGTACTTCCAGGGTCGTCGCCAGCAGCGCCAGGATCTGCAGCGCCTGCTGCGTCTGCTGGGCGCTGACCACCGCAGCGGCGCTCGTGCGGCTGTCCGGGATGGTCTTGGTGCTCATGGCTGACTCAGGGTCCTGCGGCCTAGTCTAACAAGGGCTCACGCCGCCTGTCGCGCGAGGGCTTCCTGATAGCGCCAGGCATTGTGCAGTGCCAGCACCAGCCCGCAGATCTGGTTCTCCACGCGGCGGATCTCATCGCTGCCGAAGGGGCGGCGGCGCGTCACCGTGAATTCCCCGAGGCGCTGCTCACCGAGCACCAGGCGGTAGGTGAGCGCGTGGCGCGCGGGCCAGCCGCTCGAATAGCTGAAGCCGCTCTCGTCGTGCTGGTAGACGAAGCTGTCGATGCCGAGGCGGCTGGCGAGCGCGCGCGCGAACAGCTCCACCACGCGGTCGACTTCGAGGTTGCTCAGCAGTTGCGCCGTCATCGGCAGGGCCTCGTCCGGAATGCGCCGCGGCGCATCGCCGGGGAGCGCGTAGACGCGCACCGGTGCCTGCTCGGCGTGGGGCGTGCCAGCGGCCCCGGGCTTGTCGAAACTTCCTGTCATAACCCACCCGTACCTTTTGCAGGTTGTTTGCTCTTCTGGTATCGACGCGCTAGCGCGTTGGCTTTAATGACGCCTTGCCTTTCCTGCAGGGGATATCAATTCCCGTGCCAGCTGCGTGCGCGTCCCGGGCGGGCTCGCTGGAGAGCGGCTAACTTATTGATTGGCCGTCCCGTCTGCCTGGTTGAGGCGGGTGATGAGGTCAACCTCACCGCGACTGAGGCCGCAGGTCTCGATCAACTCGTCTGCCGTTGCACCCTTGCGCGCCAATTTGTTGGCGAGTGCGTAGGCCGGCTCGAGGGGCTGGAAGGTAAGTGTCGGTTTGACGACCGGCCTGGCCGCCGGCGCAGGCTGCTGCTCGAGCGCCGCCAGGCGGCGCTGGGTGCCGGCCAGCTGCGCCTGCAAGACCTGCAATTCCTTGCGCAGGGCGAGCAGCTCCTCGCGGTTGTGGTCGCGCACCGGCGCGCTGCGCTGGGCGCGGTAGCCGGCGAGCGCCAGGATCAGCTGGATGGCCGCCCCGGCGACGAGCGCCGCGATGGCCACAAGGGCAAAGGTCGGGGTGAGCATGGCAGTTCCTCAGGCGTACTCGTCGATGTGGGTATCGTCGGGCGCGCGCC
>CAZVUN010000217.1:0-2820 GCA_964629975.1 uncultured Acidiferrobacteraceae bacterium | reverse complement strand
CGTGACCGAGGTGCGCGGCGCGCACGAGATGGGCGGCATGCGCGGCCACGGCTACTGGTACGCGAACGAGTGGATCGCCACCGACGTGCTGCTGTCGCTGCGCTACCCGATACCGCCCGAGAAGCGCTGCCTCGTGCGCAGTTCCCCGGGCAGCAACGTCTGGCGCCTGCGCGACGACTATCCGGATTGCATCGCCGAGGCATTCCTCACGGCCCATCCGCAACTGCGGCGCGCGCCATCGTAGCGCGGTCCCGAGACCGCAATTCCTGAAAGGAGAGACCCGTGACAAATACGGCTGACGACACCGGCGTCCTCGTGGTGCTGATCGAGCGTTTCGAGACGCAGCGCTTGCCGCGCGCAACGGCGCTGAAGGCGAAAGTCGACCGCGGCGAGGTGCTGAGCGACGAGGACATGACGTTTCTCAACCAGGTGTTCGAAGACGCCCAGCACGTCAAGCCGTTCCTGCACAAGCATCCCGAATGGCAGCCCCTGGTGATGCGCGCCGTGGAGCTCTACAAGGCGATCATGGACAAGGCGCTGGCGGCCGAGCAGGCCGCGCACCCGAAGAAGCCCTAGCGGCGCCACCCGGTCCGCGGCCATGCTGTCACGCTTCATCGAGCTGTACCTGGCCGGCCTGCTGAGCCTCTTTCCCATCCTCAACCCGTTCAGCACCATCCCGGTGCTGCTCAGCCTGACGCCCGGCGCGCCAGCGGCGGAGCGCGCGCAGATCGCCCGCCGCGCCTGTCGCAATGTGGCGATCATCCTGATCACGGCGCTCGTGCTGGGGGACATGATTCTCGGATTCTTCGGCATTTCGCTGCCGGCACTGCGCGTGGCGGGCGGTCTGGTCATCGCCGTGATCGGCATGCGCATGCTGTTCCCGAGCCCCGAAACCGAGCTCGCCGCGTCGGTCGGCCGCGGGCAGTCCGACGTCGCGCTTTTTCCCCTCGCCCTGCCGAGCATGAGCGGACCGGGCTCGATCGCGCTCATGATCAGCTGGTCCGCGCAGATCCACGACCAGAGCGGCCTGGTCAGCCGCCTCGCGGCCTATGCCATCGGCATTGCCGTCATTGCCACCACCGCGGTGCTCGCCTGGTTGATCCTGCGCTCGGCCACGACGCTCGCGCGTCGCCTCGGCGATGACGGCATCGAGTCGATCAAGCGCTTCATGGGATTCCTGCTGGTGTGCATCGGCGTGCAGTTCGTGGCCACGGGGGTTGAAGGCTTCTTCGCCAGCGCCTGAGGTCGCGGCGCGCTGCCTAGGCGAGTACCGCCGCGAAGTCCTGCCTGAAGTAGCGCGCCACGATCCCCGCCAGCACCTCGCGCGGATGGGCATCGTCGCGATTGGCAAACTCCTGGTAGAGCGCCGGCGCAATGCCGCGGAAGGCATCGAGGACCTGCGGGTCGAAGTGCGTGCCGCGGCCCTGCTCCAGGACCCCGATGGCCGCGTCGTAGTCGAGCGGCTCCTTGTACGGACGGCGCGAGGCGAGCGCGTCGAACACGTCGGCCACGGCAAAGATGCGGGCGGCGAGCGGAATGGCATCGCCACGCAGCCCACGGTAATAGCCGCTGCCGTCGAACCTCTCATGGTGATGGCCGACCACGTCGACCGCGTCGGCAAGCCAGTGCGAGCGCTGCACGATGTCGAGGCCGTGCGAGACGTGCTTCTGCATCTCGCCGAACTCGGTCGCGTCGAGGCGCCCGGGCTTGAGCAGGATACCGTCCGGCATGCCGATCTTGCCGACATCGTGCAGGAACGCGCCCTTGATCAGGCGCTGGATGGCCGGGGCGTCGAGCCCGAGCGTCTCGGCCAGGCGCACCGCGTAGATGGTCACGCGGTAGTTGTGCACGTCGGTGTCGGCATCGCGCTTGGCGATCGCGCTGCCGAGCAGTTGCAGCGTCTCGAGGTTGGCGTCGAGCAGGTTGAGCGACAGGGTCGCCACGCGCTTGAGCAGGCGCACGATCACCGGATAGAGCACGAGGCTCGTGAGCAGCACCACGGCAACGGCGGCCCCGACCGCGCGCCACAGGCGCGCGCGCAGTTCCGCGTGGTAGGCTGCACTCGGCGCGAACAGCACGCGCACGTAGCCGAGACTCTGTGCCGGGGCCCCAAACAGTGGCAGCTGCACAAACACGTACGCCCCAGCGCCGAGCGTGACCCGGCGCGCCGACTCGGTCTGTGATTCGTCGGCGGCGGGCCGCAGCGCCTCCAGGAATGCCGCCGCCTCGGTGCGGTGCGCGTGGTCGGTGGCATCGAGCTGCGCCGCGAGCTTGCCGGTCCGGTCGTAGACCCGCACCGCGATGATGCGACCTTCGCGCGGGGCGAGCCGGCCGTGCACGAAGGCCTCGAGCGCCGCCTGCACCGCACCGCGCAGCACGGCGTCCGGTTGCGCCAGCACCGCACCGGCATAGGCGGCAAACTGCGCCACGCGCCGCTGCGTGAAGTCAACGACGGTCTCGTCCAGGCGCCGCTGCTCCAGCACGTAGACCAGCGCGCCAAGGCAAAGGGCGATCAACGCGGTCGTCGCTGCCAGTCGCTTGATCAACACGCGGTGCACGGCCCACGTCGAGGACGGCTCGGCGGTAAGAGTCATAACAGAACCTCACAAGCAGGTGGGACCGGGTGCCGTGCACGGCCAATCGCTTGCCAGGCGCTTGCACCGTCACACCACACGATTGCGCGACTCATTCTTGAGGAAGGCGGCGATGTTGGCGATCACCTCGTCGGCGAGCAGCTGCTGCGCCTCGAGGCTGGCCCAGGCGACGTGCGGGGTGATGATGAGGTTGGGCAGTCGCGCGGTGAGCAGCGGATGATCGGGC
>CAZVUN010000216.1:0-2969 GCA_964629975.1 uncultured Acidiferrobacteraceae bacterium | reverse complement strand
GCAGCGCGGCCAGCACGAGCGGCGTGGCGATGGCCGCGAGCAGCCAGGCGCTCATCGCACATACTCCCGGCGCATGATGAGGCTCGCCCAGTCGAGCGGGCTCAGGAACGCACCGGCCAGCAATCCCGCCGCCACGGTGAAGGCGGCCGTGACGAGCGGCGGGGCGAGCAGCCGCCAGTCGCATTCGAGGCGCCCGCGCGCTGCCTCGGCCGGCCAGCGCCCGCGCGGCGCCCTGAACCAGGCGACATACAGGATCGGCAGGAAATAGGCGGCGTTGAGCAGGCTGCTCGCCGCGAGCACCGCGAGCACCCACGGCATGTGCGCCTCGAGCGCCCCCAGGCCCAGGTACCACTTGCTGATGAAGCCGGCCAGCGGCGGCACGCCGATCATGCCGAAGGCCGCGACCGTGAAGGCCGCCATCGTCCAGGGCATGCGCCGGCCGACGCCCTGCATCTCGCTCACCTTGTGGATGCCGAGCGTCTCGGCGAGATTGCCGGCACAGAAGAACAGCGTGATCTTCATGATGCCCTGGTGCACGAGATGCACGAGCCCGCCGATCGTGCCGACCGGCCCGAACAGACCGACCCCGAGCGCGATGTACGACACCTGGCTCACGGTCGAGTACGCCAGCCGCCGCTTGAGATCGTCCTGAAAGAGCGCGCGCAGCGAACCGTACACGATGGTGACCGAGGCGATCACGGCGAGCGGCACGAGCAAACCGAGGTCCTGTGCGAACTCGATGCCGTAGACGTCGTACACCACGCGCACGATGCCGAAGGCGCCGGCCTTGACCACCGCCACCGCGTGCAGCAGCGCCGACACCGGCGCCGGTGCCACCATCGCCACCGGCAGCCAGCCGTGCAACGGCACCAGCGCCGCCTTGACGCCGAGCCCGGCGATCAGCAGCGCGAAGATGACGACCAGCTCGCCGTGGCGCCCGGGCGGCAACGCCGACGCCACGCCGCCTTGGGTGAACTCGACGCTCCCAAGCAGGCCGTAGAGCCAGACCACACCCGTGAGCAGCACCGCCCCGCCGGCGAGCGTGTAACCGAGGTACACATTGCCCGCGCGCAGCGCCTTGTCGGTGCCGCGGTGCACGACCAGCGGATAGGTCGAGAGCGTCAGCAGCTCGTAGAACAGGAAGAACGTGAGCAGGTTGCCGGCGAGCGCGATGCCCATGGTCGCGGTCACGCACAGGCTGAAGAAACCAAAAAAGCGCGAGCGGTGCGGCGAGCCCTCCAGGTAGCCGATGGCGTAGAGCGTGGTGGCGAGCCACAGCACCGCCGAGAGCGCGATGAACAGCATGGCAAGCGCGTCGGCGCGCAGCACGAAATCGATCCCGGGCAGCAGCGCCAGCCGCGACTCGTAGTGCTGCTCGTGGAACACGCCCCACGCCATGAGCGCGACAAACACGAGCTTGGCCAGCGCGCCCAGGAGATTGAGCAGCGAACGCAGCCAGTGGCGCTCCTCGGCAAGGAAGAAGATGGCAAGCCCGGTGACGAGCGAGCTCGCCAGGATGAGCCACGGCAGCGCCTCGTTCCCGCTCATGGCGCTGCCCCCGCGAACGGCGCGCCGATGCGCGCGAGCGCGAGCACCCCGCTGCCCGCCAGCCCGAGCGCGAGCGAACCGAGCGCCAGCGCGAAGGCGCTCAACTCAAGCGTCGCGGGCAGCGTGCGAAACGCCTTGCCGCGGCGCGCGTGCAGGAAGGCGTGGCGCAGCACGCGAAACAGGTAGGCCGCCGTGAGCAGGCCGCCCGCGATCAGGACCGCGATCCACCACCACTGCCCCGCGGCGAGCGCGGCCTCAAGCAGCAGCCACTTGGCGATGAAGCCGCCCGAGGGCGGCAGCCCCATGAGCGAGACCGAGGCGAGCGCGAACGCGAACAGGCCGAGCGGCTGCTCGGCGCTGATGCCGTCGAGCTGATCGATATCGTCACGGCCGGCCGCAAGGATCATGGCGCCGGCGGCGAGGAACATGGCGGCCTTGGCGAGCGCATGCGACACGGCGTGGTAGATCCCGCCGCTCCACGCCGCCTCCGCGCCCGCCGCCTGGGTCGCGAGCGCAAACGCCAGGAACAGGTAACCGACCTGCGCGACCGTGGAATAGGCCACGATCATCTTGAGGCTGCGGTGGCGCAGCGCAAGCCACGAGCCCCACAGGATCGCGCCGGCGCCGAGCACGCCGAGCGCCTGCGCGGCGCCGATCGTGACGGCCGGCGCAAACGCCCCGAACCACAGGCGCAGGAGCAGATAGAACGAGGCCTTGATGACGAGCGCGGAGAGCAGCGCGCTCACCGGTGTCGGCGCGCCGCCGTGCGCCGGCGGCAGCCAGAAGTGCAGCGGGAAGAGCGCCGTCTTGAGGGCGAGCCCGAGCGTCATGAACGCGATCACGGTCGCCGACAACGGCCCCGGCGCGATGCGCGTGCCGAGCTCCGCGAGGGCGAGCGTACCGTGCGCACCGTAGAGGAATGCTACGCCCAGCAGGTAGAAGAGCGAACCGGCGAGCGCAGCGAGCAGGTAGCGCAACGCCGCGGCGAGCGCAGCGGCGCTGCCGGCGAGCGCGACGAGGCCGACGGCCGCGAGCCCGAGCAGCTCGAGCGTGACGTACAAGTTGAACACATCCGCCGACAGGAACAGCGCATTGAGCGCCCCGAGGAGCAGCCAGGTCAGCGGCCAGAAGTAGAGCGCGCCCGCCTCCGCGCGCGCGAAGTACTGCCGCGCGTACAGCCCGACGGGCAGCGCCACGCACGCGGTCATGAGCAGCATGAGGACGGCGAGACCGTCGGCGTAGAGCTCGATGCCGAGCGGTGCGCCCCAGCCACCCACGGCATGGCGTTGCGGACCGTCGCGCAGCACGCGCGCCGCGAGCGCGAGCGCGGCCGCCAGCGCGAGCAGCAGCGCCGGCGGGGCGAAGAGGCGCGCCGCGCGCGCGCCGAGCAGGAAGGCCGCCGTGCCGAACACGAACGGCAA
>CAZVUN010000215.1:0-2971 GCA_964629975.1 uncultured Acidiferrobacteraceae bacterium | reverse complement strand
TTCACCGGCACGCGCGGCATCATCTCGGGGGTGACGGCAAAGTTCGCCGGGCAGATCGAGATGCTGCAGACCGACGCGCCGATCAACCCGGGCAATTCCGGCGGGCCGCTCATCAGCCTGAAGACCGGGCGGGTGGTGGGGATCAACACCGCCTCGCGCAAGGCCAGCCAGAACACCAACTTCGCGGTGCCGATGAGCCACGCCTGCCGCGTGCTCGAGCTGCTGCGCGCGGGCCAGGACCCCTCGCCACCGCACCTGCCGGTTGCGTTCCTCAAGGACATCGACGAGACCAACCGCCTGGTGGTGGCGCGCACCTACGAGGCGCAGGCGCTGGCGCTGCGCGAGGGAGACATCATCCGCCAGGTCGAGGGGGTGGAAGGCGACATCGAGAACAAGGGCCAGCTCATCCATCGGCTGCGCGGCAGGCTCGAGGACGCCGCCCTGCGCGTGAGGCGCGGCGACGGCGAGCTCATCGTGCGCGGGCGGCTGCGCGCCGCCGAGTCGATGACGGCGCGCCGCGGCGTGTACGCCTCGGGCGTGCTGTTCGCGCCGACCCCGTGGCGCGACCTGGACGAGGTGGTGTCGAGCAAGCTCGCGCTCATGGTGCATCACGTCGATCGCGGCTCGCTCGGCGATGCGCAACGCATCGACAGCATGGACCTGGTGGCGGCCGTCGACGGCGCGCCGGTGGCGACGGTCGATGAGCTCTACGCGCGCCTGCAGGCGGCGGCGGACGCGGGTCGCGAGGTGCGCCTGAAGCTCATCCGCATCGGCGACATCGAAGACAGCCTGTTCTCCTACGTCGAACGCCCGCTCGCCATCACCGGCCTCAAGAGCGTCGGCGGTCAGTAGCCGCGGCCTGTCCGTGCCGCCGCGCGCGCCCTACGGGACCTGGCGATCGCCGATCAGCGCGGCGCTCGTCGCGGGCGAGACCGTGGGGCTCGGCCAGATCGCGTGCGATCGTTCGGGCGTCTATTGGAGCGAGCAGCGCCCGCGCGAGCAGGGGCGCAATGCCATCGTGGCGGCAACGGCGCACGGCAGCGCCGACTGCCTGCCGCCGCCCTACAGCGCGCGCACGCGCGTGCACGAGTACGGCGGCGGGGCCTTCACCGTGGGGGAGGGCGTGCTCTATTTCTGCCACGACGCCGATCAGCGTATCTGGCGCCTTGCACCGGGTGGCGAGCCGCAGCCGCTCACGCCGCAGGGCCCGTTGCGCTATGCCGATCTCGCCTTCGATGCGCAGCGTGCGCGTCTTTATTGTGTGCGCGAACAGCACGGGGGTGAGCGTGAGCCGGTCAACACGCTGGTGGCGGTCGACCTCCGCAGCGGGCGCCCGGTGCAGGTGCTGCACCGGGGCTACGACTTCTACAGCTCCCCGCGCCTGAGCCGAGACGGCCGCCAGCTCGCCTGGCTCGCCTGGAACCATCCCGACATGCCGTGGGACGCAACCGAGCTGTGGCGTGCCGACATCGCCGCCGACGGCACGCTCGCCGATGCGCGTTGCGTGGCCGGCGGCCGTGAGGAAGCGATCTGCCAGCCGTGCTTCGCGCCGGACGGTGCGCTCTACTTCGTGTCCGACCGCAGCGGCTGGTGGAACCTGTACCGGCTGCGCGCCGCAGCGCTCGAAAGCGTTTGCCCGATGGCCGCCGAGTTCGCGCTGCCGCACTGGGTGTTCGGGCAGTCGAACTACGCATTCGCATCGGATCGCGAGATCGTGTGCGCCTGCGGGCGCGACGGCACCTGGCAGCTCGGACTGCTCGATGCGGCGCGCGGCGCGCTCACCGCGCTCGACAGCCCGTACACCGAGGTGGACCAGCTGTGCGCGCGGCAGGGGCGCGCCTGGTTCGTCGCTGCCGCGCCGACGCGCGCCGCCGAGATCGTCGAGCTCGACCTGGCGAGCCGGCGCCTGCGCGTGCGGCGTCGCTCGAGCACGGTCGAGCTCGACCCGGGCTACCTGAGCACGCCCCACGCAGTCGACTACCCGGGCCGCGGCGGCACCACCGCCCATGCCTTTTACTACCCGCCGCGCAATCGCGACTTCACCGCGCCCGCCGAGGAGCGGCCGCCGCTGCTGGTGTTGGCGCACGGCGGACCGACCGCGGCCGCCTCGAGCGCGCTCAACCTGCGGGTGCAGTACTTCACCAGCCGCGGCTTCGCGGTGCTCGACGTGAACTATCGCGGCTCCAGCGGTTACGGGCGCGCCTACCGGCGCGCGCTCGACGGCCAATGGGGAGTGGCCGATGTCGAGGACTGCGTGGCCGGCGCGCGCTACCTGGTGGCCCAGGGTCTCGCCGACCCCCGGCGGCTCGCGATCCGCGGCGCGAGCGCCGGCGGTTACACGGCGCTGTGCGCGCTCACCTTCCACGAGGTGTTCACGGCCGGCGCCGTTTACTACGGCATCAGCGATCTCGAGACCCTGGTGCGCGACACGCACAAGTTCGAGGCGCACTATCTCGATCGCCTGGTCGGACCGTATCCCGCCGAGCGCGCGCGCTACCGGGAGCGCTCGCCGGTCCACCATGTCGAGCGGCTCGCCTGTCCCGTGATTCTCTTCCAGGGCCTCAAGGACAAGGTCACGCCCCCGGCGCAGACCGAACGCATGGTCGAGGCGCTGCGCGCCCGGGGCGTTGCCGTGGCCTACGTCGCCTTCGAGGAGGAGGCGCACGGCTTTCGGCGCGCCGAGAACGTCGAGCGTGCGCTCGCGGCGGAATTGTCGTTCTATGCGCGCGTGTTCGGCTTTACCCCGGCCGATGGCGTGGTGCCGCTTGCCATCGAGAACCTCTAGGCTTCCCGGCGCACGCGTGCACCAGAGGGTGCCGCGCGCGGGCGATGCCGACGCCCTGCGCCGCTGGCCGACCACGGTGGCGCAGGCGCGCGCCGTGCAGGAGGCGCTGCGCGAGCGGGTCGTCAGGCGCGACCGCCTCGGGCGCGTGCGGCGCGTGGCCGGCATCGATGTCGGCTTCGAGCGCGG
>CAZVUN010000214.1:0-2992 GCA_964629975.1 uncultured Acidiferrobacteraceae bacterium | reverse complement strand
GGGGCAGGTAGCGCCGCCAGCGCACCGGCTGCGGGGTTGCGCCTGGGCGGGCGCGTGCGGCACGCCCAGTTCGGCGACGGCGTGGTGCTGCGCTACGAGGGTCAGGGCAGCCAGGCGCGCGTGCACGTCAACTTCGAAGCGGTCGGCGCGAAATGGCTGGTGCTCGCCTACGCCAATCTCCAGCAGCTCGGCTGATGCGCCCATACAAGCCGCTGTGCACGGCCCGGCGCCGCGCCAGCACGGCGCGTGCGCGTGCACTATAGTTAGAGCCAAACGCCGAGCCCCCGGCACAACGCGCCACCCAGCCTGCAACCCATCGACCCGGACCGTCATGCAAGCCGCAGACTCCCTCGCCAATCGCAACGGCCACGAGACCACCGTGGCGATCCGCACCATGGCCGTGATCATCGGCATCACCATCGTGGCGGAGCTCATCAGCATGGCGCTGCTCGCGGCGGTCGGCCTCATGGAGCGGCACAGCCTGGTCGCCTCGCTGCTCGATGCGACCATCCTGTCGCTGCTCATCGCCCCGCCGATCTACTGGCTGGTGCTGCGCCCGATCCGGCGCGAATACCAGCGCCGCCTCGAGGCCGAAAGCCGGGCCGAGGACATGAGCAAGCTCGCGATCACCGACCCGCTCACGCGCTGCATGAACCGCCGCGGCATCACCGTGGCGCTGCTCGACGCCATGGCGCAGGCCGAGCGCTACGCCACGCCCCTGGCCATCGCGCTCGCCGACATCGACCGCTTCAAGCCGATCAACGACGAGTACGGCCACGACGCCGGCGACAAGGTGCTGGTCAACACTGCCGCGATTCTGGCCGACAGCCTGCGCATGCCGGACAAGGTCGGCCGCTATGGCGGGGAGGAATTCCTGATCGTGCTGCCACACACCAACCTGGCGCAGGCGAAGAAGATCGTCGATCGCATCCGCACCTCGGTCGGCAACGCGCGCACCCCGATCGGCGACAACAAGAAGCTCAAGGTCACGATCAGCATGGGTGTCACCCAGTTCAGGAAGGGCGAGGACCTCGAGCAGCTGCTGTCGCGCGCCGATCAGGCCCTGTACGCCTCCAAGCAGGCCGGCCGCAACCGCGTCACCGCCTCCAAGTAGCCCGCGCGCCGCGCCGATTGGCGCGCGTGCGGCCTTGCGGCACAATGCGCTGGCGCGTGCCGCGAGGAGCCCCACCCCCATGCAACGACGTGACCTGCTCAAAGGCGCCGGCGCCGGACTGCTCGCCGGGTTTGCTAGCGCGGCGCGCGCCGCCGAGCTGCCGGGCGTACGCTGGCGCCTGGCCTCGAGTTTCCCCAAGAGCGTCGACACCATCTATGGCGCCGGCGAGCAGCTGTGCCGGCGCGTCGCCGAGCTGACCGGCGACAAGTTCCAGATCCGCGCCTTCGCCGCCGGCGAGATCGTGCCGGGCCTGCAGGTGCTGGACGCCGTGAGCCAGGGCACGGTCGAGTGCGGGCACAGCGCGAGCTACTACTACGTCGGCAAGAACCTGGCGTTTGCCTTCGACACCTGCCTGCCGTTCGGGCTGACGGCGCGCATGCAGAATGCCTGGATGTACGCCGGCGGCGGCCTCAAGCTCACGCGCGAGCTGTTCCGCGAGCACAACCTCATCAACTTCCCGGGCGGCTCGACCGGCGTGCAGATGGGCGGCTGGTTCCGGCGCGAGATCAAATCGGTTGCCGACCTCAAGGGCCTCAAGATGCGCATCCCCGGCCTGGGCGGGCAGATCATGGCCGAGCTCGGCGTGGTGCCGCAGACGCTCGCCGGTGGCGACATCTATCCGGCGCTCGAGCGCGGGGCGCTCGATGCCACCGAGTGGGTCGGCCCGTATGACGATGAAAAGCTCGGCTTCTACAAGATCGCCAAGCATTACTACTATCCCGGCTGGTGGGAAGGCGGCCCGCAGATCTCCTTCTACGTGCACCTCAAGAAGTGGCAGGAGCTGCCGGCGCTGTACCGCGCCGCCTTCGAGGTCGCCGCCGCCGAGGCCCACGGCCAGATGCTGGCCGATTACGACGCGCGCAACCCGCAGGCGCTCGCGCGGCTGCTCAAGCACGGCGTCAGGCTGCACGCCTTCCCCGCGGACATGATGACGGCGGCGCGCAAGATCGCCTTCGACCTCTACGCGCAGGAGGCCGCGCGCAACCCGGCGTTCAAGCGCATCTACGTCGAGTGGAAGAAGTTCCTCGACAACTCGGTGCAATGGTTCAAGCTCGCCGAGGCGAGCTACGCCAACTTCCTGTACAGCGCGCGCTAGCACGACGCCGCGCGGCGGTCCGGGGCGCGGCCCGCGCTACGGATTGGCCGGCAGCTCGATCTCCAGGCGCGCGCCGTCATCCGCCGCCGGCGCGTGGCCGACCAGCTGCGGGAACGCCAGCACCAGCACCACCATTAGCACCTGGATCAGCACGAACGGCACCGCCCCCCAGTAGATGTCGGTGGTGCGGACCTCCTTGGGCGCGACGCTGCGCAGGTAGAACAGCGCGAAGCCGAACGGCGGGTGCATGAACGAGGTCTGCATGTTGAGCCCGAGCAGCACGCCGAACCAGATCGGGTCGATGCCGAGCTTGGCCGCGACCGGCGCGAGCAGCGGCACGATGATGAAGGCGATCTCGAAGAAATCGAGGAAGAAGGCGAGCGCGAACACCAGCAGGTTGACGATCACGAGAAAGCCGAGCACCCCGCCCGGCAGCGCCGCGAACAGTCCCTCGATCCAGCGATCGCCGTCGACGCCGCGGAACACGAGCGCGAATACGGTCGAACCGATCAGGATGAACAGCACGAAGCTCGTGAGCTTGGCGGTCGCGTCCATCGCCTGGCGCAGCAGCGCGCCATCGAGGCGCCGGTGCGCCGCAGCGAGCGCCAGCGCGCCGAGCGCCCCGAGCGCCCCGCCCTCGGTCGGCGTGGCGATGCCGAAAAAGATCGTGCCGAGCACCAGGAAGATCAGCACCAGCGGCGGCAGCATGGACAGCGCCACGC
>CAZVUN010000213.1:0-3054 GCA_964629975.1 uncultured Acidiferrobacteraceae bacterium | reverse complement strand
CGGTCTCGGCCTCGAGGCGTTCGGTCATCTCCGCCAGCATGGTGCGGAACGATTCCACCGACAGCTCCATGTCGTGGGCGTTCAGGATCTCGACGAAGCGCGACATGTGCGTGCCCTTGAAGCTGTGGGGCAGCTCCACGTACATGTTGAAGTTGGCGATGGTGTGCTGCACGCCCTGCGAGCGGTCCTTCACCACCACCGGGTGGCGGATGTCCTTGATGCCGACCTTGTCGATCGGCAGGCGGCGGGTGTCCGGGGTGCTCTGGACGTCGGCGATCGGCAGCGATTGGCTCTTGGGCTGGGTAACGTGCATAGCCAGTTCTCGTGAGTGTCGTCGTGGGACCGACACCTTACCTAAAGTTGAGTGAAACAGTCAACCTTGGCCGGCGTCAGTCCGGATGGTGAGCCCTTGCGGGAGATGGCGCAGGATCGTACGGCGGATACCGGCCGCGTCCAAGCCGAATTGCCCGAGCAGCACGCGGCTGTCGCCATGCTCGGGAAACACATCCGGCAGGCCGAGATTGACGACCGGCGTGGTCATGCCGGCGCTGGCGAGGGTTTCGTTCACTGCGCCGCCGGCGCCGCCGGCCACCACGTTCTCCTCGACCGTCACCAGCAGGCTGTGGCTGCGCGCGAGCTCGATGACGAGATCCGCATCGAGGGGCTTGACGAAGCGCATGTTGACCACGGTGGCGCCGAAGGCGTTGCCGGCCTCGAGGGCCGGCGCCAGCATGGTACCGAAGGCGAGAATGGCGATGTTCTTGCCGTGGCGGCGGACCTCGCCCTTGCCGAGCGGCAGTGCCCGCATCTCGGCATTGACCGCCACGCCGGGGCCGCTGCCACGCGGATAACGCACCGCCGCCGGGGTGTTCAACTGGAATCCCGTGTACAGCATCTGCCGGCATTCGTTCTCGTCGGCCGGCGCCATGATCGTCATGTTCGGCAGGCAGCGCAGATACGAGAGATCGAAGAACCCGCCGTGCGTGGCCCCGTCGGCGCCGACCACGCCGGCGCGGTCGATGGCGAACAGCACCGGCAGGTTCTGCAGGCACACGTCGTGGATCAGCTGGTCGTAGGCACGCTGCAGGAACGTGGAGTAGATCGCCACCACCGGTTTCATGCCGTCGCACGCAAGCCCCGCGGCGAAGGTGACGGCGTGCTGCTCGGCGATGCCGACGTCGAAGTAGCGGTCGGGGTAGCGCTCCGAGAACGCCACCAGCCCCGAGCCCTCGCGCATCGCCGGGGTGATGGCGATGAGGCGCACATCGCGCGCGGCCATGTCGCACAACCACTCGCCGAACACCTGCGTGTAGGTCTTGCCCGAAGGCTTCTTTTCCATCTTGCCGGTGGCCGGGTCGAAGGGGGTCACGCCGTGGTAGACGCACGGATCGCCCTCGGCCGGTTCGTAGCCCTTGCCCTTGCGCGTGACGATGTGCAAGAAGCGCGGGCCTTTCTGGCGGCGCAGGTTGCGCAGCGTCTGCACCAGCGTCGGCAGGTCATGGCCGTCGATCGGGCCGAAGTACTGAAAGCCCAGCTCCTCGAACAGTGTCGAGGGCACGAACATGCCCTTGACGTGCTCCTCCCAGCGCTTGGCGAACTCGAGCATCGGCGGCATTGTCGACAGCACGGTCTTGCCGCCCTCGCGCACGCGCGTGAAGGCGCGGCCGGAGAGGATGCGCGCCAGGTAATTGGACATGGCGCCGACGTTGGGCGAGATCGACATGTCGTTGTCGTTGAGGATCACCAGCACATCGGCGTGCGTGTCGCCGGCGTTATTGAGCGCCTCGAACGCCATGCCGGCCGACAGCGCGCCGTCGCCGATCACGGCCACGACCTTGCGCTTGGCGGCGGTACGCGTCGCCGCCACCGCCATGCCGAGTGCCGCGCTCACCGAGGTCGAGGAATGACCGACGCCGAAGGTGTCGTATTCGCTTTCCGAACGGCGCGGAAAACCGGAGATGCCGCCGGCCTGGCGCAAAGTCGGCATGCGGTCGCGCCGGCCGGTGAGGATCTTGTGCGGATAGCTCTGGTGCCCGACGTCCCACACCAGGCGGTCTTCCGGGGTGTCGTACACGTAGTGCAGCGCAATGGTGAGCTCGACCACGCCCAGGCTCGAGGACAGGTGCCCGCCGGTCCGGGACACCGTGTCGATCAGGAAGCGGCGCAGCTCCCCGGCCAGCTCCGGCAGCTCGTCCACACGCAGCTTGCGAAGATCGGCCGGGGAATCGATGGTCGGCAGCAGGCGATAGTCGGGGCGCGCGTCCACGGTCACTGGGTGCGTTCGATCACGTAGTCGGCAAGCTCGCTCAGGAACCGGGCATTATGGCCGAAGGGGCGCAGGCTTTCGAGGGCCAAGGCGTGCAGCTCCCGGGCACGCTGCCGCGCGCCGGCGAGTCCGAGCAGCGCCGGGTAGGTCGGCTTGTGGCGGGCCTCGTCGACCCCGGGGTTCTTGCCGAGCGCCTCGGCCGTGCCTTCGACATCGAGGATGTCGTCGACCACCTGGAACGCCAGTCCGATGGCCTGGGCATACCGGTCGAGCGCCGCGTCCTGCTCGGCTGCCGGGTTACCGGCCAGCGCGCCCAGGCGGACCGCGGCGCGGATCAGCGCCCCGGTCTTGCGCCGGTGCATGTCCTCGAGCGCGGCGAGGGCGGGCGTCGTGCCGACCGCAGCCAGGTCGATGGCCTGCCCGCCGGCCATGCCGAGTGAGCCGCTCGCCTGCGCCAGGGTCGCGATCATGGCCAGGCGCTGCGCGGGGGTGACGGCGAGCTGCGGGTCGTGCGCCAGGATCTCGAAGGCGAGCGTCTGCAGCGCATCGCCCACGAGCAGCGCGGTCGCCTCGTCGTAGGCGCGGTGGCAGGTGGGCTTGCCGCGGCGCAGGTCATCGTCGTCCATGCACGGCAGGTCGTCGTGCACGAGCGAGTAGGCATGGATCAGCTCGAGCGCGCAGGCCGGCACGTCGAGCGCGGCCGGCGCCACCCCCAGGGCGGCGCCCGCGCCGTACGCCAGGCAGGCGCGCACGCGCTTGCCGCCGTCGAGCGCGGCATAGCGCATGGC
>CAZVUN010000212.1:0-3163 GCA_964629975.1 uncultured Acidiferrobacteraceae bacterium | reverse complement strand
CGCTCCACGCGTGCGCGCGCCTGGGCGCGGCCGGATTCCATGGCCGCGAGGTTGACCTCGGCGGTGAGCTTGTCGGAGGTGACGATGCGCCCTTCGCGCACCAGATCGGCCGTGGTGCGGGCGTGCTCCGCAGCGGCCGCCACCGCGTCGTCGGCGATGGCGAGCGCGAGCTCGGCCTGCTGCACGCCGAGATAGGCGCGCAGCGTGTGGTGTGCGGTCAGCTCGCGCGCGCGCTCGTATTGCAGGCGCGCCGCCTTGGCGGTCTCGGTTGCGCCCTCGAGCTGCGCGCTCACGCGCCCGCCCGTGTACACCGGCCAGCGCAGACCGAGCAGCCCCATGTACAGCTCGCTGTAGCCCGGGTCGTTGAGGCGCGCCGGATCGAAGTCGGGCGTGGTGACGCTGCGCGTGTTGAGCTTGTCGGCGAAGGCGTCGAGCGCGTTGTTGCTGGTGCGCGCCGACAGGCTGAGGCCGACCTGCGGCAGGCGCGCGCCGTCGGCCGCCGCCCGGCGCTGATCGGCCGCCAGGTAGCGCTCGCGCAGGGCGCGCAGCTCCGGATTGTGCGCGAGCGCGTAGGCGATCGCCTGCTCGCGCGTGTACAGCTCGGCGTGCGCGCTCGCCATGGGCAGCGCACCGAGCAGCAGCGCCCCGAGCAGAAGGGTTCGTGTCATGCGACGCTCCAGGTTGTAGTGCTCTCCCCGTCCCCCTGGTGTCGCAGGCGATTCTTACGGCGTCGCCTGTCTCGAAACGTCCGGCGCCTAAATAGCGGTCAAGCGGCGAAAAATCAATGACAGGCGTCAAAACGCCGCAGCCACGCACCTCAGCGCGCCGGGGCGGCAGCAAGATAGGGCGCGAGCAGGTGCCGCACCCGCTGGCCATCGAGCTTGCCGGTGTGGCTGTATTCGATGCGCCCGTCCGGCGCGATCACGTAGGCCACGGGAATGACGCTCACCCCGAAGGCACGCACCGCCTGGCCATCGAGGTCGAGGGCAATCGGGTACGGCACGCGGTGCCGGTCGCGGAACTGCTGCACGTAGTTGGGCGGGTCGTACGGCATGGCGACCGCAACCATCCGCAGGCCCCGCGGCTGCAGGTCCTGATAGAGCGCGACGAGATCGGGCAGCTCCTCGACGCACGGCGGGCAGGTGCTCGCCCAGAAGGTCACGAGCAGCGGCCGCCCGCGCTCGCCGGCGAGCGCCATGCGCGTGCCATCGAACAGGGTGAGCTCGATGTCCGGCGCGTAGCGCGGCCGCTCGCCCGGCAGCCCCCACAGGGCGAAGGCCACGGCGAGCGCCACGGCCAGGAAGAACACCGCGCGGATCGAGCTGCGGCGGGTGAAGATGGAGCGGCGTGCGGTCATCGGCGTGTCCGACTATAGCGCCGCGCGCCGTCACGTGTAAGCGCCGCACGCGCGCGTGCGGCGCGGCGACTAGAAGTGGAAATTCACCCCGATGCTGAACATGTCGATGTTGTCGTCGATCGTCGTGTATTCGACCTCGAGCGTCATGTCCTTGCTGATGCGCCAGCCCCCGCCAACGCCCACCGACAGCTCGGTGACGCTGTTGCCGTAATTGGTGTCGACCCACAACAGGCCGGCCTTGGCCTTGAGGTGCATGTCGCCGGCGCTGCGATACACCGCATAGGCGCCGAGGGTATTCACGTCCCAATCACCGCCGCCCGGCCGGTCGCCGTCGATGAGCGTGAAGCTGAGCTCGCCCTCGGCGCTCAACGTACCGGTCTTCGGCCCCAGGTCGGCGAGCGTCATGCCGAACACGCCGCCCAGGTTGAGCGCGGTGTCCTGATTCTCGGTGTCGGCCAGCATGAAACCGGCCTTGGCGCCGGCGTACATGCCGGCGGCGTGCGCCAGCGGGCTCAGCAGGAACGCGGCCGCCGCCAGCGGGCCCAAGAGACTACGCGACAGCTTGTGGTGCATGGGTCGTTCTCCTTTGCAGGTCGTGCCAGGGTGGCGCGAGCGGCGCGCATGCTAGCACCGGCCGTTTCGCCGCTCAAAGCGTGGTGAAAACGCGCACCGACGAAGGGTCGATTGGCCTCGATGAAGGGCGGCGCGTCAGCCGCCAGCTCGGCGCGCTCCGCACGCGCTGCGCTCGTCCGGCAGGAAGGAGGCGACGAGATCGTTGAGGAAGCGCCGCCCGAGCGCGCTCGCCGTGATCCGCCTGCCCGAGCGCTCGAGCAGGCCGCGGCGCGCGGCGGCGGCGAGCTGCGCCTCGATGGCCGCGAGCGGCAGGCCGGTGCGCTCCGCGAACAGCGCGGGTGCGAAGCCGTCGGTCAGACGCAAGGCATTGAGCATGAATTCGAACGGCAGATCGCGCTCGGCCACGCGCCTCACGCCGCCCCGTGCCTGCGGCGTGCCGGCATGCGCGAGGTAGTCCTCCGGGCGCCTGAGCTTCCACAGGCGCGTCACTACCAGGGGCGCAGCGTCCCCGGGTGCGCTGATCTTGGCGTGCGCGCCGGCGCCCAGCCCGAGGTAGTCGCCGAATTCCCAGTAGTTGCGATTGTGGCGGCAGACGTGGCCGGGCCGTGCGTAGGCCGAGACCTCGTAGCGCGCAAAGCCGTGCTGCGCGAGCAGCGCCTCCAACTCCTCCTGCATCTGCGCCACGGTGTCTTCATCCGGCAGCCGCGGCGGGCGCGCATCGAACAGGGTATTGGGCTCGAGGGTGAGCTGATAGACCGACAGGTGCGTCGGGGCCGCCGCGATCGCCGCGCGCGCATCGCTCAATGCCTGCTTGAGCGTCTGGCCGGGCAGGCCGTACATCAGGTCGAGATTGACGTTGTCGAAGCCGGCGGCTCGCGCCGCCTCGGCGGCAGCGTGCGCCGCGGCGGCGTCGTGGATGCGCCCGAGGGCGACGAGCAGGGCGTCATCGAAACTCTGCACGCCGATCGACAGGCGGTTGATGCCGGCCGCGCGGTAGCCGCGAAAGCGCTCGCGGTCGGTCGTGCCCGGGTTGGCTTCGAGCGTGATCTCGGCCTGCGGTGCGAGCGCGATGCGCGCGCGGATGCCGGACAGCAGCCGCTCGATCGCTTGCGGCGCGAACAGGCTGGGTGTGCCGCCGCCGATGAACACACTGCGCACCGTGCGGCCGTACACGCGCGGCAGGTCGTGTTCCAGGTCGCGCAGCAGCGCGTCCACGTAGGCGTCCGCGGGCAG
>CAZVUN010000211.1:0-3192 GCA_964629975.1 uncultured Acidiferrobacteraceae bacterium | reverse complement strand
GCGACCTGCCGCTTAGGAGGCGGGTCTTTCGTTCGGGGCTAACGTTGTTTCAACAAGTTACGCGCACTGGCTCCGCGCAAACTTGTCTGAAACGGACCGAATTGTACGGGTTGTGACCCATGTCAGTCACGATCCGGTCACGGAACTTCCCCGGCCGTTGCCGGGCTCGCGTAGGGAGACAGGCGCATGAATTCACGGTTGTTGACCGCCATTGCCCGTCGGCGCCGGCGCGATGAGCACCGGCCGGTCGTTCTTCGGGCTGTTGACGAGGGTGCTCACGGGGTAGGCCTCCATCTCGCCGGCGGGGTAGGGCCGAAGCAGCGGCCGAAGTACTGCCGGCTCCTGCTGCGCGGGATCGAGCCAGCGGTCGTAGTCCTGCGGCGCCAGGATCACGGGCATGCGCTCGTGGATCGGCGCCACGAGCTCGTTGGCGTCGGTGACGAGGATGGTGCAGGACTCGAGTCTCTTTCCCTCCCGTTCCCAGTGCTCCCACAGCCCGGCGAAGGCGAACGGCTCACCGCCCTTGAGCCGGAGGTAGTACGGCTGCTTCCTCGGCGCGCCCGGCTTCCACTCGTAGAAGCCGTCGGCGGCGATGAGGCAGCGCCGGCGGCGGAAGGCGGCGCGGAAGGCGGGCTTGTCGGCGACCGTCTCGGCGCGCGCGTTGATCATGCGGTAGCCGGATGTTGGGTCCTTGGCCCAGGACGGCACGAGCCCCCAGTGCAGCAGCACGAGTTCGCGCCCGCGCTCCGGGGTCTCGCGGCAGGCGAGCACGTCGGTCGAGGGCGCGATGTTGTAGCGCGGCGCGAGGGCGAGCACACCCTGCTTCGCGCGAAACAGTCGGGCGAAGACCTCAGGCGGCGTCGAGTTCGTGAACCGTCCGCACATGCTCTCCTGCGGGTGCGCGCGCCGGCGCGGGCATGCCCGGCTCAGGTCCTGGCCACGGCCCGGATCGCGACGAGCAGCTGCACGTACCCGTCCTTGCTCACGGACCCCGGGAGATCAATGGAAGCCAGCGTCTTGAGTTCGCGGGCGGTGATGCGCATGGCCTTGATGAGGCCATCGTCGTCAGCCAGGTCGCGCAGACCTTTGGGCATCTTGCGATCGCCGGCGATGGCCTCGCGGGCGGCGTGCTCGCTCGTGTCCTCGCCGAGCAGGTATGAAACGCTCACCTTGAGCTCGCGCGCGAGGGAACGCAGTAGCTCAGGCCGTCCGATGGCCTCGCCACGCTCCATGCGCGAGAGCAGCGCTTGGTCGGATTTGACGCGCTTGGCAAGCTCGGCCTGTGTCAGGCCCGCGGCCTGGCGAGCGGCGCGCAGGCGCACACTGAGCGCTTCCTTGATGGTGCCGGTCGGCATGGGCGGACCGCTTACCCCCTCTGATTGTTGTCGGCGGCAATTCTAGACCAGTTATGCCGATAAATCATATTTTCCGCTTGCATTGAAATATGCTGTTACATCCTAGACAATGTTGTTACATCATGGAGGTGTCATGAAGGCGATTCGTACCGCGCGCATCCGCGCAGGCCTTACGCAGAAGCGGCTCGCGGAGCTGGTGGACCGCGACCAGTCGGAGATCAGCCGGATCGAGGCCGGCAAGACCGCGGTCACGGTGCCGCTGCTGCTGCGCCTGGCCCGTGCGCTCAAGGTCCCGCCCGGGAAGCTGTTGGATGAGACCCGCGACGACGCGCATGGACGCGCGAGTGCCGCGGAAGGAAGGACGCCGAGAGCGGCCAAGGCGGCCTGAGCATGGCCGGCCCGCGGTTCGCCGGCCGGAAGGAGGCAAGGGCCGCGCGCCAGGGACGGCGCGGTGGCGGCTTCGCCGATCGGATCGAGGCGAGGGCCGCGCGCCAGGGACGGCGCGGTGGCGGCTTCTGCATCCTGCCGATCGAGGCGCTGAAGGACACGAGGCTCACGCTGCGGGACCTGCGGGTGCTGATCGCGCTGCACGCCTTCAAGGACCCGGCCGGCCGCTGCTGGCCGTCGCGCGGGCTGCTTGCCGCGCTCACCGGGCTGCCGCAGGCGCGGATCTCGGTGGCGACCTCGCGCCTCGTGGCGCTCGGGTGGCTGAGCAAGGAGGGCAACGGCGGGCGGTCGCGGGCCTGTCGCTATCTGCTAAGCGTGCCGGAAACGGTGACCGAATCAGTAACGGTTACCGATCCGGTAACGGTTACCAAACCGGTAACCAAAACGGTTACCGATTCGGTAACTAAAACGGTTACCGAAACGGTAAGGGGCATAGAACAGACCATGAACATACCAGAGAACAAACCACTCTCTTGTGCTGCACAGGGATGTGCGAATGCCGCGGGCGCAGGATGCGCAGGAGCGGCCGCAGAGCCGGCAGCGCCAGAGTACGCACCGCGCGCAGGGAGTCTCACGGAATCGTCGGTGATCGGATCAAACCGAGGGCCGCAGGCCAAGCACGGCCTGCTTGCGGCTTTCGAGCGCTTCTGGGCGATATACCCCAAGAAGCGCAACAAGGGCGATGCCTGGAAGGCGTGGCGTGCGCTCAAGCCGAGCGAGGAGCTGGTCGCCGCGATCCTCGCGGCCGTGGAGCGTGCCAAGGCCTCGGTGCAGTGGCGCAAGGACGAAGGCCAGTTCATCCCGTACCCCGCGAGCTGGCTGCGCGCGCGGGGCTTCGAGGACGAGGAGCACGTGGACATCGTGCCGTTGCCACACACCCGCGGCGAGAAGGGGCGCATCGCCGCCAGTGTTGCCGCGTTGCAAACGCTGTTCGGAGCCAGCGATGGAGTGGTGGGGCAGGGACGCCCCGATCACGGACCTGAGGATGGAAAAGCAGACCTTCCAGCAGGGAATGGCCTACCTCGCCGCCGCCTACGCGGTTGAGCTGTCGGTCGAGCGGGCCGCGGTGTACTGGGACCAGTTGCAGAACTTCCCGGACGCGGCCTTTCTGCGCGCGGTGAAGGCGGTCGTCGGCACCGACGAGCGCTTCCCGATGGTCGCGCGGCTGCGCGAGGCGGCGAGCGCCGAGGCGCGCCGGGACGAGTACCGGCACCGCAAGGTCGAGTCGCCGCGCGAGATCGACCGCGCCAAGGTGCTGTCGTTCGTGCAGGCGCTGCGCGAGAAGATGAAACCGAGGTACTGAGTGCGAGGCGCGACCCGCATCGTGCCGCCTCGCCGCGTCGCCGCGCGCCGGCGGCAGCGCACCGCGCGCGACGGCGAGCACGCCGAG
>CAZVUN010000210.1:0-3366 GCA_964629975.1 uncultured Acidiferrobacteraceae bacterium | reverse complement strand
GCCCTGTCCGGTGCGCTCGTGGCGCGCGCCACCGAGCCGCACATCCCGCGGGCGCGCGCCCTGCCCGCGCGCACCCGCGCCTGGCTCGGCTTCTGGGCGGCGGCGTTCCCGGACAGCGATTTCGTCGCGCACTTCATCGATCCGCTCACCTACCTCGCCACCCACCGCGGCATCACGCACTCGGTCGTGATGCTGCCGCTGTGGGCCGCCGGGTTGGGCCTGCTCGTGTGGTGGCTCGCGCGGCGGCGCTACGCCTACCGCGACATCGTGCGGGTCATCGCGCTCGGCATCGCGGCACACATCCTGGGCGATGTCATCACCGCCTTCGGCACCATGGTGCTGGCACCCCTGTCCGACTGGCGCGCCGCCTGGCCGGCGACGTTCATCATCGATCCGTATTTCACCGCCATCATCGTCGCGGGATTGCTCGCGTGTGCGTGGTGGCGAGCGCCACGGCGCGCAGCACTGCTCGCCCTGCTCGTGCTCGCACTGTACGTCGGCTTCCAGGGCGTGCTGCATACCCGGGCGGTCGCGCTCGGCGAGCAGTATGCGCGCGCGCGTGGCTGGCACGCGGCGCGCGTGCACGCCCTGCCGCAACCGTTCTCGCCGTTCAACTGGATGGTGGTTGTGGAGGACGCGCGCAGCTACCACCTCGCCTACGTCAACCTGATCGCGCGCACGGCGCCGGTGGAGCCGCCGGCCGACGCCTTCTGGCTGCGGCGCGTGGCCGCCGCCTACCGCCCGGCCGGCGCGCTCGCCTGGCAGCGCGTGGCGCGCTTCGGCGACACGCCGATGCAGGCGCAGCTCGCCGAGCAGGTCTGGCACACGCCCGCGTTTGCGCGCTACCGGCACTTCGCCCAGTTTCCGGCGGTGTATCGCATCGACGCGGCGAGTGAGCGCCTGTGCGTATGGTTCAATGACCTGCGCTTTGCGCTCAGTGGCCGCACCATGCCGTTTCGTTACGGCCTGTGCCGCCACGGGCCGCAGCAGCTGTGGGACGTGTACCGCCTGGTGGCCGATGGCAGCGGGCGCGACGTGCCGGAGCTGGTCGCACGCGCGCCATGAACACCGAGGTCTGCGCGCGCGTGGTCGCGGCGCTGGCGCGCGATGCTGTGAGCATCGAGCCTGGCTTCCTCCCGGGCGAGCTGGTGCAGGCGCTCGCCGCCGAGGCGCGCGACGCCGAGCGCGCCGGGCGGCTGCGCCCGGCCACGATCGGGCGCGCGGCCGCGCGCGCGCTGCGTCCCGAGGTGCGCGGCGATCACATCCTGTGGCTGGAGGAGCCGGCGAGCGATGCGCAGCGCGCCTTCCTCGCGCAGCTGGAGGCGCTGCGGCTGGCGCTCAACGCGCAGCTCTACCTCGGGCTGCTCGACTTTGAATGCCATTTCGCGCTCTACCCGCCCGGCAGCCGCTACCGGCGCCACATCGATCGTTTCCACGGCGACAGCCGCCGCACCGTGTCGTGCGTCGTGTACCTGAACGAGACCTGGCAGGCCGACTGGGGCGGGGCCTTGCGCCTGTATGCCAGCGCCGCGGCCGATGCCGCGTACCGTGACGTGCTGCCGCTCGGCGGCACGCTCGTGTGCTTTCTGAGCGAGCAGCTGTCACACGAGGTGCTGCCCGCCACGCAACCGCGCCGCAGTCTTACCGGCTGGTTCCGCCGGCGCGCCTAGGAAAGATCCAGCGGATCGACATCGAGCGACCAGCGCACGCGCTTGGCGAGCGCCTCGCCGGCCACGCGTGGCAGCCACTCGCGCAGGAATCGATGCAGCGGCGCGCGCTGCGCGGCCTGCACCAGCAGCTGCGCGCGGAAGCGCCCGGCACGGCGTTCCATCGGCGAGGGCACCGGATCGAAGATTTCGACCTCCTGCCCGATGCCTTCGGCATGGGCGCGCGCGGCCGCAAGGAAGCGCAACGCCGTACCGCGCTGCGGTGATTCGGCACGCAGCAGCGCGAGATGACTGAACGGCGGAAAGCGCGCGGCGCGCCGCTCCGCCAGGGCGAAGTCGGCGAATTCCTCATAGTCGTGATGCGCGAGGGCCGCGAACAGCGCGTGCTGCGGATGCCAGGTCTGGATCAGCACCTCGCCCGGCCGGTCGGCGCGCCCGGCGCGCCCGGCGACCTGCAGGATCTGCTGGAACAGGTGCTCGGGCGCGCGGAAGTCGCTGCTGTACAGGCCTTGATCGGCGTCCAGCACGCCGACCAGGGTCACGCCCGGGAAGTGATGGCCCTTGGTGAGCATCTGCGTGCCGATCAGGATGTCGGCCTGCCCGCGCGTGGCGCGCGCGAGCTTCTGTTCCAGGGCGCCCTTGCGCCGTGTGCTGTCACGATCGATGCGCTCGAGCCGTGCCTGCGGCAGGCTGGCGGCGAGCGCCGCTTCGATGCGTTCGGTGCCGGCACCATGGGCGTGCAGGCGCGTCCCGCCGCAACCCGGACAGACCTGCGGTACCGGCGCCTCGGCGCCACAGTGATGACAGCGCAGCCGCTCGCTCGCCCGGTGCAGCGTAAGGCGTGCATCGCAGCGCGCGCACGGCGCGAGCCATCCGCAGTCGCGGCACATCCACACCGGGGCAAAGCCGCGGCGATTGAGGAACAGCAGGCTTTGCTCGCCGCGCGCCAGGCGCAGCGCCAGCGCCTCGCGCAGCGGCGGCGACAGGCCGTCGGCGACCTTGAGCCGGCGCATGTCGAGCAGGCGCACCGTCGGCAGCACGGCGGCGCCGGGGCGCTGCGGCAGGCGCAGCAGCTGGTAGGCGCCGGCGCGTGCATTCTGCAGGCTTTCGAGCGACGGCGTGGCGCTGCCCAGCACCACCGGAATGCCCGCGCGTGAGGCGCGCATCACGGCCAGATCGCGCGCCGAATAGCGGAAGCCGTCCTGCTGCTTGTACGAGCCGTCGTGCTCCTCATCCACCACGATCAGCCCGAGCTTGGGCAGCGGTGCCAGCACCGCCGAGCGCGTCCCGAGCACGAGCGGCGCACGCGCCTCGCGCGCCGCGAGCCACGCGCACAGGCGCTCCTCGTCCGACAGGCCGGAGTGCAGCAGCGCGATCGGCCCCCCGAGGCGCGCGGCAAAGCGCTCCACCAGCTGCGGGGTGAGGCCGATCTCCGGCACGAGCACCAGGACCTGCTGGCCACGCGCCAGCACCGTCTCGACAACGCGCAGATAGACTTCGGTCTTGCCGCTGCCGGTGATGCCGTGCAGCAGGAAGCAGCGAAACCCGCCAAGTGCGCCCTGGATCGCGTCGACGGCGCGCTGCTGCGCTTCGGTCAGCAGCGGCGCCGGCGTCGCGGCCCGCGCATGCGGGCGCAGGCAGTCGCGTGCCTGCGGCTGCACCCAGCCGCGCGCCGCCAGCGGCCGGATCGCCGCACGCC
>CAZVUN010000209.1:0-3368 GCA_964629975.1 uncultured Acidiferrobacteraceae bacterium | reverse complement strand
GTGCGCGCCATGCAGGCCAACTGGATCGGCAAGAGCGTCGGCGTGCGGTTTGCGTTCCCGTACAGGCTCGACGGCCGCGACGAGAAGCTCTGGGTCTTCACCACGCGCGCCGACACCATCATGGGGGTGACCTTCTGCGCGGTGGCCGCGGAGCATCCGCTGGCGACCTACGCGGCGAAGACCAACCCGGAGCTCGCGGCCTTCATCGAGGAGTGCAAGCGCGGCACCGTCATGGAGGCCGATCTTGCCACCATGGAAAAGAAGGGCATGCCGACCGGCATCCGCGTCACGCATCCGCTCACCGGCGAGTCCATTCCGGTGTGGGTCGGCAACTACGTGCTCATGGGCTACGGCGAGGGCGCGGTCATGGCGGTACCAGCGCACGATGAGCGCGATTTCCACTTCGCCAGGCAGTACGGGTTGCCGATCAAACAGGTCATCGCGGTCGAGGGCGAGACGTACTCGACCGATGCCTGGGCCGACTGGTACGCCGACAAGGAGCGTGGGCGCTGCGTCAATTCCGGCAAGTACGACGGCCTTGCCCACGCCGCCGCGGTCGAGGCCATCGCCGCCGACCTCAAGGCCAAGGGCCTCGGCGACAAGCAGGTGCAGTGGCGCCTGCGCGACTGGGGTATTTCCCGCCAGCGCTACTGGGGTTGCCCGATACCTATTATCCATTGCGATGCCTGCGGCGACGTGCCGGTGCCGGACGAGAGCCTCCCGGTGGTGCTGCCGGAGGACTGCGTGCCGGATGGCGCCGGCAACCCGCTTAACAAGCGCGCCGACTTCGTCAATTGCACCTGCCCGCAGTGCGGGGCAGCCGCGCGGCGCGAGACCGACACCATGGACACGTTCGTCGATTCGTCCTGGTACTACGCGCGCTATTGCTGCCCGGACAACGCGCGCGCGATGGTGGACGCGCGCGTCGCGTACTGGATGCCGGTCGATCAGTACATCGGCGGCATCGAGCACGCCATCCTGCACCTGCTCTATTCGCGCTTCTGGTGGAAGGTGATGCGCGATTGCGGTCTGGTGACCGGGGACGAGCCGTTCGCCCGCCTGCTGACCCAGGGGATGGTGCTGAACGAGATCTTCTTCCGCAAACCGGCGAGCGGCCGTATTCAGTATTTCAACCCGGCCGATGTCGAGGTTCGCACCGACAGCGCCGGCAAGCGCATCGGCGCGGTCTTGAAGAGCGACGGCCAGCCGGTCGAATCAGCCGGCATCGGCACCATGTCGAAGTCGAAGAACAACGGCGTCGATCCGCAGGCCCTGATCGAGCAGTACGGCGCCGACACCGCGCGCCTGTTCATGATGTTCGCCGCCCCCCCGGAGATGACGCTCGAATGGTCGGACGAAGGCGTGGCCGGGGCCAACCGCTTTCTCAAGCGCCTGTGGAAGCTCACCGCCGAGCACGTGGCCGCGGGGCTGCCGGCGCCGCGCGCCGGCGCCGATCTGCCGCCACCCGCGGCGCAGTTGCGCCGCCTCGCGCACCAGACGCTCGCCAAGGTGACCGACGACCTCGGCCGGCGCCGCACCTTCAATACCGCCATCGCCGCGGTCATGGAGCTCGCCAACGCGCTCGGCCGGTTCGACGCCACCGACGACGCGGCGCGCGCCGTGCGTCACGAGGCGCTCGAACTGATCACGCTCATGCTCGCGCCGATCGTGCCGCATGTCTGCCACGCCATGTGGGCGGCGCTCGGCCACCGTGAGGCGGTGATCGACGCGCGCTGGCCGACGGTCGACGCCGCTGCGCTCAGGCAGGACACGCTCGAGATCGTGGTGCAGGTCAACGGCAAGCTGCGCGGGCGCGTGGCGGTGCCGGTGGCCGCCGACGAGGCGCAGGTGCGCGCCCAGGCGCTGGCCGACGAGGCGGTGCGGCGCCACGTCGACGGCAAGCAGCTCAAGAAGGCGATCTACGTGCCCGGCAAGCTGCTCAATCTCGTGGTGGCGTGAAGGCGACCATGACCGTCGAAACGTCGAGACGGACGCATGCCGCGCTGCGGTTCCTGACGCTTTTCCTCTTGCACTCGTCGTTGCTGCTGTCGGCCTGCGGTTTTCACCTGCGCGGCACGCGCGCGACCGAGTGGCCAGCCGCGATCCCGGAGGTGCGTGTGCGTGTCGCCGACAGCCGCGCCGCCTACGAACCGCTCAAGCTCGAGATGGAAAGCGCGTTGCGCGCCCAGGCGGGGGTCGCCATCGTCGAGACCGACGAGGCCGCGCAGCTCGAGCTCTCCGGCGAACGCAGCGACAGCCGCGTGCTGTCGGTCGGCTCGAGCGGGCGCGTGAGCGAGTACCTGCTGCGCTACGAGGTGAGCTTCCGTTTCCTCGACGCGCACGGCAAGGAGCTGCTCGCCAGCCAGACGGTGCGGCTGCTGCGCGACTACACCTTTGACCCGGCCAACGTGCTGGCCAAGGAGCGCGAGGAAGACGAGCTCAAGGCCGCCATGCGCCGCGACGCGGTGCAGCAGATCCTGCGCCGCCTCAGTCGCGCCCTGGCGGGGGCGTGAGCCGCATGCAACTCGGCGCCGCCCAACTCGCGAGCGACCTGCGTGAGCGCCTGCGCCCGCTGTATCTGGTGTACGGCGAGGAGCCGTTGCTGATCGAGGAGGCGCTCGGTGCGATCCGCGCCGCGGCACACGCGCGCGGCTTCGGTGCGCGCGAGGTGTTCACGGTCGAGCCCGGGTTCGACTGGGAGGCGCTCGCCATGAGCTGCCGCTCGCTGTCGCTGTTCGCCGAGCGCCGGTTGCTCGAGCTGCGGCTGCCGGGCGGCAAGCCGGGCGAGACCGGCACGCGCGTGCTGAGCGAGCTCGCGGCCGCGCCCTCCGAGGACGTGGTGCTGATCGTGTCGTGCGGCAAGCTCGACAAGGCCGCGCGCGAGACCCGGTGGTTCAAGGCGCTGGCCGCGGTCGCGGCGGTGGTGGCGGTGTATGCGCTCGAGGCCGGACAGCTGCCCGGCTGGATCGCGCGGCGCATGCGCGAGCGCGGGCTTGAACCCGGCGCCGGCGTGGCCGAGTTGCTCGCCTACCACATGGAGGGCAACCTGCTGGCGGCGGCCCAGGAGATCGACAAGCTCGCGCTGCTCAAGCGTCCGGCAGGCGCCGCCGCGCCGGTGAGCGTGGATGACATCGAGGGCAATCTTGGCGACAATGCCCGCTTCAGCGTGTACACCCTGGCCGACGCCTGCCTGCTCGGGCGCGGCGAGCAGATCGTGCGCATGCTGGCGGCGCTGCGTGCCGAGGGCGTGGAGCCCGCGCTGGTGCTGTGGGCGCTCGCGCGTGAGATCCGGGCGGCCGCGCAGATGGCCGCGAGCATCGCCGCGGGCCGCACCGAGGCGGCGGCGCTCGAGGCGCAGCGGGTGTGGC
>CAZVUN010000208.1:0-3406 GCA_964629975.1 uncultured Acidiferrobacteraceae bacterium | reverse complement strand
CAGCGACGCCGCCGAGCAACTGCGCGAGCGCCTGCGCGCGGCCACGGGCGAGGTGACGGCGCAGACCCTCGCCGAGCTGGCGCGCCTGCTGGCGACGGCAACCGCGCCCGCGCCGGCCGGCGCGGCCGCCAGCTCGGAAGGCGCGCTGCTCAAGCTGCTCGATCACATCGACGTGCCGCCCGCGCTCCAGGCGCGCGCCCGGCAGATTCGCGAGCGCCTGCTCACCGACACGGGCGGCTGGCCGCAGGGGCTCGAGGCGATCGCGCGCCTGGTCGCGGACATGAGCCGCCAGGCCCAGCAAGAGAAGAGCGAGCTCGAAGGCTTTCTGCGCCAGCTGACCGAGCGCCTCGGTGAGCTCGACCGCCACCTGCAGGGCGCCGAGCACGAACGCCAGGCGGGTTTGGACAGCGGGCGCGCACTCGATTCGGCGGTCATGGCGCAGGTGAGCGGCATCGAGTCGAGCGTGCGCGCGGCCGCGAGCCTCGGTGACCTGAAGACGGCGATTCAGCACCGGCTCGAGGACATTCGCCAGCATCTCGATCGCCACCGCGAGCAGGAGGCCGAGCGCCAGGAGCGGCTGCGCAGCGAGCTGCAGGCGGTGACCGCGCGCCTGCACGCGGTCGAGCAGGAGACCGCGCGCCTGCGCACCGATCTCGCGGAGCGCCATCGCCAGGCGCTCATCGATGCCCTGACCGGTGTGGCCAACCGCGCGGCCTACGAGGAGCGCATCGCCCAGGAGCATGCCGCGTGGAGGCGCTATCGCACGCCGCTCGCGCTCCTGGTGGTGGACGTGGATCGCTTCAAGCAGATCAACGACAGCTACGGCCACAAGGCCGGGGACCGGGCGCTGGCGCTGATCGCGCGCGTGCTCAAGCAGGCGCTGCGCGAGACCGACCTGCTGGCGCGCTACGGCGGGGAGGAGTTCGTGATCGTGCTGCCGCACACCGCCAACGACGCGCTCGGCGGCGTGGCCGAGAAGCTGCGCGTGACGGTCGAGCGCGCCAACTTCCAGAACAGCGGCGTGCGCGTGCCGATGACGGTGTCGGTCGGCTACGCCGCGTTCCGCGACGACGACACGCCGGAGGCGGTGTTCGAGCGCGCCGACCGCGCGCTCTACCGCGCCAAGCAGGCCGGGCGCAACCGCTGCGTCGCCGGCGACTGACCCGCGGCGCGCGCCGGGACGGCGGCGGAAGCTGGCGCGCACGCACGACTATCCACGCCACCCGCGGGCAGTCCGCGTCATTCGCGCGCCCCGGCGCCAGACAGGTCGTTGGCCAACGCGGCCGCCGCCACTGCCGGCGCGAGGGCGGCGCGCACCAGCGCGCGCATGTCCTCGCGCTGGCGCAGCCACTCGGCGAGCGCGGGACTCACGCGGTAGTACTGCCGGACCAGCCAGCGCCCGAACGGGTAAGGCAGCAGGTAGCGGTCGCGGAACGTGCGCAGCTGCTGCACCTGCGGCGCGAGCGGCGAGCCGTAGGCGGCGGTGGCGATGAAGCAACCCTTGGCACAGTTGACCCGGGTCTTCACCTCGGCGCTGTTGTTGGCGGGATTCGGGTCGATCTCGGCGGCGCGCACGCTCGCGGTGTTGGTGAACTGCGCGACCCTGTCGGCGGTCACGTCGATGCTGAGCGTGGCGCTGGCGCCGGCCGCGAGGTTGCCGAGCACGCAGGTCAGGGTGTTGCCGTTCTGGCCGCACGCCGGCGTGGTGCTGACCAGGGTCACGCCATCGGGCAGGTTATCGGTGACGGTGACGGCGGTGGCGGCACCGGGACCGTTGTTGGTTACGACGATGGTGTAGAGCACGTGATCGTTGAGCCCCACGCACTCGTCCTGGTGCTGCTTGCTGATGGCGAGATCGACCGGGGCGGTGGCCTCGAACGCACCAATGTCGCAGGCGGCGAGGCTGTCGCCGTTGCCGTCGACCGGCCGCGCCACGCCGCGCTGGTCGGTGGCCGGACAGCCGCCGCTGGCGGCCGCGTCGATCGCCGGGCTGCCGCTGGCGAGCGCATGCGTGGCGGTCGGACCGCCGTTGTCGGCGAGCGCACCGAGCAGCGGATCGACCGCGCTCAGGTCACCGGCCCCGGCGAAGGCGCAGCTCGTGCCGTTGTCGAGGTTGCTGCCGGCCGAGCTGATCGTGCCGCTGCAATTGCCGCCGCTGTTGGCGCTGAGCAGCGCGCCCTGCAGCGTGACGCTGCCGCCATTGCTCACCCCGCCACCGGCGGTCGCGCTGTTGGACGCGATCGTCGCGTGCAGCACGCTGGCGGTGGCGAGCGCGGTGTTGTACAGGCCGCCGCCGGCGTCGGTCGCGCTGTTGCCGCTCACGGTGCTGTTGCTGAGCGTGAGGTTGCCGGCGTTGTACAGGCCGCCGCCGCTGCTGTCGGCGACGTTGCCGCTTACGGTGCTGCGCGCGAGGCTGAGTGTGCCGGCATTGAAGATGGCGCCACCGTTGGTCCCGGCGTTGTTGTCCGTGAAGGCGCTGTCCGCGACCGTCACCGCGCCGAGATTGATGCGCAGCGCCCCGCCGGCGGCGGAGGTGGCCTTGCCGTTGCGTACGCCGAGCCCGCTGAGCGCGAGCGTCAGCGAGGCACCGTTCGGCGCGACGTCGAACACGCGGTCGAGATCACCGCCATCGATGAGGGTGGCGCTCGCGCCCGCGCCGTTGACCGTGAGGTCCTCGAGAATGTCGAGATCACCGCTGGCCGCGGCGTCCTCGCCGGCGCCGCTCAGGGTGAGCTGGAACAGGCCGGCCGGCAGGGTGATCGTGTCGGGCCCGGCCAGGGCGTTGGCCTCCTGCAGGGCCGCGCGCAGCGTGCAGTTGCCGGCGGCGTCGGCGCAAATGCCATCACCCGCGCTGGCGTCGGTGCTATCGAGCGTATTGTCGACGACGAAGGTCTGGGCGTACGCGGCGCCGGCGCCCTGCAGTGCGGTCAGGAGCAACACCTCGGCGAGCTGACGCCTGGCGGATTCGAACATGGCCGCACCTCCCTGCCCCGCCGCCTGCGCGGCGCCACTGTTGCCTCGCAGCGACTATAGCCGGGGGGCCGGCGCCCGACCAAGCGCCGACCCGCCGGGCGCACCGTTTCCGCGCGCGCGGCGCCGCCGGCATAATAGGCGGCGTCGCGCGACGCGCTGCCGCTCGGCACCCAGCGGCTTGCCTGACACGCCCGCCATGATCGGACCCCGCGGTTTCGCCCTCCCCCACCGTGGCCGTTGCCGGCCGCGGGTGCGCGCGCTCGCGCTGCTGCTGTGCACGATTGCCTGGCCGGCCGGCGCGCAGGACGGCGCGGCGGTGTTCGCCTGGAACCGCGAACCGCTCTTCCAGACGCTCGAGCACGAGTTCATGCAGGCGCGCGCGCAACCGCGCGCGTCGGTGCAGCGCGAATTCGCGGCGCTCGCCGCCGCGCAC
>CAZVUN010000207.1:0-3495 GCA_964629975.1 uncultured Acidiferrobacteraceae bacterium | reverse complement strand
GGCGGGTGTGGCCTGCTACCGCATCGGGCCGTTTGCCAGCGGCGAGGCCGCCGACAAGGCCGGGGCGGCGCTCGCCGAGCTGCGCGTCGAGTTCGTGCGCGAGACGCAGGAGCAGCGGCGCGTGGCGAGCCATCGCGTGTACCTGGCGCCGTTGCCGTCAAAGGAGGCGGCGGAGGCCAGGCGCCGCGAGCTCACCCAGAAGGGCTTTCGCGACCATGCGCTGATCCAGGAGGAGGGCATGCAGCACGCGATCTCGCTCGGGGTGTTCGCGGTCGAGGCCAATGCGCGCCGCCATATGAAGACCCTCGCCGCCAAAGGCATCGAGGCGAGCATCGAGCCGCTCTACCAGATCCGCACCACGCACTGGCTGGCGCTGCGCGTCGATCCGGCGGCGCGCCCGGGCGAGGATGTCGTGGCGAGCCTGCGCCAGCGTCGCTGGGATTCCGCCGAGGTCAGGCTGACCGATACGCCGTGCCCGCGCACCGGCGAGATCGCCGCGAAGCCCGAGCCGGCCGGCGCGCGCTAGGGCCCTACGGTCGCGGGCACGCACCGCGCTATACTGGCGCCATTCGCCCGCATAGCTCAGTTGGTAGAGCACCTGATTTGTAATCAGGCGGTCGGGGGTTCAAGTCCCTCTGCGGGCTCCATCGAATTTCAGCGACGACACACGACCCCATGGAACGACATCCCGCCGACGCCATTACCACGGTTCGCAACTACTACCGCTGCCTGCCCGCACGCATGGCCGCGGTCAGGCAGCGCGTGGGGCGGCCGTTGACGCTGGCGGAGAAGATCCTGTTCGCGCATCTCGACCCGAAGGTCGAGGGCCTGCCGCAGCGCGGCAAGACCACGGTGCAGCTCAATCCCGACCGCGTGGCGATGCAGGATGCGACCGCGCAGATGGCGATCCTGCAGTTCATGACGGCGGGCAAACCCGAGACGGCGGTGCCGACGACAGTGCACTGCGATCACCTGATCCGCGCCAAGGTCGGCGCCATCAAGGACCTGGCGGTCGCCGAGGACACCAATAAGGAGGTGTACGAGTTTCTCGCCTCGGCCGCGGCCAAGTACGGCATGGGGTTCTGGAAGCCGGGCTCGGGCATCATTCACCAGGTCATCCTCGAGCACTACGCCTTCCCCGGGGGGTTGATGATCGGCACCGACTCGCACACGCCCAACGCGGGCGGGCTCGGCATGGCAGCCATCGGCGTCGGGGGTGCCGATGCGGTGGATGTCATGGTGGGATTTCCGTGGGAGCTGTTGTGGCCGCGGCTCGTCGGTGTGCGTCTGACCGGCAGACTCTCCGGCTGGACCTCGGGCAAGGACGTGATCCTGAAGCTTGCCGGCATGCTGACCGTGGCCGGCGGGACCAACAAGATCGTCGAGTATTTCGGCCCCGGCACCGAGTCGCTCTCGGCCACGGCCAAGGCGACCGTGACCAACATGGGCGCGGAGATCGGCGCCACGACCTCGATCTTTCCCTTCGACCGGCGCAGCGCCGACTACCTGCGCGCCACCGGCCGCGGCGAGTGGGCGACGCTGGCCGAAGGCGTGCGTGCGCATCTGGTGGCGGACCCGGAGACGGCCGCCGACCCGGCGAAGTATTACGACGAGATCGTCGAGATCGATCTGTCCACGCTCGAACCGCAGGTGGTCGGGCCGCACACGCCTGATCTCGCGCGGCCGGTGTCGCAGCTCGCGGCCGACGTGGCGAAGAACAACTATCCGGCGAGGCTCACGGCCACGCTGATCGGTTCGTGCACCAATTCCTCCTATGAAGACATCGGCCGCGCGGCGTTTCTCGCACGCGAGGCGAAGAAGCAGGGCCTGACCGCGCGCGTGCCGCTGATGGTGACGCCCGGCTCCGAGCAGGTGCGCGCCACGATCGAGCGCGACGGGCTGCTCGCCGATCTGGAGGCGATCGGTGCCACGGTGCTCGCCAACGCCTGCGGGCCGTGCATCGGCCAGTGGGAGCGCACCGATGTCCCGAAGGGCGAGGCCAACTCGATCCTCACCTCCTTCAACCGCAACTTCAAGGGCCGCAACGACGGCAATCCCGGCACCCACGCCTTTATCAGCAGTCCGGAGGTGGTGGTGGCCTATGCGCTCGTCGGGCGGCTCGATGTCAATCCGCTGGTGGACGGCATCCCGGCCGACGGCAGGACCGTGCAGCTGCCGGCACCGCAGGCCGCGGAGTTGCCGGCCCAGGGTTATGCCGCCGGCGAGAGCGGCTACGTGGCACCCGCGGCCGAGGCGGCATCGGTGCAGGTGAGGGTGAGCCCGACGAGCGAGCGCCTGGCGTTGCTCGAGCCGTTTGAGCCCGTCGACAAGACCGCCGGCTATCGGGACCTGCCGGTGCTGCTCAAGGCACAGGGCAAGTGCACCACCGATCACATTTCGCCCGCCGGGCCGTGGCTCAAATTCCGCGGCCACCTCGACCGCATCAGCGACAACATGTTCACCGGGGCGAATAACGTCTTCAGCCCGGACAAACCGGGCACCGGCTACAACGTGCTGACCGGCCAGACCGGCGAGCCGATCCCGCAAATCGCCCGGGCCTACAAGGCCCGGGGCCTGGGCTGGGTGGTGGTCGGCGACCAGAACTACGGCGAGGGCAGCTCGCGCGAGCATGCCGCCATGAGCCCGCGCTGGCTCGGCGGCCGCGTCGTGCTGGTGCGCAGCTTCGCCCGCATTCACGAGACCAACCTCAAGAAGCAGGGCGTGCTGCCCCTGACGTTTGCCGATCCGGCCGACTACGACCGGATCCAGAAGGATGACCGCCTGACTTTCCTCGGGTTGGCGCAGCTGAGCCCCGGGGTGCCGGTGCAGGTGCGCATTGCCCATGCCGACGGGCGCAGCGAGACGATTGGCGCCAACCACAGCCTCACGCGCGAGCAGATCGCCTGGTTCATGGCCGGTTCGGCCCTGAATCTGATCCGACAGGGGCAGGCCGGCAGCTAGATTTGTCCGGAAAAATCAAAGATATCGATTGACAAGGCGGGCATAGATCGCGGAGAATCCGCGGCTTTCCGTTTTCCGGGAGGGGTTCCCGAGCGGCCAAAGGGATCAGACTGTAAATCTGACGGCTCTGCCTTCGGTGGTTCGAATCCACCCCCCTCCACCAAGATAACAGGCGCCAGGCGCGCGCGTGCCGGGCGCCGGGGCGGAGTTGGCGGGCGCGGGTTCTGCGGGCGCATCCTTGAGCGGTCTGCGGGTGTAGTTCAATGGTAGAACCTCAGCCTTCCAAGCTGATGATGTGGGTTCGATTCCCATCACCCGCTCCAGTTTGACGATTGCGCCCATATAGCTCAGTCGGTAGAGCACTTCCTTGGTAAGGAAGAGGTCACCGGTTCGATTCCGGTTATGGGCTCCAGGTTGTTGTGATCGGTGATCGAAGGTTGGTCGCCTAGTTGATGACGAAAAGCTAAACGAGGCTCGCTGTGTCCAAGGAAAAATTCGAACGCACCAAACCGCACCTCAACGTCGGCACCATCG
>CAZVUN010000206.1:0-3519 GCA_964629975.1 uncultured Acidiferrobacteraceae bacterium | reverse complement strand
ATGAACGAGGCGTCGATCAGGCCGAGCAGCAGGAACACGCGCGCCTGCAGGGTCGGCATCAGTTCCGGCTGACGCGCCGCGCCTTCGAGGAAGCGACTGCACATGATGCCGACACCGATGCATGCGCCGGCGGCGCCGAGCCCGATGATCAGCCCGATACCGATGCTCGTGTACGCCTGGATCATCGCCAACATCTGCAACTTTTCCATAGGATTTTCCTTGTTGAGTCAGTGTGAAAGGGGAAACCGCGTCAATGGCTCTCGTGCGCCATCGACAGATACACGACCGTGAGCATCATGAAGATGAATGCTTGCAGGATCACGATCAGGATGTGAAAGATCGCCCAGCCCGCGCCGAGCACGGCGCCGAACAGCGTGCCGGTCAGTCCGCTTGCCGCCCACAACCACAGCAGCAGGAAGATGATCTCACCGGCGTAGATGTTGCCGTACAGACGCAGCGAGTGTGACAGGGGCTTGGAGATGTACTCGATCAGGTTGAACAGCAGATTGGCCGGCCACAGCAGCGGGTTGCTGCCGAACGGCGAGCAGAACAGCTCGTGCCCCCAGCCGCCGAGCCCCTTGACCTTGATGTTGTAGAAGATCATGAGGGCCCACACCGACAGGGCGAGGGCGAAGGTGGTGTTGACGTCGGCCGTCGGCACGCTGCGCCAGTTGTGCAGGCCGAGCACGTGCTCGTAGAACAGCGCCATGAGGTCGGCCGGCAGGAAGTCCATGGCGTTCATCAGCAGCACCCACACAAAGACGGTGAATGCCGCCGGCGCCACGAAGCGGTGGCGCTCGCCGTGGAACACGCTCTTCACCTGGCCGTCGATGAATTCGAACGCGAGCTCGACGAACGCCTGGCGGCGGCCTGGCACACCGGCGGTCGCCCCGCGCGCCACCCACCACAGAAAGCCGATCCCCACGACCCCGAGCAGGGCTGCGATCACCACGCTGTCGAGGTGCAGTGTCCAGAACGACCCTTCGGCCACCGGCACGCTGAGGTGCGTGAGGTGGTGGCTGATATAGTCGCTCGGGGTAAGCGCGGATCCGCCGGCCATGCCTCAGCCCAGGTGCACCTGCTGCACGCGTGCGAACGCCACCAGCGAGAAGATCACGATCGACACCGCGAACGCGGCGATGAAGCCGACCGCCACGACCTCGCGGTAGGTGGCGAGCACCAGCCACAGCAGGGCGACGGTGAGCACGATCTTGACGGCCTCGGCGCGCAGCGCCGCGCCGATAATCGCCCCGGCCGACCCGCCGCGCGACAGCGCCACGGCGATGACGAAGGCCAGCCCCGCGGCGATGCCGATCAGGCCGCCGAGGGTTGCCGACAGCGTGCCGTGCCAGCCGGCCAGATAGCCCGCCACCAGCGCCAGCGCCGCCGTGGAAAGCGCCTGCCAGAGGAACACGGCACGGAACGGCTTGATGGCTTGCCTCAACATTGCGCTTGACGACCCTGCGAACTGGGAGACCCCGGGACCGGCACGAGCAGCCCGCCGCCGGGTACGACGCGGGGGACGGGGACGCTAGGTCGACAGCCGATCCCGTGCGCGCCGCGTGCGACGGTTGCGCGAAGGGCCCCGGCCACAGCGCGGCCCAGGGGGCCGGCGACTGCGCAGGAGTGATCGTTCCGCGCCTTTCAGGGGCGCGGAGTATAAAGAACCGGGCCGCGCAGGGTCAATCGCGCGGCCGCGGCGCCGGCGGGCGCGAACTATTCCGGGCGGGTCAGGTTTTTCTGGAAGATTGCCTTATGGACATCGCCAACGCTCACGATGCCCACCAGGCGACCGCTGTCGGAGACCGGAATACGGCGGATGCGGTTGCGAAACATGATCGAGGCGGCACGCAGCAGCGGCATGTCCGGCTCGACCGTGAACACGCGGTGGCTCATGAGGTCGGCCACCCGCAGATTGACGATGTCCCGGTACTCGGCCTCGAGCGCCTCGAAGTCCACGAGGGTCGGGTTCTCCATCATGTCCTCGAGCGTCGGGAACATCCCGTGCAGGATGTCTTTCTCCGAGATCACCCCCACGATCTTGCCCCCACCATCGACCACCGGCATGCCGCTGATCTTGTTGAAGCACATGACCGTGGCGATATCGCGGATTCGATCATCCGGCTTGGCGACCTTGACGGCGGTCGTCATGACGTCTTTGACTCGCATTGTCTCCTCCTGTAGTGCACACATCGGCGGGGCCGGGTGACAGCGCTCTTTGTACGGGCGCGGCGCTGGCTCCCCGACCGACCGGCCATGGTAGCGATGCGCCGCCCGTGCCCGCCAGCCAATTGCCGCTATGTGCACATGAGCCGTGCTTATTGCGCGGGCCCTGGTACCGATCTTGCAGAAGGCGCCTACATCAGCTCGAGCAGCCGCTCCACAGCCTGCGCGATGCCGTGCGGGTGCACCGGTGGCGGTGCGGGCTGCGACCACAGCGCCGCCAGGTCCGCGGCCAGGTCCCCGCGCTCCAGGCGCGCGCGCCCGATCGGCGCGGCACGGCCGTGGCGAGCGAGCCAGGCGGTGAGATGCGGGGCTTCCGGCCAGTCGCCGCGCGGAAGGTACAGCATCGGCACACCGTTGCAGGCGGCCTCGGTAAAGGTGCCGTAGCCCGGCTTGCCGATCACGGCGTCGCACGAGCACAGCACGTCGGTAAACGGCAGGCCGAGTGCTTCGAGCGCGCTGACCCCGGGGCACTGCACGCCCCAGTCGAGCGGCACCAGCCAATGGATGGACGGCAGCACGGGCCAGCGCTCGATCGGCAAGCGCAGCTCGATGCCGCCCGGGGCGATCAGCACCAGGCGCGTGTCGTCAGCCAGGCCGAGGGTGCGTGCAATCTGCGCGCGCCGGTTGATCCCCACATTGGCCACCGGGCCGACGTCCACGGCATTTGGCAGGTCATCCATCGGCATGGCCGGGGCCAGGCGCAGGAACACGCGCGCTGCGTGGTAGGCGGCGCGCATCTGCGCCTCGATGCGTGCCGCCTCGGGGCGCTGGCGGAAGTAGTGGTGATAGATGTCGGCCCAGTTGAGCGAACTCATGGCCGCGGCGGCGATGCCGGCGCGGGCGGCGCCGGCCAGCGGCAGGTAGGGCACGTTGACGAGCACCAGGTCGGGTGCCTGGGCGCGCAGCCATGCGGCTTCCTGCGCGACGCGCCGATCCCAGTCGTGGTGCCAGTGGGCGTAGGCACGCGCGCTGTCCTCCAGGCGGATCTCCACCGCCGAGGCCATGCGCATGCCGACGTCGCTGTCCTGCGCAACGAGCGTGAACGCACCGGCAAAGCGCCGCTGCAGAAACGCGCGCGGCAGCGTGGTGCGCAGGGTCAGCGTGATATCCGGCCGGAGTTCGCGCAGGGCGTTGACCACCGCGGCAGTCTGGGCGCCATGCCCGAAGCCGTGCGCGGTGAGCGCGACCAGCAGGTGCGGCATGGGTGCGGCCGGCCGGGCCGGCCGTTACTTCGGCTCGTCGGCCTTCGGCTCCGGCACCGTGACCACCGGCGTGTCCGCGGCCGGTGCCGGC
>CAZVUN010000205.1:0-3646 GCA_964629975.1 uncultured Acidiferrobacteraceae bacterium | reverse complement strand
GCTCGACACCGTGGAGGCGGCGGCGGCGCTGCTGCGCGCGCTGGCGCGCGCCACGGCGCAACCGGCCACGCGCCTGCTCGCCGCCCTCGATGCCAGTCTCGAACCGCTTGGGCTGCGCGCCAGTTACGCGCACGACGATGCCGGCAACGCCATCCTCGACATGCTCGCCGAGCTGGCGGACGCGCTCGGTGCGGCCGATGTGCAGCTCGACTGGCCCGGCCTGCGCGCCTGGCTGCAGCGCGAGCTCGAGCACCGGCGCTTTCATCCGCCGCGTGCGCGCGGCGGCGTGGAGCTGATGACGCTCTCGGACAGCGCGCTCGCGCGCTTCGACGCGCTCATCATCGCCGGCGCCACGCGCGAGCACCTGCCGGGTGCCGCCCCGCTGCTGCCGTTCTTCAACGACAGCGTACGTGCGCGCCTCGGCCTGGCGCGCGCGGGCGAGCAGCGCGCGCAGGCGCTGCACGACTTTCGCCGCCTGCTCGAGGCGGCGCCGCGCCTGCTCATTACGCACCAGTGCGAACGTGACGGCGAGGCGCTCGCGCCGAGCCCGTGGCTCGCGCGCCTGCAGGCGTTTCACTCCCTCGCCTACCGCGACGACCTGCGCGACGAGGTGCTTGCGGCCCTGCTGCGCCACCCTGACACCGAGCTCGCGCGGCGCAGTGCGCTGCCGGCGCGCGCGGCCGCGCCGGCGCGGGTGGCGGTCGAGCCGGACCTGCTGCCCGCGACCTGGAGTGCCGCCACCCATCAGGCCCTGATCGATTGCCCGTACCAGTTCTTCTGCCGCGCGATGCTGCGCCTGCGCCGCAGCGAACCGCTCGCCGAGGAGCTCGAGAAGGCCGACTACGGCGAGCGCGTGCACCGGATTCTGCAGGCCTTTCACCACGGGGCACCGGGACTGCCCGGTCCGTGGCGCACGCCGCTCACGCCCGCGACCCGCGAGGCGGCCCGCGCCCTGCTGCTCGCCATTACGCAGGCCGTGTTCGCACCGGATGTTGCGCGCAGTGCGCTGGCGCGCGCCTGGCTCAACCGCTGGACGGCGCAGCTCGACGCCTATCTCGACTGGGCAGTGGAGCGCGCCCAGCACTGGCAGGTGGAAGCGGCCGAACTGACGCTCACGCGAACGCTCACCGACGGCGCCACCACGCTGCAGCTCACCGGGCGCATCGATCGCGTGGACCGCAGCGCCGATGGTCTCGGCCTGATCGACTACAAGACCGGCGCCCTGCCGGAACGCGCGGCGGTGGACAGCGGCGAGAGCACACAGCTTGCGCACTACGCCTTGCTCGCCGACGGCGTGGTCAACGTGACCTATCTCGGCCTGCAGCCGGATGGCGTCGATGCGCGCCTGCAGGTCGACGGCGCGGAGCTCGCGGCGCTGCGCACGGCGGTCGCCACCCGGTTGCTGTCCGTCAAACGCGCCCTCGAGCACGGTGCCGCACTGCCGGCGTGGGGCGATGCCGAGACCTGTGCGCGCTGCGACATGCCGACACTGTGCCGGCGCGAGTACTGGTGCGAGGAACCGCATGCCGCCTGAGCAGCGTCGCCGCCGCGCCGGTCCCGATCCATGAACCGCGTGCATCCGGCCGCCGCCGCTGCCCCGGCACACAATGCCGTGGTGCATGCCGATGCCGGCACCGGCAAGACCTGGCTGCTCACCAGTCGCATCCTGCGCCTGCTGCTCGCCGGGGTGGCGCCGGGCGCGATCCTTGCCATCACCTTCACGCGCAAGGCCGCCGCCGAGGTCGAAGAGCGCGTGCGGCGCCGCCTGCTCGAACTCGCGACCGCGGACGATGCGGCGTGCGATAGCCTGCTTGCCGAGATCGGCGAATCGCCCGACGCGGCGTTGCGCGCGCGGGCACGCGCCCTGTACGAGCAGCTGCTCGAGGCCGAGCCGCCGCTGCGTGCCACCACGTTCCACGCGTTCTGCCAGGACATCCTGCGGCGCTTCGCGCTCGAGGCCGAGGTGCCGGCCGGCTTCGAGCTGCTGGAGGACACGCGCGCGCTGCGCGACGCCGCCTGGCGCCAGTTCGATCGCGCGCTCACCGAGGCGCCCGACGCACCGCTGGCACAGGCCGCGGCGGTCCTGCTCACGGCCTGCGCCAGCCCGGCGGCGCTGCGCGCCACGCTCGAGGAATTCCTGACGCACCGCAGCGACTGGTGGGCCTACACCGAAGACCAGGCCGACCCCCCCGGCTACGCCGTCGCGCAGCTCGCCGCCACCCTGGACATCGGGGCGCTCCCCCCGGTGCCGTTTGCGCTCGCGCCAGAGCAGCGCGCCGGGTTCGCGCGCTATGCCGCCCAGCTCGCCCGTCTCGACGGTGTCAGCTTCCGCCAGCGTGCCGCGGCGATCGAGGCCGCGCTCGCGCTCGACCCGCAAGCGGCCTTCGCCGCGCTGTGGCGCGCCCTGTTCACGCAGGACGGTACGTTGCGCGCGCTCAAGCAGAGCCAGGCCATGCGCCAGCGCCTGGGCGAGGCCGGCGCGCACGACCTGCTCGCGGCTCACCAGCAGCTCGGCGATGCACTGCGCGCGCTGCGCGCGCGCGAGAATCGCCGCCGCACCCATGCCTTGTCGTGCGCCTGGTATGTGTGCGGTCAGTGGCTGCTCGAGGCCTACCAGGATCTCAAGGCCGGGCAGGCGCTGCTCGATTTCGATGACCTGGAATGGGCCACCTACCGGCTGCTCAACCGCAGCCAGCACGCCGAATGGGTGCAATACAAGCTCGACCAGCGCATCGATCACCTGCTGATCGATGAGTTCCAGGACACCAACCCGACGCAATGGCGCCTGCTGCAGCCGCTGCTCGCGGAGATGGCGGCAGGCGGCGGTGAGCGCGCGCGCAGCGTGTTCCTGGTGGGCGACGAGAAGCAGTCGATCTACCGCTTCCGGCGCGCCGAGCCGGCGCTGTTTCGCGCCGCGCGCGACTGGCTCACCGGCCACATGCAGGCGCAACTCTTCGGCCAGCACATCTCGTGGCGCTCCTCGCCGGCCATCATCGATTTCGTCAACCTGATATTCGGCGCGCGCAGCGGTGCAGCGGGCGAGGCGGAGGTCAGCGGCTTTGCCCTGCCGGAATTCCACGCCCACGACACGCACCACACCGAGCGCTGGGGCCACGTCGAGGTGCTGCCGCTGGTGCGCGCCGCGCCGCCCGCGCCCGCCGAGGCGCGCCTGCGCGATCCGCTGCGCAGCCCGCGCCAGGTGGCGGAGGACCTGCGCCATCGCGAAGAGGGCGATCTCATCTGCGCGCAGATCCGCGCCCTGCTGGGCGAGAGCGTGCACGATGCCGCGCAGCCGCGCGCCCTCGACTATGGCGATTTCCTGATCCTGCTGCGCGACCGCACGCATGCCTATGCCTACGAGGAGGCGCTGCGCGACGCCGCCATCCCCTACGTCGGCATCGGCAGCGGCGGCCTGGCAGACAGCCTCGAGGTGCAGGACCTGCTGCAGCTGCTGCGCCTGCTGCTCGCCCCGTACGACGATCTGGCCCTGGCCGGCGTGCTGCGCTCGCCGCTGTTTGAGGCGAGCGAGGCCGACCTCATCGCGCTCGCGCGCACCCCCGGCCCGCCGAGCTGGTACGCACGCCTGGCCCTGGCGGCCGCGGCCGGCCCCGACGGCGTGCTCGCGCGCGCCGCGCAGCTTCTTGGC
>CAZVUN010000204.1:0-3691 GCA_964629975.1 uncultured Acidiferrobacteraceae bacterium | reverse complement strand
GGCCGTGGCGCCAAGCGCGCCGGCCGCCAAACCGCCGGTCAAGCGCGCGCCCGCCCCGCCAAGCACACCGCCACCGCGCACTGCCAGTCCCGAGCGCTACGACAGCCTGCGCCAGGCGTGGGGAGACTAGCCATGCAAGACGCATCCATCCTCGCACTTGCCGGCATCCGTCGCCGCTGGCTGCCGGGCAGCGCACTGGCGCTCGCGTTGCTGTCCGGGTGTGCCAGCGCCCCGCCCGCACCGACCGCGGCCACCGCACCGAAGGCGGGCACGGCGGAACCGCCGTCCGCCTGCGCGGCGTTCGAGGCAAGCCGCAAGACCACACGCTACACCACCGTCTACCGGCTCGCCGCCAGTGACTCGGACAGTGCGGCGCGCAACTTCAAGCCGCTGCCCGCCGGCGAGAACGCCCGCGCCCGGCACTACACGCTGCGCTTCGACCGTGACGAGGTTTCACCGTGCAATCACCTTTTGATGCGCAAGGAGCTTTATCTGCAGCGCATCCCGAAGACCGCGCTCGGCTTTCAGGAGACGCGCGAGTTCTTCGCCGGTGACGGCACGCTGATCGCCGTGAAGAACGAGACCCTCGACAACCAGCTCCCCGCCACCGGCTACTACGTCGCGACCGTGCCGCTGCCGATTCCCGCCAACGCCCCGGCGGGCAACTACCGCGTCGTGACCAAGCTCGTGATGCAGAACACGAATGGCAAGGCGCAGCTGCTGGCGACGACCAGCGCCAACTTCGTGGTAACCGCTCGCCGTTGAGGCGCCTGTCCCCGCGACCCGTCGCGGCTCGCCACGTGTCACCGCCGCGTCAGGATTGACGCAGGGCTTACGCGTCTGAAGATGGCGCCGTTCAACAACGCGCGCGGTGCAGTGCCCGGCGCTGCGCGACTGACACAGCCGCTTGACACTTGGTGCGTGCCGCCACGCAACTTAAAATCTGCGCCTGGCCCACCCCCACGTCGGAGAGCTATCTGCATGCCATGCCTCGCCCGATTTGCACTGCTCGTGCCCACCGTTGCCTTGTTGCTGTCTGCGTGTGGCGGAGGCGGCGGAGGCGGCGGAGGATCGCCGCTGCCCACAGCGCCTGCCGTGGTGCGCGCCACCGCGGACGATCAGGCCATTGCGATCAGCTGGACACCGGTGAACGGCGCTACCAGCTACAACGTCTACATGGCCACCACCTCGGGCGTGAACAAGACCAACGGCACGAAGCACACGGCGGTGAGCACGCCGTTCGTAAAGACCGGGCTCACCAACGGCACGACGTATTATTTCGTGGTCACGGCCGTCAACAGCGCTGGCGAAAGCAGCGAGTCGGCGCTAGCTTCCGCCGCACCGGCCGCCGCAGCCGATGATCCGCTGTACACCGCACAGTGGCATCTCAATAACACGCTTCAGGCCGGCGAGGATGCCAACGTCGAGCCGGCCTGGTCGAACGCGTGCGGATCAACGACCTGCCGCGGCGATGGCGTGCGCATCGCGGTGATCGACGATGGGCTCGAGATCGGCCACGAGGACCTCGTGTTCAACGTCGAGCCCAACCAGAGCTACAACTACCTCACCAATACTGTCGATCCGACCCCAAGCGACACGGAATCCGCGCACGGCACGGCCGTGGCCGGGGTGGCCGCGGCGCGCGATGACAACGGACTTGGCGTACGGGGTGTGGCTCCCCGCGCGCGCCTCGTCGGCTACAATCTCTTGCAGCAGTTGACGCTCAGCAATGCAGCCGATGCCATGACGCGCAACAGCGCGAATGTCGCGGTGTCGAGCAATTCCTGGGGACCGCCGGACGGATCCGGACAACTGTTCGCCTCCGACCAGCCCTGGCGCGATGCCGTTGCGACCGGCCTGGCACAAGGCCGCGGCGGCAAGGGCACGGTCTACGTCTGGGCGGCGGGCAATGGTGCCCAAGGCGGCGACAACTCCAACTACGACGGGCAGGCGAACTTCCGGGGTGTCATCGCGGTCGGGGCGGTGAAAGACGATGGCACGAAGGCCAGCTATTCCGAACGCGGCGCGAACCTGTGGGTGAGCGCACCTTCGGGGGACTTCTGCAACAACTCGCGCACCACCGTCACCACTGACCTCATGGGCTCGGCCGGATTCAACGACAACGGCATTAGCACGAGCGGCTATCCCGATGAGCTTGCCGACGGCAACTACACGCAGTGCTTCAACGGCACTTCCTCCGCCACGCCCGTGGTCTCGGGTGTCGTGGCGCTCATGTTGCAGGCCAACCCCGCTCTCAGCTGGCGCGACGTGCGCCTGATCCTGGCGGAGACCGCGCGCACGAACGATCCGGCCAACGCTGACGACGGACTCGGCTGGCAGATGGGCGCCGCGATCCCCGGTGGTGGTGGCGGCAGCTACGTCTTCCACCATCACTACGGCTTCGGGGTCGTGGATGCCGACGCCGCGGTCGCGCGCGCCAAGACCTGGACCAATGTGGGCCCCGAGCTCACCTGCACCGCGAGCCGTAACGTCAACATAGCGATCCCCGACGACGGCTCGGTGGCGCAGGATCAGGTGACGGTGAGCGGCTGCGGCATCGGCGCGATCGAATTCATCGAGATCACCTTCACCTCGAATCACACCTACGCCGGCGACCTCACCATCGCGCTGGTGAGCCCGAATGGCGTAGTCAGCATTCTGGCCGAGACCCATGTGTGCAACGACGGCTCGGTTGCCGTGGCGTGCAGCCCCGGCTACGAAGACGGCTGGGTGTTCGGCAGTGCCGTGCACCTGGGCGAGGCGGCCGACGGCCCCTGGACCTTGCGCGTCCTCGACGGCGCCGCCGGCGACACGGGCAACATCAACGCGTGGAGCCTCAAGTTCTACGGCCGCGCGAGCTGATGGTGATCGTGGTCACGAACGCAGACAACGAACAATCTCCTACGGAACAACGACCCATGAAACGCATACGATACAGTCTCTCCCTGCTCGGCGCGCTGCTGCTCGGTCTGTCGCTGCCGGCCACCTCCTCCGCCATGGCCCCGAAGCCGAGCGAACCGGCGCCGTCCACTCTCGGGCAAAGCTACACCTGGTATGACGGGGGGCGCGAGCGCACGGTGTGGCTCAACCCGCAGCTCATCGCCGAATTCAACGCCTCGGCTGAGGGCACGAGCGCGGTGCGCCAGGCGCGCCCGGGCGCACAGCCCGTCCCGCGCGGCCGCGGCGCGACGCGCATCTGGCGGGTGGACGGCGATGCCCAGGCGGCACTGGCGGCCGTGCGTTCGGCCCCGGCCGCGGGGAGCGTCTCGCCGGTCTTCCACGACAGCGCGAACGAGAGCGGGCGCCTGCGCGCCCTGCCGGGCGGCGTGATCGTCTACCTCAACCCGGCGTGGAGCGAAGACGAGGCGAGGCGCTGGGCGGCCGGGCGCGGCCTCGAGATCGTGCGCAAGCTCGAGATCGGCCCGAACGTCTATCTGCTCAAGACCCCGCCCGGCCTGGCCGCGCTCGAGACCGCCAACGCCCTGCACAAGTCGGGCGAGGTCGTGGCGGCGATGCCGGAGTGGTGGCAGGAAGCGACCACGCGCTGAGCACCCTAACGGCCGAGGCGGCTAGTCGCCAAAGCCGTGGTCACGCAGGAACTCGCGGGTGAGCGCGCCGTGCGTTTCGGCGGCGCGCTCGCCCGCGCGCCGCCGTTCCAGGTAGCGCGCGCCCCGGTCAACCGCGCTATTAA
>CAZVUN010000203.1:0-3712 GCA_964629975.1 uncultured Acidiferrobacteraceae bacterium | reverse complement strand
GGGATCGACATGCCCGGCAGCCCCGCGAGGTTGACCGAGATCGTGTAGATGTCGGAAAGATACATGGCCACCGGGTCATCGCTCTTGGCGCCGATCTTGAACGCCGTGCTCGGCGAGGTCGGCCCCATGATGACATCGCAGGCCTCGAACGCCTGCTTGAAATCCTCGGCGATCAGGCGGCGCAGTTTCTGCGCCTTGAGGTAGTAGGCATCGTAGTAGCCGGCCGACAGCGCGTAGGTGCCGATCATGATGCGGCGCTTGACCTCCGCCCCGAAGCCCTCGGCACGGGTGCGGCAGTACATATCGATGAGGTCCTGGTATTCCCTGGCGCGAAAGCCGTAGCGCACGCCGTCGTAGCGCGACAGGTTGCTCGAGGCCTCGGACGGGGCGAGCACGTAGTAACAGGGGATCGCCAGCTGGCTGTTGGGCAGCGACACCTCCACGACCTCGGCACCGAGCTTCTTGTACTCGGCAATCGCGGCCTCGACGGCGCGCGCCACTTCGCTATTCAATCCTTCGTCGAAATACTCCTTCGGCAGACCGATGCGCAGACCCGTGATGTCGTGGTTGAGCTCGCGCGCGTAATCCGGCACTGGCGCATCGACCGAGGTCGAATCGCGCGGGTCGAAACCGGCCATGACGCCGAGCAGCAGCGCTGCGTCCTCGGCGCTGCGGCACATGGGGCCGCCCTGATCGAGGCTCGAGGCGAAGGCGATCATGCCGTAGCGCGACACGCGCCCGTAGGAGGGCTTCAGTCCCGTGAGATTGGTGAGCGCCGCCGGCTGGCGGATCGAGCCGCCGGTGTCGGTGCCGGTCGCGGCCGGGGCGAGGCACGCTGCCACCGCGGCGGCCGAGCCGCCGGAGCTGCCGCCCGGCACGGTGTCGGTGTTCCAGGGATTGCGCACGGGACCGTAATAAGAGGTCTCGTTGCTCGACCCCATGGCAAACTCGTCCATGTTGGTCTTGCCGAGACACACCATGCCGGCGGCATTGAACCGCTCGACCGTGGTCGCGTCGTAGGGCGCGACGAAGTTCGACAGTATCTTCGAACCGCAGGTCGTGAGCCAGCCGTCGGCGCAGAAGATGTCCTTCTGCGCGATCGGCACACCGGTGAGCGGACCGCCGTCGCCCTTGCTGCGGCGCGCATCGGCCGCCTTGGCCTGTGCCAGCGATTTGTCCGCCTCGACGGTGATGAAGGCATTGAGGCTCTTGTACTTATTAATGCGCGCGAGCAGCAGCTGCGTCAGCTCGACGCTCGATATCTGCTTCGCGCGGAGGGCGGCCGCGAGCTCGGCCACGGTCTTGGTGTGCATGCCGCCCTACTCGATGACCTTGGGCACCAGGTACAGACCGGCCTCCACCGCCGGGGCGACGGCCTGGAACTTCTCGCGCTGGTTCGGCTCGCTCACGACGTCGGCGCGCAACCGCAGACCGGCGTCGTTCGGGTGGGCCATCGGCTCGATGCCGGTGGTATCGACGGCGTTCATCTGCTCGATCAGACCGAGAATCCGGCTGAGCGACTCGGCGTAGGCGGCCGCCTCCGGCTCGCTGATCGCCAGGCGCGCGAGGTGGGCGATTCTCTGGACTTCCTGCCGGGTCAGCGCCATGGTTCTTTCGCGGCTACAATAGGGGCCAGCGACATTATCACAAAGCCTTTGGCCGTTGAACCGGTTAAGGCCGGTTGTTAAAGTTCCTTGTTTTGAGCCATCACACGCGTCTGCGCACAGGTACCCGCCTCCATGTTTCTCAAACGCTTCCGCGGTTTGTTCTCGAGCGACATCGCCATTGATCTCGGCACCGCCAACACGCTCATCTTCGTGCGCGACAAGGGCATCGTGCTCAACGAACCGTCGGTCGTGGCGGTGCGCCGCGGCGACAGCGGGCGCGGCGGGCGCGCGATCCTCGCGGTCGGTGCGGAAGCGAAGAAGATGCTCGGCCGCACGCCCGGATCGATCCAGGCGATCCGCCCGATGAAGGATGGCGTGATCGCGGACTTCACCGTAACCGGCGAGATGCTCAAGTATTTCATCCGGCGCGTGCACGAAAACCGCCTGCTGCAACCCAGCCCGCGCATCGTCATCTGCGTGCCGTGCGGCTCGACCCAGGTCGAGCGCCGCGCCATCCGCGAGGCCGCCATGTCGACCGGCGCGCGCGAGGTGTACCTGATCGAGGAGCCGATGGCCGCGGCCATCGGTGCGGATCTGCCGATCCTCGACCCGACCGGCTCGATGGTGCTCGACATCGGCGGCGGCACCAGCGAGGTCGGCGTGATCTCCCTCGGTGGCATCGTGTACTCGCATTCCCTGCGCATCGCCGGCGACAAGATGGACGAGGCGATCGTCAACTACGTGCGCCGCAAGTACGGCATCCTGATCGGTGAGGCCACGGCCGAGCAGGTCAAGCAGGACATTGGCACCGCCTGGCACGCGAGCGACATGCGCGAGATGGAGATCAAGGGCCGGCACATCGCCGAGGGCGTGCCGCGCAGCGTGACGATCAACAGCCAGGAGGTGCACGCGGCGCTGTCCGAGTGCCTGGCCGGCATCGTCACCGCCATCAAGAGCGCGCTCGAACAGACCCCGCCCGAGCTCGGCGCCGATATCGCCGAAAAGGGCATGGTGGTGTCGGGCGGCGGGGCGCTGCTGCGCGACATCGACCGCATGCTGTCCGAGCAGACCGGGCTGCCGATCGTCATCGCCGAGGACCCGCTCACCTGTGTCGTGCGTGGCTGTGGCCGCGCGCTGCTCGAGGCCGAGACGCTCGGGGATGTGTTCGTCTACGAATAGTCCATGATCACGGTATTCGGCTGGTCGCTGCGCGCCCCGTCGCAGGCGATCCGCTTCGTCCTTTTGTCCGCGCTGTCGGTCAGCCTCATGGTCCTGGACCACCGCGGCAACCAGCTCGCCAGGATCCGCGCGGCCCTCAGCGTCGCGGCGCAACCGGTGCTGTACGTGGCCGCGCTGCCGGGACGCGCGATCGACGGTGTCACGAGTTTCTTCGCCGGGGAACGCGCGCTGCGCGAGGCCAACGCCAAGCTGCGCGAGGCCAACGATCTGCTCAACGCGCGCCTGCAGCAATTCGACGCGCTCGAGCAGGAGAACAACCGCCTGCGCAGCATGCTCGAATCCGCCCAGCGCCTCGCGACCGAGGCGATGGCGGCGGAGGTGCTGGAGGTGAGCCTGGAGCCGTTTTCCCGCCAGCTGGTGCTGGCGCGCGGCGACCAGCACGGCGTGCGCATCGGTCAGCCGGTGATCGATGCCCACGGCATCATGGGCCAGATCACCCAGGTCGGGCCCTATACCAGCCGCGCCACGCTGCTCACCGACGCCGGCCACGCCATCCCGGTGTTGGTCAACCGCAGCGGGCTGCGCGCCGTGGCGTTCGGCACCGGCGATCCGGACACGCTGCGCCTGCCGTACCTGACTGCCAACGCCGACATCCGCGAGGGTGACCTGCTGGTGAGCTCCGGCATGGGTGGAACGTTTCCGCCGGACTATCCGGTGGCGCACGTGGCCAGGATCGTGAACGACCCGAACGAGTCGTTTCTCGACATCGAGCTCGTTCCCGCCGCGCGCCTCAACCACGGCAAGCAGGTGTTGCTGATCCGCCCGGTCAGCAAACCCGCTGCTGCGCCGGCCACACCCCCCAAGGGCGGGGGCGCCGCCGCGCCACGGACGGCCGTGCCCGCGCCCGCTCGCCCCGCCCGCACGCC
>CAZVUN010000202.1:0-3725 GCA_964629975.1 uncultured Acidiferrobacteraceae bacterium | reverse complement strand
GCGGAGGGCCTGCCGAGCCCCGCCGCCGCCGAGCCGCCGACCGTGACCGCCCCGACGGCCCCGCCGCTGCCGGCACGCGCGCCGGTGCTGTACCTCGGCATCGATCTCGGCACCACCGGCTGCCGCCTCATGGCCATCGATGCCGCGGGCGAGATCCTCGCCCAGAGCGAGGCGCCGATTCCGGCCGCCACCAAGAAGGACAACCAGTTCACGCAGGACCCGACGCGCTGGTGGAAGGCGCTGAGCGATTGCCTCGCGGCGGTGGCCGCACAGATCGACCCGCAGGCGATCCGCGCCATCGCGGTCGACGGCACGTCCGGGACGATGCTGCTCGCCGATGAGCGCGGCAACCCGGTGACACCGGCGATCATGTACAACGACCAGCGCGCCGCGGAACAGGCCAGGCGCATCGCCACCGTCGCCGATGCGAACTCGGCCGCGCTTGGCCCGAGCAGCACGCTCGCCAAGCTGCTGTGGCTGCAGGACCGCAAGCTCGACGCGCGCGCCGCCCATCTCCTGCACCAGGCGGACTGGGTGAGCGGGCGCCTGTGCGGCATCTATGGCAACAGCGACTACAACAACTGCCTCAAGCTCGGCTTCGATGCCGACAAGATGGAATGGCCGCGCTGGCTGCTGGGGCTTACCAGCAGCGAGCTGCTGCCGAAGGTGCGCGCGCCCGGCGAGGTGATCGGCAAGGTCAGCGCCGAGATCGTCAAGGCGTTCGGACTGCATCCGGACACGGAGGTCGTGGCCGGCACCACCGACGGCGTGGCGGCCTTCCTCGCCGCCGGCGCCAGCGAACCCGGCCACGCCGTCACCTCGCTCGGCAGCACGCTGGTGCTGAAACTGCTGTCGCAGCAGCCGGTGTTCTCCGCCGCGCACGGCGTCTACAGCCACCGGCTCGGGCGCTACTGGCTGGCCGGCGGGGCATCCAATTCCGGCGGCGCGGTGCTGTTGCAGTACTTCAAGATCGAACAGATGCGCGAGATGACGCCGCTGCTCGACCCGGCCAACCCCACCGGGCTCGACTACTATCCGCTGCCGGATGTGGGCGAGCGCTTCCCGATCAACGACCCGCACATGAGCCCGCGCCTCGAGCCGTTGCCGGCCGACAGCGTCACGTTCTTCCAGGGCATGCTCGAGGGCATCGCGCAGATCGAGGCGGAGGGCTACCGCCTGCTGGCGCGGCTCGGTGCGCCGAAACTCACCGAGGTTCGCACCACCGGCGGCGGCGCGCAGAATCCTGCCTGGACACGCATTCGCGAGCGCGTGCTCGGCGTGCGCGTGACGCCGGCGCGCTCCGGTGCCGCCGCCTACGGTGCGGCGCTGCTCGCGGCCGGCGTGCTGGCAAAAAGCTTCCAGTAAAAACGCCAAGACCGCCCGGGCGGGCGGTCTTGGCATGCCCAGCGGCGCGTGCGCGGGTTCAGGACGCGTCGACGACCGCCTCGGCGCTCGCACCCTGGCCCTTGTTGTCCTTCCAGGTGACCTTGAGCTTGTCGCCGTTCTTGGCATTCTTGAGGCGGAAGGAGAACAACGGGTCCTCCGACACGGCCGGTCCGGCGTTGACCACCGCCACGACCTTGCCCGCGTGCTCGAGCGTCACTTGCTGGATGAAGTGGGCGGGGATCTTCTGCTTGGTCTGCTTGTCGGTACGCTGTCCGGTCTCCATCGGGTGCGGGATCAGCACCTGCACCTCGATCTGACCCTCTTGCGTGCGCGTGCGCACGCGCATCGGTTTTCTTTCGGCCATGGGGAATTCCTCTGCTCGTCAGCTGATGATCGGTTAACCGCCGCAACCACCCACGGTCACCTTGATGGTCTGCTTGGCGCTGTAGAGCTTGCCGGCGCTCTTGACCACCACCTGCACATCCGAGGTCTGGGCCATCTTCATGCGCGCGTGCAGGTAGGGCTCGGCCCCGGAGAGGCTCGCCCGGCACACGAGCGGACTGGCGTTCTTTTCCACGATCACGGCAATGGACTCGACGTTCGGCATGTCGCAGCTGACCGTGATCGGCACGGTGGCGGCGTTTTCCGCCTGCGGCGCGGCCTTGATCTTGATCGAGGCCGAGGCACTCGCGGCCGCGTTGCCGAACAGGGCCTTCAGGGCATCATCGACGCTCTTCGCCCCGAAGGCGTCCTTCGGCCATTCGGCGGCCAGCACCCGGGTGGGCTTGAGCAGCCCGGCGGCGGCGGCGAGACCCGCGACGCCTGCGGCGAGGGTGCTCTTCAGAAAGGTACGGCGGTGCATGTCCTGATCTCCTCGGCTGATGACGGTTCCGAAACGCCGCGCATGATACACAGAAACCACGCGGTCCCGAAAGAGACGCGGCGACGCGCTGCTTTGTTCCCTCAGTGCGATCTTGCCGGCGGTGCGGAGGGGAGCATCACGCACGCGTACGCCACCAGACAACCCGCCGCGAGCGCGCCGGCGAAGGCGCCGAGCGACAGCGGTGCGGTCACGCCCAGCGCCAGCGGCGCCCAGGCCGCCGCCAGCGGCAGAAGCAACACCTGCGCCGTGCCTGCCACGGCATCGTGCCGCCCCCGTTCCGCCGCCAGGTACGCCGCGCCGCCCAACAGGCCGGCGACCACCACACCGAGCCAGGCCGCCGCCGGCCCCGCTACGCCGGCACCCGGCACCATCACCAGCGCGGCGGGCAGCAGGATGCATGCGAGTGCGCGCGCCGTGCCGCAAACCACACCGATCACCGCCGCCCCCAACAGCAGCACGGCGGGCGCGACCGCAAGGAGCATGCGGTTCGTGCCCACCGGTGCGCCCGCCGGCGCCTGCCACTGCGCGCGATAGCCCGGCGCCGGCGCCACCTCGGCAATGACACGTTCGGCCTGCGCCGCCACCGCGTGCCATGCGGCCTGCGGCGCGAGGCGCAATGCCAGTCGCCGCAGCGGCTGACCGTCGCGGCGTTCGATGACCGCCGCTGCACTCACCGGCGCGACCTCGGCGATGCTGCCGAGGCGCAGCGCGGCGCGCCCCTTGCGTTCACCCGCCAGCAGCGTGCCCGCCAGCTGCTCCTGCGTGCTGGCGCGCTGCGGCAGGCGCAGGTTGATGCGATACCGCGCTTCCCCGTCACGCAGCTCCCCGGCCACCACGCCGGTCTGCGCGATGCTCACGCTGCGCTCGACGTCCAGCGCGCTCAAGCCGGCTTCCGCCAGGCGCTCGGCATCGGCGCGCACCTGAAACGAGGCGACGACCCCGGCATCGACCGGCACCACGGCGCGCACGCCCGGCAGCGCCGCCAGCGGCGGCGTGACCTGCTGCGCCAGCGCGGCAAGGGCATTCGCGTCCGGACCGGTCAGCTCGAGCACGGCGTCGGTCGGTGCATCGAGCAGCGTCACGGACCAGCCGGCCAGCACCGCATGCACTCGTGCGGCCAGCGCGTGCGCATGCTGCTGCCATGCCCCCGCATCGAATCCGCGCGCAAGCACGGGCGTGAACTGCAGGGTCACGGGCAACGCCGGCGCCCGTGCCGGCGGCACATCCTCGCTCGCGCCGCGCTGCATCCACACCTGCGCGACCCGGGGATCGGCGCGCACGGCGCGCACGGCCGAGCGCTCGGCGTCGAGCTGCTGCGACTCTCCCATACCATCGGGTGCCAGCAGCTGCAGCCGCACCCGCCCGTCGTCGCGCAGTTGCGCACCGCCCGTCGCGCTGGTGGTCAGGAGCAGCACCGCCGCGGCAAGGGCCGTCGCGGCCGCCGCCAGCGCGTGCG
>CAZVUN010000201.1:0-3746 GCA_964629975.1 uncultured Acidiferrobacteraceae bacterium | reverse complement strand
AACAGCAGGCTGCCCTGCCTCTCCATCTCATAGAGGCGGTGCACGCCCGTGGTGGTCTCCTCGGTCACGCCGCGGATACCCTTGGCAATGCTCGTCCACTTGCCGGGGTTTCGGGCAAGCGAGCCGCGCAGCAGCTCGAGGAACACCTTCCACTCGTGGTTGGCGTTGGCCTCCGCCTGCGGGACCTTGCCGGCGCGCTCGAACTCCACACCCTTGTGCACGAGCATGGTGGCATCGCCGCCGTCGTCCAGAATCATGTTGGGGCCCTGCCCGCCTGGCCAGGTGAGCGCCTGCTCGGTGCACCACCAGTACTCCTCAAGCGACTCGCCCTTCCAGGCGAACACCGGAATGCCGCGCGCCGCGAGCGCCGCGGCGGCGTGGTCCTGGGTCGAGAAGATGTTGCAGGATGCCCAGCGAACCTCGGCGCCGAGCGCGATCAGCGTCTCGATCAGCACCGCCGTCTGGATGGTCATGTGCAGCGAGCCCGAGATACGCGCGCCCTTGAGTGGCTGGCGCGCGCTGTACTCCTCGCGCAGCGCCATCAGCCCGGGCATCTCGCTCTCGGCGATGTCGATCTCCTTGCGCCCCCATTCGGCGAGCGACAGATCGGCGACCTTGAAGTCCTTGAAAGTCGGATTGACAACAGCGTTCATGCAGTATGCTCCAGTCGAAGCGAGCGCCGTTTTACAAAATCACCGCAGCTCCGAGCCTGGCAGGGGGTCCCTGCTGCAACGCTCCTCGAAGCCGGCAGTGCCGCCGCGACTGCGGCGGGGGGAAACCTAAAGGTCTTGGGCTACCTCACGCGGCCTTGAGACCGGCCGCCTCGCGCAGGGCCGCGGCCTTGTCGGTGCGCTCCCAACTGAAGCTCGGCTCGGTGCGCCCGAAGTGGCCGTAGGCTGCGGTGTGAGTATAGATCGGCCGCAGCAGGTCGAGCATCTGCACGATGCCCTTGGGCCGCAGGTCGAAATGCGCCTTCACCAGTTCCGCGATGCGATCATCGGCGATCTTGCCGGTTCCGAACGTGTCGACCAGGACCGACACCGGTCTGGCGACGCCGATCGCGTAGGCGATCTGGATCTCGCAGCGCGCCGCAAGCCCGGCGGCCACGACGTTCTTGGCCACGTAGCGGCCGGCGTAGGCGGCCGAGCGGTCGACCTTGGACGGATCCTTGCCCGAGAAGGCGCCGCCACCGTGGCGCGCCATGCCGCCGTAGGTGTCAACGATGATCTTGCGCCCGGTGACCCCGGCGTCGCCCACCGGGCCGCCGATCTCGAAGCTGCCGGTCGGGTTGATGAAGTACTTGAGGTCCTTGGTGACCCACTCCTTGGGCAGAACCGGCTTGACGATCTCTTCAATGACCGCTTCCTTCAGCATCTCGTACTTGACACCGGGCGCGTGCTGGGTCGAGAGCACCACGGCGTCGATGCCGACCGGCTTGTCGTCGAGGTACTTGACCGTCACCTGTGACTTGGCGTCGGGGCGCAGCCAGGCGAGGCGCCCGGTCTTGCGCACCTCGGACTGGCGCTTGACCAGGCGGTGGGCGAGCGTGATCGGCAGCGGCATGAGCACGTCGGTCTCGTTGGTGGCGTAACCGAACATCAGGCCCTGATCGCCGGCACCCTGCTCCAGGTCGAGCCCCTTGCCCTCGTCGACACCGGCCGCGATGTCGGGCGATTGCCGACCGATGGCGGTCAGCACCGTGCAGGTATCGGGTCCGAAGCCCATCTCGTCCGTGTAGCCGATGTGGCGCACGACGCTGCGCGCGATCTTGTCGAAGTCGACCTGCGCGCTGGTGGTGATCTCGCCGGCCAGCACCACGAGATTGTTCTTGACCAGGGTCTCGCAGGCGACGCGTCCGCGCGGATCCTGCGCGAGGATGGCATCGAGCACCGCATCGGAGATCTGATCGCAGACCTTGTCGGGGTGACCTTCGGACACCGATTCGGAAGTGAAGACGTAAGACTTGGACATGACCGCTCCGGGAATGGGCCTGACAAAGGCGCGCAGTCTACCAAGCCGCGCTGCATTTTTCAGTGTCGACTTTCTAGCACTGCTCCCACGGCAGGCCGTGAAACCGCCACCCGCCCACCGAGCTGCGGTGGTGGTGCTCATCCAGCGCCCCCTCGAAACCCTCGGCCACGTTGTAAACGTCGCGGATGCCGGCTGCGACCAGGGCCTTGCCGGCCTCGAGCGAGCGCACGCCGCTGCGGCAAATGAGCAGCACCGGTGCGGCCCCGCCCGCCCCGCCCAGGATCGCCTGGCGCACCTGTGTCACGAAATTGGCGTTGACCGTCCAGTCCGGCTCGTCGATCCACGGGATATGGATCGCGCCGCACGGGTGGCCGACGAACAAGTACTCCATGTTCGAGCGCACATCGACAAACAGCGCATTTGGGTGGCGCTGCAGGAACTCGAAGGCCTCCTTGGGCGACAGCGTCTTCACTTCCTCGGCCATGACTCACCTCGCGCGCCGCGGGCGCGCCTCGGGCATACTTAAGCCATTATGTTCCCGCTGGCTGCTTCTTCCAAACGGTCCGCAACGGCACCCGCGGGGCCGCTGCCGCGCCCGCCGCAGACCCTGGTGCGCCTCGCCGGGCGCGCCATCCAGGACTTCGACATGGTTCGGGCGGGCGACCGGCTCCTGCTCGGGCTGTCGGGCGGCAAGGACAGTCTGAGCCTGCTGCACGTGCTGCGGCATCTGCAGCAGCGCGCGCCGGTACCGTTCGAGCTCGGCGTGGCCACGGTCGATCCGGGCATCGAGGGCTTCGATCCGTCCTACCTGCAGGACTACGTGCCAGCGCTGGGATTGCCATTCTTCTACCGGCGCGAGCGCATCGTGGAGCGCGCGCTGACCACCCTGCGGGGCGATTCGTTCTGTGCCTACTGCGCGCGCATGCGCCGCGGCGTCTTGTACGACGTGGCGCGGGCCAACGGCTACAACGTGCTGGTCCTGGCGCAGCATCTCGATGACCTGGCCGAGTCTTTCTTGATGAGCGCCTTTTTCAATGGGCGCCTGCGCACCATGAAGGCGCACTATCGCATCGATGCCGGGGACCTGCGCGTCATTCGGCCGTTCGTCTATGTGCGTGAGCGCCAGACCGCAGATTTCGTGCGACGCGCCGGCCTGCCCACGACCCAAGACAATTGCCCGGCCTGCTTCCGCATGCCGACGCAGCGCCAGCACATGAAGGCCTTGCTTGCCGGCCTCGAAACCACACACAGACGCCTGTTCCACAGCCTTCTCGAGACCATTCGCCCACTCATGCTGGACAGCACGGGCATACCACGCGCGTGATTTCCCACACACTGCCGCGGGCCCGCACAAACTGAGGGAGCCTGAGGCAGAGACGACGATGGAACGTACGGTCACTGTCGGCAGCGCCTGCCGTGGGAGGCTGACCGGCGACCGCTGCAAAAAGCAGCGCGGTGGTGGGAATGACGCCGCTCGCGCCTACCTCTTGGCAGGTGTATAGCTGGCTACGTGGGTACGCATCACGCTGGCGAAGCGCTCAGCGAGCTTGGGCTGATCGCTGTAACGGTCAAGCCTGCCGTCCATGGCCGCGAGCACCAGCTCAAGTCGCTTGCCGGTGTCGGGGTGGGTCTTGAACATGAGCGCGACGGCGTCGTCCTTGGGGTTGATCGAGGCGATGGTCTGCAGCACCGACGGCAGACCGTAGGGGTCATAGCCGGCGCGCGCCGCGATCACGGCGCCCATGCGGTCGGCGGCGTACTCGTCTTCCTTGTCG
>CAZVUN010000200.1:0-3747 GCA_964629975.1 uncultured Acidiferrobacteraceae bacterium | reverse complement strand
CGAGCGGTTCGGTCTTGAACTCCTTGCCTTCCTGCACCAGTTTTTCCACGCGCTGCTCGGCCTCCTTCAGCCCCTGCTGGCAGGCGCGCGCGAGCTCGATGCCGCGCTGAAACGACTTGAGCGCCTCCTCGAGGCTCTGGTCGCCGGCCTCCATCTTCTCGACGATCTTTTCGAGCTCGGCGAGGGCCGCTTCGAAGTCGGGCAGGGCGCTGGATTTCTTGGCCACGGGGTCTCCGTCGGGGCGGGGCGGATGCGAGCTACGCTAGCCTAGTGCAGCGGCGGGCGTCAATGCGCGGTGCGGGCGCTAGTCCTCCTCGCGCGGCGCCGAGGCCTCGAGCAGCGCGATCTGCAGGCGCGAATGCCAGCGGATGAAGCGCCGCCACAGCAGCAGCAGGCACGCCGCCACGACCGCGAGCACCAGCACCGCCAGCTCGAGCGGCGGCAGCAGGCTCGCCGACAGCGCGAACACGAGCAGCATCATCACCCCGACCGCCGCCACCGGGATGAGCTCGGCCACGATGCGCCAGATGTCGAGCATCGAGCGGCCGGCGACCACGATGCCGGTCGAGGCCTCCACCAGGAGCAGGCTCAGCGCCTTCAGCTTGCGGTAGGCGGCGATCAGGAACGGCAAGGACAGCAGACAGGCCGCGCCCCACACCACGGCCTTGCGCGTGCGCTCCTGCGGCAGCCAGAGCTCGCGCAGGGTCTCGCCCGCGCCCGCGAGATAGGCGCCGCCGAGGAAGATGGCCGTGACGACGCTGAAGTTGACGATCACGTGCAGCAGGATGCGCCGCACCCAGGCCGCCACCTGGCTTGCCCCCTGCAGCTGCTGCAGGCGCTGCAGCCACTGCGTGTACAGGCGAAAGAAGCGCGCCGCCGGCGCCGGCAGCAGCGCACCCACCAGATGCGCGGTGGGATCGGCGGCGCGGATCAGGTAGGGCGTGAGCAGCGTGGTGATGACCGACACCGACACCACGATCGGAAACAGGAACTCGCTCGTGACCTTGAGGCTCGTGCCGAGCGCGGCGATGATGAAGGAGAATTCGCCGATCTGCGCGACCGCCATGCCGACCCGCATCGAGGTCAGCCCGTCGTGGCCGACCAGATAGGTGCCGAGGGCGCGCGTGGCGACCTTGCCGATCACGACCGCCGCGGTGATGACCGCGATCGGCAGGGCATGCTCGGCGATGACACGCGGGTCGAGCAGCAAGCCGATGGCGACAAAGAAGATCGCGCTGAACATGTCGCGCAGCGGCGTGATGAGCCGTTCGATGTGCCGGAGCTCGCGCGTCTCGGCCATGACCGCGCCGATCACGAAGGCCCCGAGCGCCAGGCTGTAGTCGAGCTTCACCACCAGCAGGCAGAAACCGAAGGCCAGGCCGAGCACGGTCACGAGCAGCATCTCGTCGCTTTGAAAGCGCGCCACGTAGGCGAGCAGGCGCGGCACGATCAGGATGCCGAGCACGAGCGCCACCACCACGAACACGCCAAGGCGCATGAGCGCCTGCGTGGCGTAGAGCGCATCGAGCCCGCCGGGGGCGGCGGCGCTCGACAGCAGCGCAAGCAGCGCAATGGCGAGGATGTCCTCGACGATCAGGATGCCGAAGGCGAGCTGCGCGAAGCGTTCGCGCTGCAGCCCGAGCTCCTCCAGGGCCTTGACCGAGATGATGGTGGAGGAGATGGCGAGCATGCCGCCCAGGAACAGCGCATCGGTCGCGCCCCAGCCGAAGGCGCGCCCGATCTCGTAGCCGAGCCACAGCATCAGCACGATGCCGGTGAGCGCCGCCACCGTGGCGGTGACGCCGACGCGTTTCAACTTGCGCCAGCTGAACTGCAGCCCCAACGACAGCAGCAGGAACACCACGCCGAGCTCGGCCAGGATCTCGACGCTCGCGCGGTCCGAGATGAGCGGCGCGGGCAGCAGGTGCGGGCCGATCAGCATGCCGGCGACGATGTAGCCGAGCACCACCGGCTGCTTGAGGCGATGGAACAGCACCGTGACCACGCCGGCGACCAGCATGATGACGGCGAGATCCTGGACGAAGTCGACGGCGTACACGGAAGCCCCGGCGCAGTAGTTTCTGCCACTGTAGCGGCATCTTATCCGGCCGCGCGCGGCGTGCCACGGGGCGGCGCGGGCAACGGGCGCGCGGTGCCGGCTGCTCAGCGCCAGTAGCCGCCCGGGAACCAGCGCGGGGCGCGCTCGATCCGCGGCCGCTCGCCGTCCCAGTAGCTCGCGCCGGTGGGCAGCGCCCGCGCCTCATCGGCGCGCAACGCGAGCAGCCGTGCGATGCGCTGCTCCGTGGCCGGGTGGGTGCGCAGCCACGAGGGCTCGGGGTTTCCCCAGCCGGGGAGCAGCCACGCCTGCCAGCGGCGCGTGATGCGCTCGATCTTCGCCAGCGCCTGCGCAAGCCCCGCCGGGTCGCCGGTCAGCCGCGCCGCCATGAGGTCGGCGTCAAACTCGCGCACCCGGGAAAGACCAAGCTGCGCAGCCAACGCAAGCTGCGGCGCGAAGGCGAGCAACAGCAACCCCGGCCAGTGGACGGTGGCGAGGCCCGCGAGCAGCAGCGGCAGCGACAGCACGATGGCGAACTGTCCGATCATGGCGAGCACACTGGTCAGGCGGCTCACGTAGTCGGCCAGACCCATCACGCGCAGATCGCCGTTGGCGATGTGGGCGACCTCATGGGCGAGCACGCCGCCGAGCTCGCGCGCCGTGAGACTGCGCAGCAGCCCGTCGGTGAGCGCGATGGCCGACTGCCGGCGCGAGCCGGTGGCGAAGGCATTGACCACCCGACTCGGCACGTAATGCGGCACGGGCACCGCCGGCAGGCCGGCGCGCACCGCCAGTTCGCGCAGCGCCTCCCACAGCCCGGGCGCCTCGGCCGGGCTGAGCGCGCGCGCCCGATACAGGCGCAGCGTGAGGGTGCTCGCGGCGGCCGGTTCGATCAGCAGCGCGAACAGCCCGGCGCCCATGGCGAGCCACAAGCCCTGCGTGCCGAACAGCAGCCCGCCGGCCGACGCCACGATCGCGAGCAGCACGCACACCAGCAGTGCCGTCTGCAGCTGATTGAGCAGGCGATGCCGGCGCCACGGCGCGTTCATGGGAATCCGACGTGTCCTGCTGCGGTCATGGCCGCGCGCGGCATAAACGCCGTGGCCGGTGCGGGAGCAAGGCAATCATGAAGCACGATCCTGCCGGTCGTGCAAGCGCTCTGCAACTGCAGGCGCTGGGGCCGTCGGATCTACGGTGGCGCCGTATCGATCAGACAATCTGCCCGCTGTCACGGCCGAACGCCGCTCGCGTCGGGCCTTGTCCGGGAGATTGCGATCTGTGGCACGCCGCTGCTGTCCGGTAGCCAAGGGCGGCTGCGTGCCGCCATGAGATTCGCGCTGCGCCACCCCGCGCAAGCTCGACCGGGTGCGGGGTCGAACGCGCGGCGGATTGGCGGGCTCGATCGTCGTCGTTGGCGGGGCTGAAGGGAAAACTACACGCTTCCCCCGAAAGCAGCTTCAACGGATCTCTGCGAGCTTCACCGTGCTGCCTTCGTTCCAGACGACCCAGCCGCCGTCCTCGGCATGCAGCGTGACGGGAACATCGGCCACCGCGACCCCACGTCCGCTGGTCAAGGGCAGGGAGACGGTGTGGGCCGTGGTGCTGAGGTCGCGAAGGCTGACCGTGGGGTCGCTGGGTGGCGGGCTTGGCGGACGGCGACGATGCCGGATCGGCACCGCCGCCACAGGCGC
>CAZVUN010000199.1:0-3754 GCA_964629975.1 uncultured Acidiferrobacteraceae bacterium | reverse complement strand
CGAATACCCCCTGCTCATGGTGCAGGACTGGCCACCCGAGAAACGGCGCGCGCGCGTCACCGAGCTGCTCGCGGCGGTCGGCATGGCCGATCAGGCGGACAAGCGCCCCGATCAGCTCTCCGGCGGGCAGAAGCAGCGCGTGGCCGTGGCGCGCGCGCTCGCCACCCGCCCGAAACTGGTGCTGGCCGACGAGCCCACCGCCAATCTCGACCACGACACGGCCTACCGCATCCTCGAACTGATGAAGAAGATGCGCGACGAATTGGGCACCACGTTCATCTTCTCCACCCACGATCCCAAGATCATGGGGGCGGCGGAGGTCACGTTCACGCTCGAGGACGGGCGGCTGGTGAACAGCGGGGGAAGGAATGTATAAGCTTCTCAAGCTCGCCGCCCGCAATCTGGCACGCTATTGGCGCCGCACGTTGCTCACCGCCGGGCTGATCGTCCTCGGCGTGGTGGCGGTGCTGCTGTTCATCGCGGTGTCCGGTTCGTTCAAGGGTCTCATCGTCGGCCAGATTACCGACTCGGTGCTCGGCCACGTACAGGTGCACCGCAAGGGCTATGTCGCTTCGATCGACAACCTGCCGCTCAACCTCAACATGAAACCGGGAGCGGTCGAGAAGGTCGAACAGGCACTGAAGGGCATCGATGCGGTGGCGGTGTGGTCGCCGCGCCTGAAGTTCGGCGCCATGTTCAGCAACTTCACCGAGACCACCAGCATCCGGGTCAATGGCGTGATCCCGGAGCGCGAGGCCGCGGCCATGCCGATGTTGCCCGGGCGCCTCGTGCAGGGCAGCGCCGATGGCGGGCTCGTCGAGCGCGGCAAGCTGCTCATTCCCGAGATCCTCGCCAAGGGCATGAAGGTCAAGGTCGGCGACACCGTGGTGCTGGTCGCCACCAACCTCGACGGCTCGGTGAACGGCAAGACCTTCGTGGTACAGGGCGTGCTCGGCGATGTGACCGGACCGGGCGGGCGCGACGGCTATCTGCACCTCGAGGATGCGCGCGAGCTGCTGCGCATGGGCGATGGCGAGGTGAGCGAGATCGCCATCCGTCTCAAGGACCTCAGGCGTCTGGCCGCCGCCAGGGCGCAGATCGCGCAGGCGCTCGCCGAGGTCCGCAATCCGCAAGGCCAGCCGGCGCTCGAGGTGCATGGCTGGGACCAGCTCTCGCCGTTCGCCAACATCGCGCGCATGATCGACCTGCTCGATCTCTTCATCCGCATCATGCTGGTCGGCATCGTGCTGATCGCGGTCATGAACGTGATGATGATGGCGGTGTACGAGCGCATCCGCGAGATCGGCGCGATCTCGGCCATCGGCACCCCGCCGCGGCGCATCCTCGGGCTGTTCCTCGGCGAGGGCCTGCTGCTCGGGCTCCTCGGCACGGCCATTGGTATTGTCGTGAGCCTCGGGATCATCTACGCGCTCAATATCTGGCCGGTGCATTTCACTTTCGGACGCCAGCAGGACCTGGTGCTGGTGCCGGCGATCGCCGCGCCGGACGTTCTGCTGGTCGCGGCCATCGTGCTCGCGGTCGCGGTCGGCGCCAGCCTGCAGCCGGCCTGGAAAGCGGCGCGCATGGACCCGATCACCGCACTGCGCCACGTCTAGGAGAAACCATGCCGCGCTCCCTGATCGCGTGTCTGCTTTGTTTGCTCGCCGCGCCGGTACCCGCCCTGGCGATGGACGGCGAGACGCTGCTGCAAAAGGTCGATCGCGCGCTCAACCCCGAGTCCTACGAGATGTACCGCAAGCTTATCAATATCGAGCCGGACGGGCGGAAAAAGGAGTTCGTGCTGTTCACCGTCAAGAAGGGGCGCGAGAACATGATCGCGCTGTTCCTCGACCCCCCGAGCGAGAAGGGCCGCGCCACGCTGCGCCTCGGCGACAACATGTGGCTTTACATCCCGGGCGTGGGCAAGCCGCTGCGCATCACGAGCCTGCAGTCGGTGGTGGGCGGGGTATTCAACAACGCCGACATCCTCAATCTCGACTACAGCGTCGAATACCGCGTCGAGCGGGCGAGCGAGGACGCAGGCCGCTATCTGCTCGAGCTCAAGGCCAAGAGCGGCACGGTCGCCTACGATCGCCTCAAGATGCGCGTCGACCGCACCACCCTTACCCCGACCGAGATCGAGGCCTACGCCGCCAGCGGCCTGCTCATCAAGACCCTGCGCTTCAAGGACATCAAGGATTTCGGCAACGGCATCAAACGCCCGGCGACGATGGAAACCGACAGCCCGCTATACAAGAACTACAAGTCGATCATGCTGTACGCCAACATCAAGCCGCGCAAGCTGCCCGACGAGGTCTTCACCCTCGATTACCTGCCGCGCGCGGGCGAGCTGCGCTGAAGGAAAAACAATGTTGAATGTTGAATTTGTAATGTTGAATTGAGGGGCGCGCGATGCGCGCGTTATTCATTCGACATTCAACATTAAGCATTCAACATTTCTCCTGGCTTGCCTGCGTGGCAGGCGCATGAGCCTTGGATTGCTCTGCCGCGCTCGCGCATCCGCCGCCCTGCTCGCGGGTGGCGCGCTGTTGCTGGCTGCCCCCACCTTCGCGGAGGAGATCTACAGCTTCGACGTCGGACAGTTCGAGAAGAAGCCGTTCGAGTGGAACGGCTACGCGGAGCTGCGCGCCGAGCATTTCCGATTCGACCAGGACGCCGCGCTCTACCAGCTCAACTTCTTCGACCAGGAGCAGCGCGCCTCGCTCGATCGCCTGACCGGGTCGGCCGAACTCACCGGTATTTTTCGTCAAGGCATCGCGACCGCCCAGGCCACCGTGCACGGCGAAGCGGCGCGCGACCCGCTGGAATCGACGAGCACGGGGCGAGTGTATGAGGCCTTTCTCGCTCTCGAGCCCGACATCGGCACGAGCTTCGGCCTCGGCAAACGGGCGCTGCGCTGGGGCAAGGGGTACGCCTTCAACCCGGTCGGCTTCGTGGAGCGCGCCAAGGACCCAAACGAGCCGGAGCTCTCGCGCGAGGGTTTCATCCTGATCGGCGGGAGCTTCACGCGCAGCTTCGACGGATCGCTCAAGACCGTCACTTTCCAGCCGGGCCTGGTGCCGACCGCCGATGGCCTGAACGAGGACTTCGGCGCTGGCCGCCACGCCAACCCCGCGGCAAGGCTTTCGCTGCTCGCCTACGACACCGATGTCGATTTTCAGGTGCTGGGCGAAGGCGCACGCAGCGCCCGGTTCGGTGTGGATTTCTCGCGCAATGTCACGACCAACTTCGAGGTCCACGGCGAATGGGCGTACTTCAGCGAGATCGTAAAGCCCGTGGTGGACGCCGCCGGCAACCAGACGCGCGAGAGCGGTGCCGCGCGCAGCTATCTTTTCGGACTTCGCTACCTGAGCGCGACCGACATCACGACCATCGTGGAGTACTACTACAACGGCGCCGGCTACAGCGAGGAACAGATGCGCGACTACTTCACGTTCGTGCACAGCGCCTACGATGCATTCGCGACGAGCGGCGACAGCACGCTGCTCGCGCGCGCCCAGGCCGTGCAGCCGTCCTACGTGCGCCCCAATCCGATGCGCCGCTATGTCTATCTGCGCTCGAGCTGGAAGGAGCCGTACGATGTTCTCTACTTCACGCCGGCGCTCACCGCCATCCTGAACCCGGACGACGGCAGCTACCAGGTGACACCCGAATTCCTCTACACCGGCGTCACGAATCTCGAGCTGCGCCTGCGCCTGTTCTTCCTGCGCGGCGAGCGGCTCACGGACTTCGG
>CAZVUN010000198.1:0-3771 GCA_964629975.1 uncultured Acidiferrobacteraceae bacterium | reverse complement strand
GTGCGGCCCCCGCGCCGCAGGCCGCGCCCGCGACGGCGGCCGCGCCCGCCGCGGGCAAGGACGCGGACCTGCCGAAGATCGCGCTCGAACCGTCGGTCATGTTCGATGTCTTGGTCGGCGAGCTCGCCGGCCAGCGCGGCCACATGAACGTCGCCGCGGTGACGCTGGGACGCGCCGCGCGCCAGACGCGCGATCCGCGCCTGGCGGAACGTGCCACGCTGGCAGGGCTGTACGCCAAGCGCTATGGCGAGGCCCTGGCCTCGGCCGAGCTGTGGGCGGAGCTGCGGCCGGCGGACGTGGACGCGCGCGAGGCGCTCGCGACCATCTACCTCGAGATGGAACGGCCGGCCGAGGCGCGCGCGCAGTTTGAAAGGATTCTTGCGATCGAGGCCGCCAACAACAACCTGGAGCAGGCCTACATGCGCGTGGCCGCGGTGCTGTCGCGCCAGCCGAATCGCACGCAGGGGCTCGAGATCATGGACGGTCTGGTGCAGCTGCACCGCGACTCGCCGTCCGCGCACATCGCGATGGCGCACCTGGCGGTGCGCGCCGGCAATCTCGACACGGCGCTCGCCGCCACCGACCGGGCGCTCGAGCTCAAGCCCGACTGGGAGTCGGCGGCGCTGTTCAAGGCGCGCATCCTGACCTCGCAACGCGACGTGCAGGCGGCCGACGACTTCTTCGAAGCGTATCTCAGGAAATATCCGGGCGCGACCAACCTGCGCATGGCCTACGCGCGCCACCTGATCGACCAGAAGCAGTGGGAGCGCGCGCACGAGCAGTTCAAGCGCGTGATCGCGGCGCAGCCGGACGACGCCGACGCCGTGTACGCGGTCGGGCTGCTGTCGTTGCAGACCAACCGGCTGGACGAGGCCGAGAAATACCTCAAGCAGTCGCTCGCGCTGCGCCCGGACAACGACCAGGCGCGCCTGTACCTGGGGCAGGTCGCCGAGCAGCGCAAACGCTACGCCGAGGCGCAGCGCTGGTACGAGGAAATCGGTCCGGGCGAGTCTTACTTCGAGGCGCAGGCGCGCATCGGCGTGATGCTGGCGCGCCAGGGCGAGCTGGCGCGCGCCCGCGCGCACCTGCGCGCCATCCCGGTGGCCACCGAGGCGCAGAAGGTTCAGCGCGCCCTGGCCGAGGAACAGGTCCTGCGCGAGGCCAAGCAGTACGGCGAGGCCTACGCGGTGCTCAACGCGGCGCTGGCGGCGCAGCCGGGCGACAAGGAGCTGCTGTACGCGCGCGCGCTGATCGCGGAGAAGCTCGACAAGTTCGACGTGGTCGAGGCCGATCTGCGCGAGGTCATCAAGAAGGACCCGAAGAACGCCCACGCGCTGAACGCGCTCGGCTACACCCTGGCCGATCGCACCACGCGCTACGACGAGGCGCGCGAGCTGCTTACCCAGGCGCTCGCGCTGCGCCCGGATGACGCCTTCATCCTCGACAGCATGGGCTGGTTGCAGTACAAGCTCGGCAACAATGCCGAGGCGGTGAAGTACCTCAAGCGCGCGCTCGAGGCGCGCAACGACGCCGAGATTGCCGCGCACCTGGGTGAGGTGTTGTGGGTGATGGGCAATCGCCACGAGGCCGAGTCGGTGTGGAGCCGCGCGCTCAAGGAAACGCCGGACAACGAGGCCCTGCTCGGCGTCATCAAGAAGTTCAAGCAGTGACTATCCGTTTCGTGGTGCTTGCCGGCGTGAGTCTGCTCGCCGGTTGCGCCACGCTTCCCGAACCGCCCGGCGTGGTGGATCCCGCCCTGACGTGGCAGGCGCGGCGCGCGGCGCTCGAGCCGCTCACGCGCTGGGAACTCACCGGGCGCGTGGCGTTTCGCAGCGCCGCCGAGGGCGGCAGCGCCACGCTCAGCTGGCGGCGCCAGGCCGGGCACCACGCCATCGATCTCACCGGACCGCTCGGTAGCGGCCATGTGCGCCTCACGCAGGACGCCGACGGTGCCGAGCTGCGCGACAGCGACCGCAACGTGCTGCGCGACACCAGTGCCGAGGTGCTGCTCGCGCGCGCCACCGGCTGGCAGCTGCCGGTCAACGGCCTCAACTACTGGGTGCTGGGGCTGCCGGTGCCGGAGGCGGCCAACGACATCGAGCTCGATCGGCTCGGCCGCACCGCGCGCCTCACGCAACAGGGCTGGCGCGTGGAATATCTCGACTACGCACAGTTCGACGGCCGCGAGCTGCCGAGCCGCCTGTTTCTCAAGCGTGAGCACGCGGACGGCGACGACGCAGGCGCGCTCGAGGTGCGCCTCGTCATCGAGCGCTGGACGCTCATGCGCTGAACGCGGCGCCTTTGCATCGCCGCGGCGCCTGTTTCTAGAATCGCAGCCCATGAAGACCTGGCCCGCGCCGGCAAAGCTCAACCTGTTTCTGCACGTCGTTGGCCGGCGCGCCGACGGCTATCACCTGCTGCAGACGGTCTTTCAGTTCCTCGACTACGCCGACACGCTGCGCTTCGAAGTCACCGACGACGCCCGGATCGTGCGCGCCACCGATCTCGCGGGCGTGCCGCCGGAGCGCGACCTCACGGTGCGCGCCGCGCGCCTGCTGCAACAGCACTGCGCCACACGCCACGGGGCGGTGATCCACCTCGACAAGCGCATCCCGAGCGGCGGCGGGCTGGGCGGGGGCAGCTCGGATGCGGCCACGACCCTGCTCGCGCTCAATGCGCTGTGGGGCGTGGGGCTGCCGCGCACGGAGCTGGCCGCGCTCGGACTCGCGCTCGGGGCCGATATACCGGTGTTCGTGCACGGCCACGCCGCCTGGGCCGAGGGGGTCGGGGAGGTGCTGACCCCGATCGAGCTGCCCGAACCGTGGTATCTGGTGCTGGCGCCGCCGGTGCACGTCGCAACCGCGGGCGTGTTCGCCGATGCCGAATTGACACGCCATACCCCAGTCATCACAATACGCGACTTTTTTGCGGGCCACGCTCGCAACGATCTCGAACCCGTGGTGCGACGCCGCTACCCGGAGGTGGGCCGGGCGCTCGACTGGCTCGGGCAGTTCGGGAGGGCACGGATGACGGGTTCCGGGGGCTGCGTGTTCCTGGCGGTGCCGGACGAGGCTGCCGGGCGGCGCATCCTGGCCCAGGCGCCGGCGCCTCTGACCGGATTCGTCGCGCGCGGGCTCAATCGCCATCCTTTATAATGCGCGGCCTGTCTTGGGGCGTCGCCAGGCGGCAAGGCACCGGATCTTGATTCCGGCATTCTGCTGTACAGGGAGGTACGAATGCCGCGCGAGGCAGGATGCCGGGAGCGACCCAGGTTCGACAGATTCGCCGCAGGCGAATTTGCCAGCGCAGCGAAGCGGGGCTGGCTCGGTCGTCCCGGGTTCGACGCCGCCGGGCGGGTGCCCGACAGCTTCGCGGGTGTGAGAGGCGGATTATTGGGGCGTCGCCAAGCGGTAAGGCACCGGATTTTGATTCCGGCATTCCCAGGTTCGAATCCTGGCGCCCCAGCCAAAATGATGTTGGTCGCGAAGCGACCAACACATTGAAGGCTCTTGGGGCGCGAGGATGAGAACCTGGAAGGTTCGACAAATTCGCCGGCGACCCACAGGGATGTGGGGAGGTAGAGCAACGCATGGAGCAGTTGCCGGGAGCGAATTTGGACAGTCGCGAAGCGACTGGCCCGAGCCGCAAAGCGGCGCGGGTGGGCCCCAGGGATGGGGCGAACGATCCTGACGCTCCGGCCAATTAATTGATTGCGGTGTTGATGGCGGTTCCTGGGAGAGAAGCACGTGTCGCTCGACAACATGATGGTGT
>CAZVUN010000197.1:0-3777 GCA_964629975.1 uncultured Acidiferrobacteraceae bacterium | reverse complement strand
AGCACCACATCGGCCTGCGTGCGCGCCTGATGCTCGAGCAGCCTCACAAAGGCATCATCCGGATCAAACAGGATATCCGGAAACCCGAGCGCCACGAGCCGATCGCGCACGAAGGGGTAGGCGTAGTCGAGCGTATACGGCGGCCCGGGCGTCGGTGGCACCGCCAGATACGCAAGCCGCATGTCGACAATGGCGCCGTCCTTGTAGTGCGCGGGGATGTCCCACTTGCCCTCACGCAGCACGATGATCGCCTCGGTGATGCCGGCGCGGCGCATCTTTTCCAGCAGGTAGTGGCTCACGGCCTTGGGGCGCGGGCCCTCGGGCGTGTCGCACGTGCCGACCGGCAGGATCTCCTTGCTGCACGGCAGCGGGCCGAGGCGCGTGGCGTAACCGGCAGCGGGTATCAGTCCGATGATCCTGGGGGGCATCGGGTAGTGGCGCGCGCGGCCGCGGAGGCTAGCGCCCCATGGCCTTGAGCTTGCGCTCCCAGTCGAGCGAGCTCTTCACGATGACTTCGAGATTGTCGTAGCGCGGCTTCCAGCCGAATACCCTGTGGATGCGCTCCACGCCGGCCACCAGACTCGGGGGATCGCCGGGGCGGCGCGGTTCTTCGCGGATCGCGAGGGGCGCACCGTTCACGCGCTGCACCGTGTCGAGCACCTCGCGCACGCTGTAGCCGTGGCCGTAGCCGCAGTTGAGCGTCACCGACGGGCCGCCCTGGCGCAGGTAGTCGAGCGCCTTCAGGTGCGCGTCGGCCAGGTCCTCGACGTGGATGTAGTCGCGCACCCCGGTGCCGTCCGGCGTGGGGTAGTCGGTGCCGAAGATCGAGATGTGCGGGCGCTTGCCGACCGCGACCTCGGCCGCGACCTTGATGAGCAGCGTCGCCTTCGGCGTGCACTGGCCGATGCGGCTCTGCGGATCGGAGCCGGCGACATTGAAGTAGCGCAGCACCGCGTAGCGCAGCTGGCTCGCCACGCCCAGGTCGCGCAGCATCCATTCGGTCATGAGCTTGGAGGTGCCGTACGGGTTGATCGGCGCGGTAGGCGAGTCTTCGGTGGCGAACCCGCCCGCGGGGATGCCGTACACCGCGGCGGTGGAGGAGAACACGAAGTGCTTCACGCCCGCTTCCTGGCAGCACTCGAGCAGAGAACGCGTGCTGCAGGTATTGTTGCGGTAGTACTTGAGCGGATCGGCCACCGACTCCGGCACGATGGTGTGCGCGGCGAAGTGCATGACCGTGTCGACGTCATGTTGGCGCAGCAGGCGCGCGACCCGTTCGCGGTCGCCGGTGTCGCCGACCACGAGCTCCCCGTGCAGCACCATGTCGGCAAAGCCGGTGGTGAGGTTGTCGAGCACCACGACCCGCTCGCCGGCCTCGCCGAGCTGGCGCACCACGTGGCTGCCGATGTAGCCGGCGCCGCCGGTTACGAGGATCGATTTACGGGTCATGGGAGCTTCTCTGGTTGGAAGATCGGAAGGACGCGCGAGAGGCTAGCATCGGCCCCGGCCGGCGCTCAATAGCACGCGTGCTGACTGCGCGCACACGTCCGTGACAGAAATCCGTCGCATTGACGTTGCGTCCCGGGAGGCCGTAAACTGCCGGCCCGGACGCGTACAGTCGGGCGATTAGCTCAGTGGTAGAGCACCGCTTTCACACGGCGGGGGTCGCAAGTTCGAGCCTTGCATCGCCCACCATCTCCTCCTCCGCGTCACGGCATCCCCCCCGTTGTCCCGTTTGGGTTTGCCCCGGTGTCTACGGCAGCAGCACGGCCGTCACCGGCAGCGTCAGCGTGGCATTGAGCGCCCGCCGTCCGCCGCCCTGATCGGGACCCAGCATCGCGAGCAGCGCGTTGAGCTGCGGGTCCGGTTGTGCGGCCGCTGCGCTGCCCTGGAAGCGCAGGCTCCCGGTCGTGGTCTGCCACTGTCCCTGGCCGCTCAGCTGCAAGCGGCCGCTCACGGTCGCAAGTGTGAGCTGGGCGTTCTCGCCTTGCCCGGTTACATCCAGCCGGTAGTCACCCAGGGGATTGGCCCCACTCATGCGCACGCCGGCGCGCTCCCACAGGATCTGCGCTTGTCCGTCCAGCCCCTTGGTGCTGGCCGCAAGGCTCGCGGTACGCAGGCGTAGCTGGCCCTTCGGGTCGAGGAACGCCGCCGTCGCGTACAGGGTGGCAGCGAGCTCGGCCGGCAAGGCCGCCTCGACGTCCTTGAGTTCAAGGCTGCGGTAGCCAATGCGCAGGGCGCCGCGCGCCTGGGCCTGGGGTCCGGTGAGCTGCAGGTTCAGCTGCACCTTCCCAAGGACAAGCCACAGCGGGTTGATCGACCAGCGCAGTTCGCCCAGCTCACGCGGTGCGCCCTTGGCGGCCGTCAGGCGCGCCGAGCCGGACCACAGGCTGCCGTCCGGATACTGCAGCTGCCAGCCACCGCGCGTCGCCTGCGCGAGCGCACCGGCGACCCACGCGGTGGGGAAGGTCGCGACCAGGAACACGGCATAGAGGAGCAGGGCGCCCGCACCGATCGCCAGGGCGCGGCGCCAGCCACCGGGCGCGGTCATGGGCCGGCGCTGCGCAGCGTGAGCTGCGCATTCACCATGCCGGGTGCGGTCTGGGCGTCGAACGCGGCGTTCTCGAGGTTGATGGCGGCCTGCTTCTGCAGGTCGCCCAGGAACGACAGTACGGCGTTGAAGCTCACGTTCTCGAGCGCGAGCTGCGCGCCGTTGGGGCCGGCGGCTTCGAGTTTGCGGATATTGGGTTTGAGCCCGTGGGTCGTGGCGAGCTGCTCGATGAAGCCCGGCAGGTTAGCGATGCTGGTGCTGCTGCTCGGGCCGGCGGCGCGCAGCTGCGTGACCTGCACGGCCTGCACGCGCATGAGCGCCAGCTGCTCGCGCATCTGCGGCAGCCGTGAGCGCATGCTGGTGAGATCGCGCTGCATCGGCACCCACAGCGCGAGATAGAGGATGAGCGGAATCAGGATCAGGCTGCCGAGCCGGATCCACTGGCGCGCCGGCGCCGGCAGGCTCTCCCAGCGCGCGCGCAGCGGCGCGGTCCAGGCGACGGGCAGGCGCATGCGCGGGCGCGGCAGCTTGAGCTTCATGACGTCTTGCCCGTGCGCGGCGGCTGCACGCGCAGCCGGCCCTCGACCTGGGCACCGCGCGCGGCGGTGTTGAGCAGTTCGGCATCGACGTTGGCAGCACGCAGGTCTTGCTTGAGCGTTTCGAGGACCTGGGCGTCCGGGGCCAGCAACTCGAGGGTCAGGCTGCGCTCGGCGTAACGCAGGCCGTAGAGCCGCAGTTGCGGCTGCTTGCGCAACGCCGGGGTGGCGCGCGCCAGCAGCGGCACCAGATCGGCATCGGCGCCACCACCGCCGCGCTTCTGCAATTGTTCGAGCGCACGGCTCATCTGCGGCGCCGGGTCGAGCACCACCTTGGTCTCGGGAAAGCTCTTGAGCAGGATGTCGGTCATCTCCTTGCGGTAGGCGTTGTACTGGGCGCGCACCTGCCACCAGTCGAATCCCGTGACCGCGATCGTCCCGATGAGCCACACCCCCAGCATGATCGCCGCCGGGCGCAACGGCCGCAGCACGTCGGCAGTCGGGCTGCGCAGCGCGAAATCACCCTGCAACAGGTTGAGGTCCGGCAGCGCCGCGTATTCCCATTCCCCGACCGGCTGGGCGGAGGCGTGCACGCTCAGCCCGAGCTCGCGGCTCCAGGCGTCGGCATCGAGATCGCGCGGCGCGCCGAACACGAGCAGGTTCTCGGGCGCGCGCCCGGCGGTGCGCGCC
>CAZVUN010000196.1:0-3783 GCA_964629975.1 uncultured Acidiferrobacteraceae bacterium | reverse complement strand
GAGTCGGACAGGCCCGTCGCCGCGCAGGCGCTCGCAGCGCCGGCGGCGGGCGAAGGCGCCGCCGCACCGGTTGCCGAACGTGTGCCGGCGCCGACGAGCTATTGGCTGACCTTGGCGATCGGCACAGCGCTGCTCGCGCTGTTCTACTGGCGCTTCACCTTCGTGCGTCTCGAGATCTTCAAGATGCTGCTCGGGTCGTTCTTCCCGCTCGCGATCCTGATCCTGGCCGTGCTCGGCTCGATCGTGTTCGGGCTCGCCACGCCCACCGAGGCGGCAGCGGTCGGGGCGTTTGGCGGCTTCCTCCTCGCGGCTGCCTACCGCCAGCTCAACTTCGGCGTGATCAAGGAATCGACCTTTCTCACCGCCAAGACCTCGGCCATGGTGTGCTGGCTGTTCGTCGGCTCATCGATCTTCTCGGCCGCGTTCGCCCTGCTCGGCGGCCAGGAGCTGATCGAGAAGTGGGTGCTGTCGCTCAACATGACGCCGCTGCAGTTCATGTTGCTTGCGCAGTTCATCATTTTCATTCTCGGCTGGCCGCTCGAGTGGACCGAGATCATCATCATCTTCATGCCGATCTTCATCCCGCTGCTCGCGCACTTCCACATCGATCCGCTGTTCTTCGGCCTGCTGGTGGCGCTCAATCTGCAAACGGCGTTTCTCTCGCCGCCGGTGGCGATGGCGGCGTTCTATCTCAAGGGCGTGGCGCCGCCGCACGTGACGCTCAACCAGATCTTCGCCGGCATGATGCCGTTCATGGGGATACAGGTGATCGCCATGTTCCTGCTGTACCTGTTCCCGCAGATCGGCCTGTGGCTGCCGCAGACGCTGTATAAGTAGCCGGCGGCACGACCGCTATGATGCTGACCGCGGCCCAGCGCGCACGCCTCAACCGCCTGCGCTGGAGCGCGTTCGTGCTGGTCGGGCTTGCCTACGTGCTGTCGTTCTTCCACCGCATGGCCCCGGCGGCGATCGCCGCCGAGCTGCAGCAGGCATTCGCCGCGAGCGGCGCGGCGCTCGGCGCGCTCGCGGCATCCTACTTCTACGTCTACACGCTGATGCAGCTGCCGGCCGGTGTGCTGGTCGACACCTTCGGCGTGCGGCGCGTGGCCAGCGCCGGCGGTCTCCTCGCCGGCGCCGGCTCGATCGCCTTCGGCGCCGCCGACAGCCTCACGCTGGCAACGCTCGGGCGTGTGCTGGTGGGGCTCGGCACCTCGGTGCTGTTCCTCGCCATGCTCAAGGTCAACGCCCTGTGGTTCCGCGAGCGGCACTTCGCCACGGTCACCGGGCTCACCGTGCTGCTCGGCAATCTCGGGGCGGTGCTGGCGGCCGCGCCGCTCGTGGCGCTGCTCGGCCTGGTGTCGTGGCGCACGGTGTTCGTGGCGGCTGGCGCGCTGTCGATCGCTCTGGCACTCCTGACCGGTTGGCGCGTGCGCAACGCGCCGCTGGACGCCGGTCTGCCGTCGATGCGCGAGCTCGACCGGCAGGCGCCGCACGCGCCGCATCTCGGGCCCTGGCTGGCGGGGCTCAAGACGGTGCTGCGCAACCGCGCCACCTGGGGCGGCTTTGTGCCGGCCCTCGGCGCAGGCGGAACGCTCTTCAGCTTTGCCGGCCTGTGGGCGGTGCCGTACCTGCGCGACATCTACGGCATGCAGCCGGCGCAGGCGACGACGCACACGGCGCTGCTACTGGCCGGCTTCGCCGTGGGCGCCCTGGGCAACGGCTGGCTGTCGGATCGCCTCAAGCGCCGTCGCCCGGTGATCCTCGGCAATCTCGCGCTCTACAGTCTGTGCTGGATGACGCTGCTCCTCGGCCAGCTGCCGCCGCCGCCCACGAGCCTGCTGCTGTTCGCGGCCATGGGGCTTGCGGTGTCGGGCTTCACGCTGGTGTGGTCGGTCGCCAAGGAGGTCAATCGCCCGGCGCTGTCCGGCATGGCGACCAGTGTCGTCAACACCGGCGCGTTCCTCGGCGGCGCGCTGTTGCAGCCGCTGGTCGGCTGGGCGATGGATCAGCGCTGGGACGGGCGGCTCGTCGATGGGGTGCGTATCTACGGCGCGGCCAGCCACCAGACCGGTATCGCCATTCACTGTGCGTTTGCGCTACTCGGCCTGGCCGGGGCGTTGTTGATCTGTGAGACCCATGCGCGCCACCGCGGCGCCTGACAGGAGGGAGCATGAAACCAAAGGTGCTGGTGACCCGTGAAGTGTTCGACGATGTGCTCGAGTACCTCGCCCGGCACTTCGAGGTCACGTCCAACCAGTCCGACCAGCCCTTCACACCCGAGGAGCTCGCCCGCCAGCTCGCCGACAAGGCCGGGGCCATGACGGTGCTGACCGACCGCATCGATGCCGCGCTGCTCGCGCGCTGCCCCAGGCTCAGGGCGGTGTGCAACATCGCGGTCGGCTACAACAACATCGATCTCGACGCCTGCCGCGCCGCCGGCGTGATGGCGACCAACACCCCGGGCGTGCTCGATGACGCCACGGCGGATTTCACCTGGGCGCTGATCCTTGCGACGGCACGGCGCCTGACCGAGGCCGAGGCGTGGTTGCGCGCCGGCCAATGGAAGGGCTGGAAGCTCAAGCAGTTCCTGGGCCACGACGTGCACGGTGCCACGCTCGGCATCATTGGCTTCGGTCGCATCGGCCAGGCGGTGGCACGCCGTGCGCGCGGCTTCGACATGAAGATCCTCTACTACAGTCGCCACCGCGTCGCGCCGGACATTGAACGTGCCTGCCACGCGCGCCACGCCCCGCTCGATGAGCTGCTGGCCGCCTGCGACATCGTGACCATCCATACACCGTATTCGAGCGCCACCCATCATCTGATCGGCGCCCGGGAGCTGGCCCGGATGAAGCCGGACGCCATCCTGATCCACGCCGCGCGCGGCGGCGTGGTGGATGACGCGGCGCTGATCGCGGCGCTCAAGAGCGGCACGATCGCCGCGGCCGGTCTGGATGTGTTCGAGAACGAACCCGAGCTCAACCCCGAATTTCTCGCGCTCAAGAACGTGGTGCTGGCGCCGCATATTGCCAGCGCCACCACGCGCACCCGCCACCGCATGGCGATGCTCGCGGCGGAGAACCTGGTGGCGGCGCTCACCACCGGCAAGCCGCCGAATCTGCTCAACCCGTAATTGATGGATATCGCGAACCTGAGCCTGCGCGAACTGGTCGCGCACCAGCAGCGCGGCGTGCTCAGCAGCGAGGCGATTGCGCGTCATTATCTGGCACGCGTCGCAGCGCTCGAACCGGCGATCAAGGCATTCGCCTGGCTCGATCCGCCGATGGCGCTCGCCCAGGCACGCGCCGCCGACCGGCGCCTGGCCGCCGGTGAGCGTGCCGGGCCGCTGCACGGCATCCCGCTCGGCATCAAGGACATCATCGCCACGCGCGGCATCCCGACGCGCATGGGTTCGCCGCTGTTCGCCGACAACGTGCCGAGCGAGTCAGCCGCAGTCGTGCACGGCATCGAGGCGGCGGGCGGTTACGTCTTCGGCAAGACCGTGACCGCCGAGCTGGCCTACTTTCATCCCGGACCCACGCGCAACCCCTGGAACCTTGCGCACACCCCAGGCGGCTCGTCGATGGGATCGGCCGCGGCCGTCGCCGCGGGCATGGTACCGGCGGCGCTCGGCACGCAGACCAACGGGTCGGTGATCCGGCCGGCGGCGTTCTGCGGCTGCGTCGGTTTCAAGCCGAGCGCGGGCCTCATCGCCACGACCGGCATCCAGCCGTTTGCGCCGACGCTCGACCAGGTCGGGGTATTCGCGCGGCGCATCGAGGA
>CAZVUN010000195.1:0-3852 GCA_964629975.1 uncultured Acidiferrobacteraceae bacterium | reverse complement strand
GTGGCGGTGGCCTTCGGCATCTCGGCGTTCACCTCCCTGGGCGGCGTGTCCGGCGCGTTCCTGCTCATGCCCTTTCAGGTAAGCGCGCTCGGCTTCGCGGGGCCGGCGGCGAGCGCCACCAACCACCTCTACAACCTCGTCGCCACACCGGGCGGGGTGTCGCGCTATGCGCGCGAGTCACGCATCGTCTGGCCGCTCGTGGCCGTGATCGTGGCCGGCGCCATTCCCGGCGTGCTGGGGGGCGCATGGCTGCGCGTGCATTATCTGCACGACCCGGCGCGCTTCCGGCTGTTCCTCGCCCTGGTGCTGCTCTATCTCGGTGTGCGGCTGGCGCTCGATGCCCTGCGCGGCACGCATTCGCGACCGACCGCGATGCTCGACGGTGTGGTCGTGCGCGAACGCAGTCACCGGCGCATCGCCTACGAGTTCGCCGGCACGCGCTACGTGGTGCGCACCGTCGAGGTCGCGGCCCTGAGCGCCGGCGTCGGGATCGTGGGCGGCATCTACGGCATCGGCGGCGGCGCACTCATCGCGCCGTTTCTCGTGAGCCGGTTTCGCCTGCCGGTGCACACGGTGGCCGGAGCGGCACTCGCCGCCACCTTCGCCACCTCGGCAGCGGCGGTCGGCGCCTACCTGCTGGTCGGCTCCGCGGCGGGCGGCGCCATCCCGGACTGGCGCCTGGGCCTGCTGTTCGGCCTCGGCGGCCTCGCCGGGACTTATGTCGGCGCGCGTCTGCAGCGCTTCGTGCCGGCGCGCCCGATCCAGTGGCTGCTCGCGGCCTGCACGCTCGGCCCGGCGGTCGGCTACCTGGGGGCGGCGGGCGGCCTGCTGAGCGTGCGATGAAACGCAATCGGCGGGCATGATGCGCAAGGCCTGGACAACGTGGACGCGGCCGGTGTTTCTGGCGCTCATGCTCGGCCTCGCGCCGGGTGCCGCGATCGCGGCGCAGCCCGTCGTGGCGGCCGCGGCCGATCTCAAGTTCGCGCTCGAGGAGATCGCGCAGACGTTCCGCAGGCACACCGGGCAGTCGGTCAAGCTCGCCTTCGGTTCCTCCGGCACCTTTGCCACGCAAATCCGCCACGGTGCGCCGTTCGAGCTGTATCTCTCCGCCGACGAGGCGTATGTCCGGACACTGCACGCCGACGGGTTCACGCGCGATGCGGGCGCGCTCTATGCCATCGGCCGCCTCGTGCTGATCGCGCCGCCCGGTTCGAGCCTGCCGGTGGACGGCGAGCTCAAGGGCCTCGCCGCGCAGCTCAAGGCCGGCGCCATCCGGCGCTTCGCCATCGCCAACCCGGCGCACGCGCCCTACGGCCGCCGTGCCGAAGAGGCGCTCAAGCAAGCGGGATTGTGGGAGGCGATCCGGCCAAAACTCGTGCTCGGCGAGAACGTCTCGCAGGCCGCGCAGTTCGCCGTGACCGGCGCGGCCGACGGCGGCATCATCGCGCTGTCGCTCGCCCAAGCGCCGCAGATGGCAAGGCTCGGCCGCCACGCGCTGATCCCGGCTGCATGGCACGCGCCGCTCCGGCAGCGCATGGTGCTGCTGCGGAACGCCGGCGCCACCGCCGACGCCTTCTATCAATACATGCAGCAGCCACCGGCGCGCGCGGTGATGCGCCGCTACGGTTTCGTGCTGCCGGGCGAGGACGGGTGATGGACTGGACCGCGCTGTCGCTGTCCCTGCAACTCGCCGCGGTCACCGTGCTGCTGCTCCTGCCGGCGGCGCTGTTCGCCGCCCGCGCGCTTGCGTATCGAACCTTTCGCGGCAAGCCGCTCGTGGAAGCGCTGCTCGCCGTGCCGCTGGTGCTGCCGCCGACGGTCGTCGGCTATTACCTGCTGGTGAGCCTCGGCGGCGAATCCCCGCTCGGCCAATGGGTGCAGCAGCTCACCGGCCACACGCTGGTGTTCAGTTTCTCCGGGCTCGTGGTGGCCTCGATCCTCGTCAACATCCCGTTTGCGGTACAACCGATCCAGCGCGCCTTCGAGACCATCCCGCTCGAGGTGCGCGATGCCGCTGCCTGCTGCGGCATGGGTTTCTGGCGTTCTTTGTTCACGGTCGAGCTGCCGCTCGCCTGGCCGGGCGTGCTCAGCGCCCTGGTGCTCACCTTCGCGCACACGCTCGGCGAGTTCGGCGTGGTGCTGATGGTCGGTGGCAGCATCCCGGGCGAGACCCGGACGATCGCCATCGCCATCTACGACCGGGTGCAGGCCTTCGACTTCGCGGCCGCCGGGCGCATGTCGCTCCTGCTGCTCGTGTTCTCGGTGGCGGTGCTGGCGCTGGCGGGCGGTCTGTCGCGGCGCATCGGGAGGCGGCATGCCGAACCCCGGCGCTGAGTTCTCGCTTTCGCTGCGCCAGCGCGCGCCGATCGCGCTCGACGCCGAGCTCGCCTGCCGCGGCGGTGAGCTGCTCGCCCTGGTCGGGCCCTCGGGCAGCGGCAAGTCGACGCTCCTGCGCCTGATCGCCGGGCTCGCGCGCGCAGGTGAAGGGCACATCCGCTGCAACGGCGAGGTCTGGTTCGACGGCGCGCGCGGCATTCATCTTTCGCCGCAACAGCGGCGCGTCGGCTTCGTGCCGCAGCACTACGGCCTGTTCCCGCACCTGACCGCGCTCGGCAATGTCATGGCCGGGCTCGCGCATCTCGCGCCGGCGCGGCGTGACGCCCAGGCGCGCGCCTGGCTCGCGCGCGTGCACCTGGCGGGCCTCGAAGCGCGCCGCCCGGCCGAGATGTCCGGCGGCCAGCAGCAGCGCGTGGCGCTCGCCCGCGCCTTGGCGCGCGAGCCGGCGATCCTGCTGCTCGATGAACCGTTCTCGGCGGTGGATCGCGCCACGCGCGAGACGCTCTATCTGGAGCTCGCGGAATTGAAACGCGGGCTCTCCATTCCGGTCATCCTGGTCACCCATGATCTCACCGAGGCGCTGATGCTCGCCGACCGGCTCACGCTCCTCGCCTACGGCCGCACCCTGCAAAGCGGCGCGCCCCGCGCGGTGCTTGCCCGGCCGGTGAATGAAACGGCCGCGCGCCTGCTCGGCGTGCGCAACCTCTTCGACGGCGAGGTGCTGCGCCACGACGAGGCCACCGGACTCACCTGGCTCAAGGCCGGCCACGGGGAGCTGGCCTGCGCGCACGCCCCCGAATGGCCGGTCGGCGCGCACGTGCGCTGGATGATCGCGGCGAGCGGGGTGCGGCTGCCTTCCGCGCGCGGCGACCTGCCCGCGGACCCTAACCGCGTGCGCCTCACGGTGGAGCAGGTGCTGGCGCTCGGTGACGAGGTGCGCATCAGCGCGCGCCTGCCGGGGGTGGGCGAGCCGCTGCACCTGCGCGCCCCCGAGCGGCTGGTCGAGGAGCTGTGCCTTGCGCCCGGCGCGGTCATCGAAGCGGTGTTGCGCGTGGAGAGCGTGCGGATTCTGGGTGCGGCCGTACAGTCTGCCCGGCGGCAGCGGTCTGTCCTTTGATGTGCATCAACGCGCATCGTGGCGGCGGCCGCGACCATGGCAGAGCGGGCGCGCCCCGCAGGTCACTTGAAGAGGGTACCTCATCAACCCCAACCTAGAGGTCGTGCCGCGCGCGGCGGACGAGGAGAAGCTGCCTTTGGAATTCAAAGACTACTACCAGACGCTGGGTGTGACCCGCGAGGCCACGGCCGAGGAGATCAAGAAGGCCTACCGCAAGCTCGCGCGCAAGTACCACCCGGACGTCTCGAAGGAAAAGGACGCCGAGCGGCGCATGAAGGAGGTCAATGAGGCCTACGCCGTGCTCTCCGACCCCGAGAAGCGCGCCGCCTACGACCAGCTCGGGCGCGGCTACCGCCCCGGCGAGGAATTCCGCCCGCCGCCCGACTGGGACGCGGGCT
>CAZVUN010000194.1:0-3856 GCA_964629975.1 uncultured Acidiferrobacteraceae bacterium | reverse complement strand
CGGGCGTAACCTGCGGAGAAACCGGGGCCCCTTGGGCGCGCGGGCGGTGCCCGGCCACGCGGCGTGCGTCGGAAGGCTGGCGGTGCGTGCGGCGCTACCTTAATACTGCACGAATGACTTCGCACACCCGTTCGATGTGTGCGAGCGGCATGCCGGGATAGATCGGCAGGGACAGGGTTTCGCGCGTAGCCTGCTCGCACTGCGGCAGGCTGCCCGGCGCGTAGCCGAGCTTCTTGTAGACCGCTTGCAGGTGCAGCCCTTCGGGGTAGCACTGGGAACAGCCGATCTGGTTGTCGATCAGCGCCTGGCGCACCGCATCGCGCAGGCGCGGAATGCGTACCGTGTAGAGATTGAAGGCATGCGTGCCGGCACGCGGCAGGCTGGGCGTGACGAGCGGCAGCCCGGCGAGGCGGCGCGTGTACTCTGCAGCCACCTGCTGGCGACCGGCGAGCGCGGCCTCGATGTGGCGCAGCTTGATGCGCAGCAGCGCCGCCTGGATCTCGTCGAGGCGGCTGTTGCAGCCGATCTCGACATGAATGAACGGCTTCACCGCGCCGTGATTGCGCAGGCGCCGGACGTGTTCGTTGACGTCGTCGTGGTTGGTCGTGATCAGGCCGCCATCGCCGTAGCAGCCGAGCACCTTGGTGGGATAGAAGCTGAAACTGCCGGCATCGCCGATCGCGCCGACCACGCGCCCGCCACTCCGGGCGCCGAAGGCCTGCGCGCAGTCCTCGATGACCCGCAGGCCGTGCTGCGCAGCGAGCGCCATCAGCTCGTCCATCGCCGCCGGGTGGCCAAAGATGTGCACCGGCAGGATCGCCCGGGTGCGCGCGGTGATCTTGCTGCGCACGCTCGCCGGATCGAGACAGAAACTGTCCGGCAGGATGTCGGCGAACACCGGGGTCGCGCCGACGATGTCGATCGACTCGCTCGAGGCGAAGAACGTGAATGGCGTGGTGATCACCTCGTCGCCCGGGCCGATGCCGAGCGCGCGCAGGCTCAGCACCAGCGAATCGGTGCCGTTCGCGACCGCGATCGCGTGCCTGACGCCGACGTAGTGCGCCACCTCCTGCTCGAAGGCGCTGACCTGCGGGCCGAGGATGAAGCTGCCCTTGGCGCCGCTGGCGCGGATCGTGTCCAGCCACTCGGCTTCGAGCTCGCGGAACTGGCTCGCCAGATCGAGGAACGGCACCGGGGTCACGGGTTGCATTGGGCGATTCTCTCCTTGACCAGCATGGCGACGCGCAGCGCCTCGAGCCCGACGCGCCCGGTGACCAGCGGCGTGGCACCGGTGCGCACCGCGTCGATGAAGTACGCAAGCTCGGTGTCGAGCGGCGGGCGCGGCTCGATGCCGAGGTCCTCGAGCACAATCTTCGGCCACTTGCCACCGGCCGGGTCGGGCAGCGCGTAGGCCATCTCGAGCTTCTGGTCGATGTAGTTGAGGCTGTAGTAATGACGGTCGCCGAACACGCGGATATGGCGCAGCTTCTTGTTCGACACCCGGCTGGCGGTGACGTTGGCCACCGCGCCGTTCTCGAATTCGATGCGCGCGTTGGCGATGTCGATGTGATCGGTCACCACCGGTATGCCGCTCGCAGCGATGGAGGCGATCGGCGCACGCACCAGCGCCAGCACGATGTCGATGTCGTGGATCATCAGGTCCGTGACCACGTCGACGTCCGTGGCGCGCTCGACGAACGTGCCGAGACGGTCGACCTCGATGAAGCGCGGATTGGTCACGCGCTCGGCCAGCGCCATGATGCCGGCGTTGAAGCGCTCCAGGTGACCGACCTGAAACACCACGCCGCTGCGCTCGGCCAGCTCGACCAGGGCGAGCGATTCCTCGTAGGTCGGGGCGAGCGGCTTTTCCATCAGCATGTGCACGCGTGCCTCGAGGAACGGCCGCGCCACCGCCAGGTGCAGGCTGGTCGGGACGACGATACTCACGGCGTCGACCTGCCCGAGCAATGCGTTCGGATCGGTGAACGCCTGGCAGCGGTACTGTTCGGCCACCTCGCGCGCGGCGGCCGCGTTGATGTCGGCCACGCCGACGAGCTCGACCTGCGGCATGCTGGCGTAGATGCGCGCATGAAACCGGCCGAGATAGCCCACGCCGACGACGCCGACACGCACGCGCGTGCTGGCGGGGCGGCGGGGTATCGTGGGGGCGGTCGCCATGCGCCGGCGTGGTTGTGAGCGATGTGATCCGATGAGGGCGGCGCCGGGCGGCGTCGATTGGCGCGCGATTATAACCGCAAATGGCCCGCGTGCCGCGCCTCAGGCGCCCGCCACCCGGTAGGCCCCGGCCTCGATAAACACCGCGAGCAGCCCGGCGTCGATCTTGCCGGCCTTGGCCTCGGCGTGGAGCACCTCGAGCGCGCGCTCGCTCGGCATGGCGCGCTTGTACGGCCGGTCGGCGGCGGTCAGGGCATCGTAGATATCGGAGATCGTCATCATGCGCGACTGCACCGGGATGCCCTGACCCGGCAGGCGGCGCGGGTAGCCGCTGCCATCGAGCTTCTCGTGGTGTGCGTAGGCGATGTGCGGCAGGTTCGCCAGGTTCTTGGTCCAGGGGATAAGGCTCAGGAACTCGAAGGTGTGGGTCACGTGCGACTCGATCTCGGCGCGTTCCTCGCTGTTCAGGCTGCCCTTCGGCAGCGACAGGTCGGCGAACTCGAAGTCGTGCAGCAGCGGCAGGTACTCGCCGTCCTCGCCGGGGAAGCTCAACGCGGCGATCGTCGCGAGCTCGGCGCAAGCCTCCTGCGGCAGCACGCTCGGTTCATTGGCGCGCTCGATGACCTCGAGGTAACGCACGAGCCGCGCGCGCTCCTCGCTCAGGCGCGCCTCGATCGCCTGGCGCGCCGCGGCGAACTGCGCCGCCGGCAGGTCGCGTTCGTGCAGGGCGAGCAGCTCGCGGTAGGCGTGGCGCTCGAAGGAGGCGCGCGCATAGCGAAAACGGCTCCGGAGCTGTTCGAGCTGGTGGGGCAGCAGCTTCTTGGCCTTGACCAACACGTGCTCGCGCACCCCGACCTTGCCGAAGTCGTGCAGCAGCGAGGCGTAGCGCAGCTCGCGCAGCTGCTCGCGCGTGAAGCGTACGTCGCGCAAGCCGGGCTGATCGCAGCGATCCACTGCGATCGCGAAGCGTTCGGTGTAATCGGCCACGCGCTCGGAATGACCGGCGGTGGTCGGGTCGCGCGCCTCGATCGCCTGCACCGAGGCGCGGATGAAGCCCTCGAACAGCCGCTCGATGCTGGCGTACAGCATGCTGTTTTCGAGCGCCACTCCCGCCTGCCCGGCGAGCGCCAGCGCCACGGCGACGTCCTCGGCGCCGAACGCCTGCACGTGCGCGTCAACGTCGGCTGGCGTCCGCAGCAGCGTCTGCGGCGCGTCCTTGCGGTTGATGAGCTGCAGCACCCCGACCACCTCGTCGGCCTTGTTCTTGAGCGGCACGGTGAGCAGCGAGCGGGTGCGGTAACCGAGCGTGCGATCCGCGGCCGGATTGAAGCGGTACGGCGCTTGCGCGCCGATCGCGTAGGCGTCGGCGAGCGCCACGACCTCGCCACTGCGCGCGACATAACCTGCGATGCTGTCATCCCCGACCAGCGTCTCCTGCAGGGTCGCGGCATTGCCGATCGAGGCGTTCTGCCACAGCCGGAAGTAGAGCCTGCCGCTGGTATCGCGCGTGTAGATCGAGGCGCCGTCGGCCTGCGTCAGCGCACGCGCATGCGTGAGGATGAGACCGAGCAGGGTATCGAGGTCTTTCTCCGAGGCCAGTGCCCGCCCGACCTCGAGCACCTGCTCGAGCATGACACCGGCGCGCTGGTCCGTGGCGCGCCGCGCCAGGCGCGCCGCCCTG
>CAZVUN010000193.1:0-3928 GCA_964629975.1 uncultured Acidiferrobacteraceae bacterium | reverse complement strand
TGGCGTCCCCAAGGGGATTCGAACCCCTGTTACCGCCGTGAAAGGGCGATGTCCTAGGCCTCTAGACGATGGGGACGTAGGCGTTCGCCCCTGAGTCCCGTCGCGCCGCTGCCATGGGCGGGCTGCAGAACCCGGGGGCTGAAAAAAAGTCAGGGCTGGTGAACCAGCCCCGCAACCTTTTGGTGGAGCTAGCCGGGATCGAACCGGCGACCTCTTGCATGCCATGCAAGCGCTCTCCCAGCTGAGCTATAGCCCCTTCAAGGGGTCGGTACTCTACCGTCGGGGGTACCCCCGGTCAAGCCGCGCTCGGCTGCGCGATGTGCGCGAGCGCGCGATCCAGACGCCGCAGAGTCTGTTCACGGCCGAGCAAGGCAAGCGTGACATCGATTGGCGGCGAGACGGCGCGGCCCGCGACCGCAACGCGCAGCGGCTGCGCCACCTTGCCGAGCTTCAGGCCATGGGCGGCGGCCAGTCCCACGACGGCTTCGTGTACCGCCTCCCTGGTCCAGAGCGGCAATGCCGCCAGGCGCGCGCGCAAATCGCGCAGCACGGCTTCGCTCTCCTTGGTGAGATGCGCCTTGGCATCCTTGGGATCGAAACCCGCCGGCTCGCGGAAGAAGAACTCGCTCGCCTCCGCCATCTCCGAGAGCGTCTTGGCGCGCTCGCGCTGCGCCTCCACCACCGCCACGATGTCCGGCCCTTGCGAGGGGTCAATACCACGCTTGCCGAGGTGATAGCTCAGATGGTGCGCGACGTGCCTGGGGTCGCTCGTCTTGAGGTAGTGTTGATTGAGCCACAGCAGTTTCGCGGGATCGAACGAGGCCGCCGAACTGTGCACGCCAGACACGTCGAACAAGGTAATGAGCTCCTCGATCGAAAATATCTCCTGGTCGCCATGTGACCAGCCGAGCCGCGCCAGGTAGTTGAGCAGCGCCTCGGGCAGGAACCCGTCCTCGCGATACTGCATGACACTCACCGCCCCGTGGCGCTTGGACAGGCGCGTGCCATCGGGCCCCAGGATCATCGGCACGTGCGCGTACACCGGCGGGGTGTAGCCCAGCGCCTTCAGCATGTTCATCTGGCGCGGCGTGTTGTTGAGGTGGTCGTCGCCACGAATCACATGCGTGATGCGCATGTCCATGTCATCGACCACCACTGTGAAATTGTAGGTCGGTGTGCCGTCGGAACGCGCAATGATGAGATCGTCGAGCTCGGCGTTCTGGAACACCACGCGCCCGCGGATCAGGTCCTCGACCACCACCACGCCGTCGAGCGGGTTCTTGAAGCGCACCACCGGCTTGACGTCGGGTGGCGGCGCGGCCACGCCGTGACGGCACTTGCCGTCGTAGCGCGGCTTTTCCTTGCGCGCCATCTGTTCGTTGCGCAGGGCCTCGAGGCGCTCCTTGGAGCAGTAGCAGTGGTACGCCGTACCGTCCCTCAGCATGCCCGCGATCACTTCCTTGTAGCGCGGGAAACGATGGGTCTGGAAGAATGGCCCCTCGTCGTATTCCAGGCCGAGCCAGGTCATGCCCTCGAGGATGGCGTTGACCGATTCGGCGGTAGAGCGCTCGAGATCGGTATCCTCGATGCGCAGAATGAAGGCGCCGCCGTGCTTGCGCGCATACAGCCAGGAAAACAGCGCGGTGCGCGCGCCGCCGACGTGCAGGTAGCCGGTCGGGCTCGGGGCAAAGCGGGTGCGTACGGTCATGCCGGCATGGGCCAACGGTCGATGGGAGGCCGACTATCTTAAAGAAAACCCCGAGCCAAATCAGCCGCAATCGCGCGCTTTCCGATGTCTGTCACCCGCCTTCCAGCCCTGTGCCTGCTGCTCGCCGGCGTGCTGCTGCCCGCGCCTGCGAGCGCGGCGCAGGTCACGCCCTTCTACAGCTTCGACCAGAACCCGTTCGTGCAGATCTTCGGATTACCTGCCCTCGGCGACGGCCGCGTGCTTGAACCGCAGGCCAACGAGCTTGGCATAGTATGGTCAGCCGCCAATCACTTCACGGCCAACACCGCCGGCCCGGAGGATGCACGCCTCGATGGCGAGACGCGACGCACCACGTTGCTGGCCCGACGCGGCGTCGGTCGGCGGCTGGAGATCGGCCTGGAACTGCCGTTCGTCGAGCACGACAGCGGAGAGTTTGACCAGCTGGTGTATCAATGGCACGAGCTGTTCGGCCTGCCGCACGGCCAGCGTGACGTGGCCGAGCGCAACGGCTTCGAAATCCGCTACCAGCGCGACGGCATCGACGTGGTGCACCTTACGGAGCCGACCTCCGGCGTGGGCGACGTGCGCATTACCGCCGGCTACCGGCTGGCAAGCGCCGGCGCCGACAGCGCCGATGTCGCACTGCGCGCCAGCCTGAAGCTGCCGACCGGCGACAGCGCCGGGCTGCTCGGCAGCGGAGGAACGGATCTCGCGCTGTGGCTGAGCGCCGGCTGCGGGTCGCTCTGTCCCGGCGCCTGGGGGTGGTTCGGCGGTGGCGGGCTGCTCGTCACCGGCCAAGGCGAGGTGCTGGCCTCGCAGCAGCGCCCGCTCATTGGCTTCGGCACCGTGGGTGGCGGTTACGAACTCGCCCCGTGGTTGACGTTCAAAGCGCAGGTGGACGGACACACCGATTTCTTCGACCAGACCGAATTGCCACAGATCGGCGCGGCCTCGGCGCAGCTGGTGCTCGGCGCGACCCTGCGATTTGCCCGAAGCTACGCCTTCGAGGTGGCCGTGTCGGAAGAGCTGGTACACAACACCGCCTCGGATCTGGTGCTGACGGCAAGCCTTCGGGCGCGATTCTGAGGTGCGGGGTGCGCGCCAACCGCATGAGCGCAAGAGCTAAATTATTTCTTTTTCCCATTCAAGAACATGGGTACTATAATTAACGCAAAATGAGCACTTCCGCGTCCATCGTGCAGGGCCTGTCGGTAGATTCGGCAACCGAGCTGCTACAGCGATTGCTCGCCCGGCGCGGGGTGTTGTGGGCGATCAACCTTGCGGCCCTGGGCCTGCTCACCTACAGCGCCGCGCAATGGACCTGGCGCTTCACCGCACCGCGGCCCGCGGCTGTCCCGCCACCGGCGCAGGCGCCGCAAGTCGCCACGCGCGCGCAGGACCTGCAGACCATCGTGAGCGCGAATCTGTTCGGGCAAAGCGCCAGTGCCGGTCCCGGCCGCCCGCTGCCGCTCGAGGCCATCCCGCTGACGACGCTCAATCTGGTGCTCACGGGTGTCGTGGTCACCGCCACGGGAAGCTTCGCGCTGATGAGCATCGAAGGCCGGCCGGAGGAACCGGTGGCGGTCGGCCAGCCGCTCACGGCCGGCGCCACGCTGCAGGCCGTTTACTCTGACCGCGCAATCCTCGTGCGTGGCGGCGCGCAGGAGGCGGTCGTTCTCAAGGATGCCAAATCGGCGCCTCTTACAGGTGCCAGCGCGCCAACCTACAGCGCGCCGCAGGAGATCGTGAGTCAGCTCGCGGCCAACCAGTTCAGCGTCGACCGCAGTCAGCTCACGCAGCAGATGCAGAAGCCGGAGTTCCTGAGCCAGGCGCTGATCGTGCCGAGCGCGGGCGGCGGCTTTCTCGTGCGCGAGATCAAGCCCGGCAGCCTGTACGAAAAACTCGGGCTCAAGGTTGGTGATATCATTCGCACGGTCAACGGCCAGTCGATCAACTCCATCGAAGACGTGATGCGGATCTACCAGCAGATGGGGGGCGGCGATCAGAGCGCGACGCAGGTTGACATCGAAGTGTCACGCGCGGGCAGACCGCAGCGCCTGCAATACAGCCTGCAGTGACGAAGCGAGCACCGATTCCCATGTGGCAGCGCCCCGCTCTCCTGGCTGTCCTGCTGATTCCCGCAGCGCTTGCGGCGCAGCCACCCGGCCAGCCGCGCCCGGCCGCGCCCGCCCCGGCGCCGCCGGCCGCCCCGATCGCACC
>CAZVUN010000192.1:0-3969 GCA_964629975.1 uncultured Acidiferrobacteraceae bacterium | reverse complement strand
GCTGCCGCCGATGCCACCGCTGCCGATGGCGAGTGCTGCCATGCTCGCCGGCCAGTGCACCGGCTGTCACGGCGACGGCGGCGCCAGTCTCGGCCCGGCCTCGCCCACCATCGGCGGCATCAACCAGGAGTACTTCATCGAGACCATGCAGGCCTTCAAGAGCGGCAAGCGTCACGCCACCGTGATGGGGCGCATCGCCAAGGGCTACACGGACGATGAGATCAAGGCGATGGCCGGCTACTTCGCCAAGCAGAAGTGGGTTGCGCGCGCGCAGACGACCGACCCGGCCAAGGTCAGCAAGGGTGCCGCCCTGCACAAGAAGAACTGCGAGAAGTGTCACGAGGAAAACGGCAAGGTCAGCGAGGACGGCGGGGTGCTCGCCGGGCAGTGGCTGCCGTACCTGGTGAACCAGATGCAGGACTACACCAGCGGCAAGACCAAGATGCCGGAGAAGATGGACACCAAGGTCAAGGGCCTCAAGCCCGACGAGATCACCGCGTTGCTGCATTTCTACGCGAGCCAGAAGTGAAACCGGGACGAGAGGAGACCAGGACATGAACGACATTACTCGCAGACAGTTTCTCAAGCTCGGCGGCGGCGCGGCGGCGGTCGGCCTGCTCGCCGGCGCGCCGTTCGTGGCGCGCGGCGCGCCGGCCAAGCGCGTGGTCATCGTCGGCGGCGGCGCGGGCGGGGCAAGCGCGGCGCGCTACCTGCGCATGAACGACAAGTCGATCGAGGTCACGCTGATCGAGCCCAACAAGGATTACTACACCTGCTTCATGAGCAACGAGGTGTTGGGCGGTGAGCGCAAGCTCGAGTCGATCAAGTTCAACTACGAGGGGCTCAAGAGGCGCGGCGTGAAGGTGGTGCACGACCTCGCCGTGGCGATCGACCCGGCGGCCAAGACCGTCAAGACTCAGGGCGGGCAGAGCTTCGCCTACGATCGCGCGATCGTCGCGCCCGGCATCGACTTTCGCTGGGATGCGATCGAGGGCTACAGCCCGGAGGCCGCCGAGATCATGCCGCACGCCTGGAAGGCCGGTGCGCAGACCACGCTGCTGCGCAAGCAGCTCGAGGCCATGCGCGACGGCGGCGTGGTCATCATCACCGCCCCGGCCGATCCGTTCCGCTGCCCGCCCGGGCCGTATGAGCGCGCCTCGCAGATCGCGCACTACCTCAAGCGCCATAAGCCGAAGTCCAAGATCATCATCTTCGACGCCAAGGACCAGTTCTCAAAAAAGCCGCTGTTCGAACAGGGCTGGTCGCGCCTCTACGGCTATGGCACCGACAAAAGCATGATCAAGTGGGTGGCCAAGTCGGCCGACGGCACCGTCAAGCGTGTCGACCCCAAGACCATGATGGTGTACGGCGCGAGCCTGTCGGCGGAGGAGAAGGGCGATGTCGTCAACATCATCCCGCCGCAGAAGGCAGGCAAGATCGCCGCCGATGCGGGGCTGGCGGACGCCTCCGGCTGGTGCCCGATCGACGTGCTCACCTTCGAGTCGAAGCTGCAGGCCGGCATCCACGTGGTCGGGGACGCCGCGGCCGCCCCGGAGCTGCCCAAGTCCGGTTATGCGGCCAGCTCCGAGGCCAAGGTCGCGGCGCAGGCGGTGATCGACCTGCTCAACGGCCGCACCCCGGGCACGCCGTCGGTGCTCAACACCTGCTACAGCATGGTCGGGCAGGACTACGGCATCTCAGTCTCGGCCGTGTACCGGCCGCACACCGGCGTCAACAAGTGGGTGGGCAAACCAGAGGTTACGCCGCGCAATGCCTCGGCGCTCGATCTCAAGCGCGAGGTGATGTACGGCCACAGCTGGTTCAGAAACGTGACCAACGACATGTTTGGCTGAGGAGCGCCGCCGCCCGGCGCGTGGAGACGGGGCCGCGCGGCCCCGTTTCTACTTGCGCCGCGGGTATCCGCCATGAAGGCAAAGGCAGCTGCCCGTTCCGCCGGCGTGGTGGTCGTGCGCCCGGCGGCCAGCGGCTGGCAGTTCCTGCTGCTGCGCGCCTATCGCCACTGGGACTTCCCCAAGGGCCAGATCGAAGCGGGCGAGTCGCCGCTCGCGGCGGCGCGGCGCGAGGTGCGCGAGGAGACCGGGCTCACGGCGCTGCGCTTCCCGTGGGGCGAGGCGTTTTGCGAGACGCCGCCCTACGGGCGCGGCAAGGTGGCCCGTTACTATCTGGCGGTCGCGGAGCAGGGGCAGGTGACGCTGCCGATCAATCCGCAGCTTGGCCGCGCGGAACATCACGAGTATCGCTGGCTCGACTATCGTGCCGCGCGCGCCCTGCTGGTACCGCGCCTGCAGGCGGTGCTCGACTGGGCGCAGGCGCGGCTCGGCGCGTGAACGCCGCGCCGCTCAGAAACTGATGCGCAGGCCCAGATGGCCGCTCTTGTCGAGGTCGGCGTCGAGGTTGTCCTTGAACTCGGCGCGGATGCGACGGTAACCGGCGTACAGGCTCGCGGTGTTCTTCACCACCTCGAATTCCACGCGCGCACCCGCCTCCCAGAAGGTCTTGCCGTCGATCCCGGTGACGATGTCCGGGGCATAGTAGCCGTAGGCGCCGATGCCAACCGGGCCATTGCCCGGGAACCAGCGGAACTGCCCGCCCAGGGCGAGCGCCAGCAGCTCGAGATTGGGCATGTCGAGCGAGGCGCCATAGATACGCCCGCCGAGCCCGGCCTCGGAGCGCGAGTCCTTGGTGGTGCGCTCGCCGACGGCGAGCAGCCCGGTGTACGCGAGCCAGGCATCCGGATCGCCGTTGACCAGTCCGCCGACGCTGAACTCCGCGCTGCGGAAGTTGGTCGCGTAACGCAGCTCCACCGCGTCACTGTTGAGATTGATGTCGATGGCATCGGCGTGGACCGCGCACGCAAGGGTCGCGGTCGCGATCGCAACCAGGGCACGCGAAAACATCACGATTGTCCTCCGGGCGCTGCGCGCTGACTGAGTTATGGGCGCCGGCATGATAGCGCAGGCGCCGGGCACGCGGCGAGCGCCGCGCTCAGGCGCTCGGCAGGGCGAACACCGTCTGGCCGCGGCCTTTGAGCTTGGCCAGGTCGAGCGCCTCGTCGGCACGGCGCAACAGCGCCGCCGCCTTTTCGCCGGGCGTGTACGCCGCGAGCACGCTGGAGAAGCCGGGCAGCGCGAAGTGGCGATCCTCATGGCTCAGGAAGGTTTCGGCGGCGCGCTTGCGCGCCTTGTCGAGCGCGCGCAGGGCACCTTCCTTCTGGGTGTTCGGGAACAGCACGGCGAAGGCATCCTCGTCGTAGCGTGCCACCAGATCGTAGGCGCGGAAGTTACCCAGCACCTCGGCGGCGTAGCAGCGCAGCACCGCGTCGCCGGCCGCGCGCCCGTGCTCGCGGTTGACGCCCTCGAGCCCGTCGATGTCGACGATCGCCAGCGTGAGCGCGAAGCCGTAGCGCCGCACACGGCCGATCTCCGCCTCGAGACTGCGCACGAAGGCGTCGCGCTTGGGCAGGTTGGTGAGGTCGTCCATGACACTGTGCTTGCGCGCCGTGCTGAGCTCGCGCTGCAGCTGGGCGCGCGCCGCTTCCGCGCTCTTCATGTGCGCGGCCGCGTTCGAGAGCTGCTGCTTGAGCACCGCGCGCTCGCGGATCAGCTCGTCGAGCCCGCCGACGATCAGCTGCTTGAGGTCGTTGAAGTCGCGGATCGCGCCATCGACACGCTCGAGTGCCTGCTCCTGCGACTGCACCAGGCTGTCGAATTCGGTGTTGAACGTGATGCTCTCGGTGACCTTGTCGACCAGCACCGCAACCGATTCCTTCGCTACCGACGGCGCGGCCTGCGGCGCAGCGCTCTCGGCGGCCTCCTGCGCCGTTGCGGGCGCATGCGCAGCGGGCGCGATCGCCTCGACCGGATCGGGTTCCGCCTTCTGCGGCGCATCGGGGGGCGGCGTGGCGGCGGCTGGCGGCACAGGCGCGGTCGCTGGCGCATCGGCCGAGGG
>CAZVUN010000191.1:0-4096 GCA_964629975.1 uncultured Acidiferrobacteraceae bacterium | reverse complement strand
CCGGTGCCGCACCGTCGCTCGATTTCGGCGCAACGCTCAAAATGGAAGAGCCGCTTGACTTCGGCGCACCGGCCGCGCCGGCCGCTAGCGACACCGGCCTCGAGGCGCTCGATTTCAGCGCGGCGACGCAGGATAACGTGGTCGACTTCACCCCGTCGAAGCCGGCGGCCGCACCGGCGGCGCTCGATCTGGACGTTGGCGGGGCGCCCGCGGTCGCAGACCTTGAGCTGCCCGAGGCGGCCGAGGCTGCGCCGGCCGGGGAGGCCGGCCTGCAGCAGTGGGACGAGACCGCCACCAAGCTCGATCTCGCCAAGGCGTACATCGACATGGGCGACGCCGAGGGTGCGCGCAGCATCCTCGACGAGGTCATGGCCGAAGGTAACGACCAGCAGAAGCGTCAGGCCCGGGATCTGGCGGCCCAGATCGGCTAAGAAGCGACCCGTGCCGGCGCCGCGCGGCTCCGCTGCCGCAACGCCCCCGCAACCTTACCTTTCTCGCTAACCGCGCGCCGACCCTTGCGGCTGTGCGCGCTCCAGTGTCAGGAAGCTGTAGGCATGTGCGTGGTGCGCGTCGGGGGCGTGGTCCTCGCGGCTCGTGATGCGCCAGGCGTCCCAGTCAAACGCTGGAAACCAGGCATCGCCCCTGACCTCGGCGTGCACCAGTGTCAGGTACATGCGCTGTGCGATGGGCAGCGCCTGCGTATAGATCTCCGCCCCGCCGATCACGAAGATCTCCGGATCGGCACCGGCGGCCGCGATCGCCTCGGCGAGCGAGTGCACCACGATGCAGCCCGGTGCCACGTAGCGCGGGTTGCGCGTCACCACGATGTTGGTCCGATCGGGCAGGGGCTTGCCGATCGATTCGTAGTTCTTGCGCCCCATGACCACCGCGTGGCCGGTGGTCAGGCGGCGGAAATGCCTGAGGTCATTCGGCAGGCGCCACGGCAACGTGTTGTTGATGCCGATGACGCGGTTCTCGGCCAGCGCGGCAATCAGCGAGATCATGGCGCCAGTGGCCGAGCGCGTTCGGTGAACCCCGGCACGCCGTGGATGCGTTCGGCCGCGGCCTGTCGGGCCCGCTGCTTCACACCGCGACCGGTGCCTTGATGTGCGGATGCGGGTCGTAGCCGACCAGCGCGAAATCGTCGTACACGAACTCGAACAGGTCGGCGCGCGACGGATTGAGGTGCATCTGCGGCAAGGGACGCGGCTCGCGCGCGAGCTGTGTCTGCGCCTGCTCCAGGTGATTGAGGTAGAGATGGGCGTCGCCGAGGGTGTGGATGAACTCGCCTGGCTTGAGCCCGGACACCTGCGCGACCATCAGCGTCAGCAGCGCGTAGGAGGCGATGTTGAAGGGCACACCGAGAAAGATGTCGGCGCTGCGCTGGTAGAGCTGGCAGGAGAGGCGGCCGTCGGCCACGTAGAACTGGAACAGCACGTGGCACGGCGGCAGGGCCATGCGCTCGATCTCGCCCACGTTCCAGGCGCTTACCAGCAGGCGCCGCGAGTTGGGGTTGTCGCGAATCTCGTGCAGTACCTGGCGAATCTGGTCGACGTTGCGCCCATCGGCGGTTGGCCAGGAGCGCCACTGGTAGCCGTAGATCGGTCCGAGCTCGCCGTTCTCGTCCGCCCACTCGTCCCAGATCGTGACCCCGTGCTCGTGCAGATAGCGCACGTTGGTCTCGCCGCGCAGAAACCAGAGCAGCTCATGGATGATCGAGCGCAGATGCAGCTTCTTGGTTGTCACCAGCGGGAAGCCCTGCGCCAGATCGAAGCGCATCTGGTGGCCGAAGACGCTCAGCGTGCCGGTGCCGGTGCGATCGCCCTTGCGCGTGCCGTGCGCCAGGACGTGCTTCAGCAGGTCAAGGTACTGGCGCACGCGCGGTGCCTCAAGCAAGCCGGCGAGGCGCGCACACGCGCGGGCGATGAGCAGCCATTTGCCTGCGACGAATGGTAGAGTCGGTGTATGGGCAAAGGCGAGCGAGTCGGTTATTAAAGCGCACCGCGGCACGTCCGAGTCAGGGAGCCAGGCCGCGCCAGTATAACCGGGAAGCCCCCGTGCCGCAGCAGCCGACCGCGCGGCCAGCCCGGACCAAGGAGCCCGCAATGGAAAAATACCTGTTCATGCGCCCGCTGTTGCAGCGCCTGGGGGATGCGCGCTTTTGTTATCGCGCGCTGGCGGTGGCGCTGCGCGTCGCGGCCGCACTGACCGTGCTGTTCAGCCTGGTCACGTTCTTCAGCGCCGGCAAGCTCCTCTTTGAGCTGCCGGCGCACGCGATCCTGGGCGGTGTGCTGTTCGAGCTGTTCTTCGTGCTCGCCGTGTACGCGGCGGTGCACGCGGCCCTGTTGCGCGCCGCCGAGATCGAGCAGCTCGAGCCGCATGAGTACTTTGCCTTGCCGTTGGGCGCCAAGCTCGTGCAGCTGCTGGGCGAGGCCTACGCCGGGTTCGTCAGCTTCGTTGCCATCGGCGGCGGACTGTTCGTCTGGTTCACCAACCTGAGCCTGACCAAGGTGCTCAATCCGCTGATCCGGGCGCTGTTTCCCGGCCTGCGCGAGGACACGAGCTTCCTCGGCGGAATCGAATTCGTTGCCGCCGGTCTGCTGGCTGGACTCGGGGTGTTGATCGCCTCGTATGTGGTGTCACAACTGCTCGGCTTCGCCGCGCGCGCCACGCGCCCGGTCGCCAGCGGTTCCGGCACGCGACCGGCGGCCGAGCAGGCCCACGGGTTTCGCTCGCGTTTCGGTTGACGCCACGCGCGCTCAGTCGCGCCGGCGCGGATGCAGCAGCCGCACGTCGCGGCGCTTGAACAGCGGCAGCAGCACCATGCCGGCCAGGAATCCGCCGAGGTGCGCCCCCCACGCCACCCCGCCGCGCTCGCCGGCCGCCGCAAGCGTATTGACGATCTGAAACAGGAACCAAAGTCCAAGCATCAGCCACGCCGGCAGGTACACGAGGCGCGTGAAGAACCCGAGCGGCACCAGCACCAGCACCCGCGCGTGCGGGTAGAGCAGCAGATAGGCGCCGAGCACACCGGAGATGGCGCCGCTCGCGCCGATCATCGGTATGGTCGAATCCGGATTGGGCAACGCCTGGGCGAACGCCGCCGCCAGGCCACACAGCAGGTAGAACACCAGAAAGCGCCCGTGCCCCAGCGCGTCTTCCACGTTGTTGCCGAAGATCCACAGGTAGAGCAGGTTGCCGAGGATGTGCATGAAACCGCCATGCAGGAACATCGAGGTGAGCAGGGTCAACGCCGGCGGGACCAGCGCCAGCTCCGGCGGCAGGCTGGCGTGACCGACGAGGGTGGCCGGGGTCACGCCGAGCGCGCGCACGGCCCGCTCGAACCCCGGCTCGCCGAGCGACACCTGCCACAGGAACGCAAGCACGCACAGCACGATCACCGCGACCGTGATGACGGGCGCGCGCTCGGTCGGGTTATCGTCGCGCAGCGGAATCACGCGCGCGCCTCCCGCGCCAGCGGGTCCTGCCGGTAGAACAGCCGCAGCTGCTGGTAGACGGCCGGGAACGGCTCGGCCACCCAGCGCGGACGGGTGAAGAACGCCTCGCTCAATACGGCAAAGAACTCGGCCGCGTCGCTGGCGGCGTAAGGATCCAGCCGGGTGGCCTCGCCGCGCTCGACCGCTTCGGCGAACTGGTCATACGCCGGCTGAAAGGCATCACGCCAGGCCTTCGCGCTCATGTCGCGGTGCAGCGGCGGAAAGCCGTTGGCATCCCCGTTCAGGACGTCGAGCTTGTGGGCGCACTCGTGGATGACGAGGTCCAGGCCGTCGCTGCCGTCCTGCTGATCGAGCGTGTCCCACGACAGCACCATGGGACCGTCGCTCAGCGATTCGCCGCACAACTCATCGACGTAGTGGTGTTCGACGCCGATCTCGTCGGTGAAGCTGTGACGCACGCGGAAGTCACCCGGATACACGATGATCGATCGCCACGCGCGATAGTGATCGATGCCGAGCCCCAGCACCGGCAGGCAGGCGCGCACGCCGATGCGCACCCGCATCGCATCGGTGATGGCGAGTTGATGCGCCGGTTCGAACACCTTCGTTGCGAGAAACTCGCTGGTCAGAGCGCGCAG
>CAZVUN010000190.1:0-4181 GCA_964629975.1 uncultured Acidiferrobacteraceae bacterium | reverse complement strand
GGTTGAGGGACAAAATTAGTTGCCGATCAGGGGACAATTAGCATTGGCGCTGACATCACGCCATTCGGAGAGCCCGGCCGCGGTGATGCCGCGCTCCCGCGACAGTACATCGAGATCCCCCCCCCGAAACAATCGCAACACCGCTTCGGTCTTCTTGCGGACAGAAAACCTGCCCTTCACAGTTTGCGTCTCGGACACGGACACCTCCCTCAGGTACGGGGCACGTTGCCCCAAATGGGTGTCCAAAGAAATCGTGGGGCGGGGGGGCCAACGAAGAAGTCGCGCTTCCAGACCTTGGGGGACTCTCGTTCAAGAATCAGGATGCAGAGCTCCTCGGTCGCACCGGGGTAGACGGTGGACTCGTAGACCACGGTCGCACCGTACTTCCTGTTGTTCCCCACAACGCGGCTGGCGCTCATGAGCGGATCAAAGTCGGGCAGACGCGCCGCGCCGATCGGGGTCGGCACGGCTACGATGATGAAGTCAGCCGACGCCAGCTCTGTCGCATCCGTAGTGACCCGCAGTTTTGAGGCGGCCCGCAATTCCTGCGCAGCGACTTCGCCGGTCGGATCGATGTATCGTCGCTAGGCGTCGACCTTTTCGTTGTTGTGGTCAAGACCGATCGTTGGAGCACGCAGTGCCTAATGCCACTGCCAGAGGCAGGCGGACATATCCAGGCTCGACGCGCGCGACGGTAGAAACATGCACAGGAGTCGCGGTCATATCGAGCCTTGGTTCTTCTGGAGCATTGTAATTTTATTGTGCGTGTCAGCCGAAGCATGCGTGCACGTGGTCCATGTGTAACCCATATGAAATTCGCATGCCGCACCGGCGTCATCTGCGGCGGGTAGATCCCGTGTGGGCCCATGTCTGGCGATCAGGGTCGCCCGAGCCGGAACCTGCGGTCTCGGGGCGGCTACTTCGATTGCGGGGTGGGTGCAGCGCTTCGCCAGCGGCCATCCGGGTGGCGGCACAGATCGAAGGCGCTGCGGGCGCTCGTGCCTTGGATGTTGTTGGCGATCTCGATGCGGCGGCAGCGCATGCCGTCGCGCTCGAACGTCGACAGCGGGGTCAGTACGCCGGAGGCCTGGGTGTCCGGGTTCTCCCAGCGCGTGGCTGCGCCGTCGGCGTTTTCTTCCAACGCTGCATACAGGGCCTTGCGAAACAGTGCTTGGTCTTCCTTGGTCATCTTGGCGACCGGGGCGTCGCGCAGGAACTGGACGTTGCTGGCGGCGACGGGGACGTTCAGCCCGAGCAACAGCAGTGCGACGCTAAGGTGGCGTGTGATCATGATGATCACCACACTTTACATGAACGCCGGCGCGCCACAAGCGCGCGGATCGCGCGGCCGCTATTCTGGGCACTCCCGTTGGCCCGGCTTTCGAAAAGCCGGAGAGTTGTCGATAATCTTGCCAGTTCAAGAATCTGCCGAGTGTCCGCTTATGTACAGCCGAATACCGCGACAACGTCCGCGAGGCGTCGCTGCCGACCGGGCGTGGCCGGACCGATTCCGCGCGGTGCTGCTGTGCACATTAATAGGTATGGCCGTGACCGCGCTGGCGCGGGAGCCCGGTACTGACGACGTCATCACGGGCAGCACCGCCGTGGCGCGGCCGGCGCCACTGTTCCTGCCCGACGGTACCCCGGAGCGCCTTGACTTCAAGTTCGGCGATACCAAGGAGGGCGAGTTCAAGGCCTGGCTGCGCCACAAGGGCGGCTGGGAGATCGACGGCTGGGTACAGCACGCCGGGCTGCTGTGCGCCACCTACCGGGTGGGTGTGCGCTTCGGGGTAGGCCGGCCCGGTTGCACCGACGTGCAGTGGCTCACCGACCTGGTCTATGCCAGCGAGCAGCGCCAATGCAACAATGCCAGCGTGCGCCACAGGGGTGGCGACGTTAACGCCGCCCTGGGCAAGGACTTCGCGCGTGTCACCTGCGCGGAGCGCGTCATCCATTGTCGCGGCAACTGTCGTTGACCATGTCCGATCGCCGCGCGCTGCTCGCCACGCTGAGACGCCTCGGCTCGCTCGTGCTGCTGCTGTGCCTGTCGGCGCCAGCGGCGGGTGAATGGCTCTCGCGCGAGGAGGCCATCATGGGCACCTCGGTGCGCGTGGAGCTGTGGCACGAGGACGCCGCCGCGGGTCAGGCCGCGATCACGGCGGTCATGGACGAGATGCGCCGCATCGACGCGCTCATGAGCCCGTACAAGCCGGATTCCGAGCTGTCGCGCATCAACCGCGATGCCGCCAAGGGGCCAGTGAAGATCTCGCGCGAGCAGTTCGACCTGATCGCGCGGTCGATCGAGTTCTCGCGGCTGTCGGGCGGTGCGTTTGATGTGACGTTTTCGAGCGTTGGTTACCTGTACGACTATCGCGCGGGGATCGAGCCGAGCGACGCGCAGATTGCGCAGGCACTGCCCGGCATCAATTATCGCCACCTGCTGCTCGACCGCGACCGCCAGACCATTCGCTTCGCGCGCGAGGGCGTGCGTATCGATCTCGGTGGCATCGCCAAGGGCTACGCGGTCGATCTCGGCATCGAGCTGCTGAAGAGGCGCGGCATCCGCTCCGCGATCGTGCAGGCGGGCGGCGACAGTCGCGTGCTCGGCGACCGGGGGGGGCGCCCGTGGCATGTTGCCATTCGTGATCCGCGCAACAAGCAGAACGTCGTCGCCGTGATCCCGCTGGTCGACGCCGCGATCTCGACCTCCGGCGACTACGAACGCTACTTCATCAAGCCGAACGGCGAGCGCGTGCATCACATCATCGACCCCAAGACCGGCAAGTCGGCACATGGGGTGATCAGCGTGTCGGTGATTGCACCCGATGCCACGACCACGGATGGACTGACCAAGAGTGTGTTCCTCAAAGGCCCGAAGGACGGCATCGCCTTCATCGAGTCGCTGAAGATCCCCGGGGTCGATGCGGTGATCATCGACGCCGAAGGCAGGATGCATTTCACCAAGGGACTGCAGCGCGCCGGCGCCGAGTAGCTCTGCGGCCCGCGTACAAGCGCGTACGCGCGTCGGTTCTTTGACACCGCTGCCAATCGGCGCGGCGGCCGCGCCGTCTGTCGGTATCTCATGGCTTTGCCGTAGTAACGCGGAAAAACTCCGTGCTAGTTTGCGCCCGCCGCAAGGGGTAGGGCTGGCCGACATACGTAACTACCGACTCGATAAAGGGCGGTCGGCCGTGAAGGTGGAACTCGTAGAATTGAAGGAGCTTTGTTCAAGGGCATAGCTTCCGAAAGGGGGTGACGCAAAGCCACGAGGCTAACGGTGCGCCAGCGCCCAAGCCGGTCGGGCCGCCGAAGCCAAGGTCTTGCGCGTGCTGGTGGTGGAGCCGGGCGCGCGCGGACGCGTTAACAAAGGAGGCGACGATGCGTGCCCTGAACAAGAATATCTTCTTTGCCCTGGCCGCCAGCGCCGTGGCCGCGGCACTTGCCGCGTGCAGCAGCGGCAGCGGCTCCGGATCCGATTCGGTCGCCGTCCAGGGTGACGTGGCGATCGCGTACGTGAAGCGGCCGATCAACAGCCTGGGTGACCCGCTCGATCCCATCACCTTCACGCCGGGCGGCGACCTGTTCATGCGTGAGCGTTCCTCGCCCACGGCGCCGGAGATAAATCTCACCGAAGCGCTCACCCAGGGCACGGGCGATGTGTCGGACCCGGAAGTCTCTTATGACGGCCAGCGGCTGCTGTACTCGATGCGTTGCAGCAGCAGCGCCCAGCTCAATGGCGCCCCGGCCTGCGACGGCCACTGGCGAATCTACGAATACGACATCGCGGCCAAGACCCACCGCAAGATCGCGTGCGACTCGGCGTTTAACGGCGAAGACGTCGATCCGGCCTACCTGCCGGACGGGCGCATCGTGTTTGCCTCCTCGCGCCAGGTCGGATCGCGCGGCACGCTCGGCTTCCAGTACATGGACGAGTACGAGCGCCGTGAGGTCACGGCCCTGCACGTGATGAATGCCGACGGCAGCAACTGTCGCCAGATCTCCTACAACCAGAGCCACGACCGCAATCCGACCGTGTTGCAGACCGGCGAGATCATGTACTCGCGCTGGGACCACGTCGGCGGGCGCAACCAGTTCACGATCTTCTTCGCCAACCCGGACGGCACCAACATGTTCGTGCTGTACGGCGCGCACAGCCCGGGCAACAGCTTCCTGCATCCGCG
>CAZVUN010000189.1:0-4239 GCA_964629975.1 uncultured Acidiferrobacteraceae bacterium | reverse complement strand
TCATCATCGAGAGCGAGGTCGGCCGCGGCAGCACCTTTACCTGCGTGTTTCCCGCCACGCGCATCGTGCGCGCCGCCGTCTCACCCGCCCCGGCCGCCACCGCCTAGATTCCGCAAGACACTGCGGCCATCACCGGATCGTCACGCCCATGTCGCGAGCGTGACACGCACTGCTCGTAACGTGCCGGCGCCTGCGGGGAGCCCGCAGGTGTTCCCATCAAACCCCCAACGTTCACGAGGAGTGATCGATGAAAGAGCATCATTTATTCGTGCGCACGGCGCTGGCCGTCGCGCTCGGCATGGTGGCACTCGGCGGCGCCACGGCCTCGGCCGACGACGACAAGGACTTTGGTCTCAAGGTGGAGCAGCTGCTTCAGGCCCAGTCGGAAAAGCTGTTCGGCATCGAGAAGCCGCTCGCGGCCTCGGCCCCGGCCACCAGCGGTGCGTACCGCAATGCCGCGCAGAGCGCCTCGGACCAGGTGCTCCTCGCCAAGGGCCTCAAGGTGCAGTACCTGACGCGCGAAGCGGCCAACAACGCCGACATGATGTTCCTGTGGCCGAACGGCGAGAACCCGACCCATCTCATCATGGCCATCGAGGAATTCAACCCGAAGATCATCGGCAAGCTGCCGAGCGGGCTCGACAAATGGACGCCGTCGCTGCAGCGCCTGGACCTCAGGACCGGCAAGGTCGAAACCATCCTGCGCGGGCTCTCTGGCGCCGACGGCGTGCGCCTCACGCCCTGGGGCACGGTGCTCGTGACCGAGGAGGCCGACGACGGTGGTGCCTATGAGGTCATCGATCCGCTCAACGTCACCAACCACACCGTGGTGAGCCGCGCGGCCGGCAACATCATCGACGCCAGCGGCAATCCCTCGACCAAGGTCGTCAAGCGCAGCGCGCTGCCGACACTCGCCTGGGAAGGCATCGGCATCCTGCCGAGCGGTGTGGTGTACGCGGGCGATGAGGAGCGTCCCGGCAGCGGCGGCTTCAACGCCGACGGCGGTGCGATCTTCAAGTTCGTCCCGCAGTTCCCGCGCACCAGCAGCGGTCCGATCTCGAACCTCGCCGACTCGCCGCTCGCCTCAGGCTGGGTGTTCGCCCTGCAGGCCTCGTGCATCAGCAACAACCAGCAGGTCGGTCAGGGTTGCGAGATCGGCAACGGCGCCTGGGTGGCGGTGAACGCCGCCACGGCGCGCGTCGATGCCAACGCCGCCGGCGCCACCGGCTACTACCGCCCCGAGGACCTGGAGCTCGATGCCGACTACGCCGATGCCGCCAACCCGCTGGCGGTGCGCTTCTGCTGGGCCAACACCGGCAATGAGGGTGCCAAGAACTACGCCGAGGTCGTATGCGGCGTGGACAGCGCCCCGCTCACGGCGGCCGCCAACCAGCGCACCGTCGTGGTCAACCGCTTGGTCGAGGGTGACACCGATTTCAATTCCTTCGATAACCTTGCCTTCCAGCCCAAGACCGGCAACCTGTACGTGATCGAAGATCACAACAACGGCGATGTCTTTGCCTGCCTGCCGGACGGCGCCGACCGCGACCTCAAGAGCGACGGCTGCGTGAAGATCCTGTCGGTCAAGGACACCTCGGCCGAACCGACCGGCTTCTTCTTCACGCCGGACGGGCGCAGCGCGTTCGTCACGATCCAGCACAGCAACGATGCGCTCATGCCGAAGGTGGATGACTACGGCACCGACGACATCCTCATGATCACCGGCTTCAAGGTGAAGAACGGCCACGGCGGGTCCCACTGACCGGCAGACGCCGGGCGCGTGCCGAGGGTCCCGCGCGCAGGGACGCAAACCGGGCGGCAGTGCCCGGAACCCTCGCCGGTTTCGTTATGTCCGCGATTCGGGGTCGCCGCCGCCGGCGACCCCGGCTTTTTTTGCGGGCACAGGCGGTGCGCACGCGCATTGAGGCAGGTCAATCCGCCGACCCGCGCCGGTGCGGCGGCTGTCATCCAAGTGTCATAAAAACGGCGGCCGCCCGAGGTTAGCATTCTGGCACCCCAGCCACGCCTCCGGTGCACCATGTCACAGGTCATATCGATTGCCACTCGCCGCGGACGCGGTGCTCCTGCGGCGGTCGATGCCGAGCCGGTTGCGGCCTTCGAGGTGCTGAGCGCCATCCCCGGGCGCGTGCGCCTGCGCGTGCCGCCGCTGCACCGCTCGCAGGCACTCAAGCAAGCGATCGAACGCGAGCTGCGCGCGCAGGGCGGCATCACCGCGGTGTCGGCCAATACGCTCACCGCCACGGTCCTGATCGTGCACACGCCAACGCAGGACCTGGCGCTGCTGCACATCGCGCTCGCCGGCGTGATCCGCCGCACGGCCCCCGCATCGCACGCCGCCCCGGCCGCCGCGCCCGCAGCGGCAGAGGATCTCAGCGTGCGGCGCGTGCGCAAGCTGCTGGCACACGCCGAGCCGCAGGCCGCGCGCCCCTGGCATCGGCTGGACGCCGAGGCGGTGCTCGCCGCGGTCGATTCCCGCCGCCAGGGCCTCAGCGCCGAGGAGGCGGCGGCGCGCCTCAAACGCTACGGCGCCAACATCCTGCCCGAGGCCGAGCCACGCTCGGCCCTCAGCATGTTCTTCGGCCAGTTCCAGTCGCTGCCGGTGGCACTGCTCGGGGCCTCGGCCGTGATCTCGCTCGCCACTGGGGGGCTCGCCGATGCGCTGGTGATCGTCGGCGTGGTACTGATCAACGCCACGATCGGCTACCTGACCGAACAGCAGGCCGAGCGCGTCATCAAGTCGCTCACCGGTCCCGCGCATCCCCTGGCGAACGTGATACGCGACGGGGCGCTCACCCTGCTGCCGGCCGAGCGCATCGTGCCGGGCGATGTGCTGGCGCTCGCCCCGGGCAGCTACGTGGCGGCCGATGCACGCCTGATCGAGGCGCGGCGCCTGAGCGTGGATGAATCCGCGCTCACCGGCGAGAGCCTGCCGGTCGCCAAGGACAGTGCCACGCTCAACCTCGACAACGTCGCGCTCGCCGACCGCCGGAACATGGTGCACATGGGCACGCAGGTCACCGGCGGCCAGGGCCTAGCCGTGGCCGTCGCCACCGGCGCGGCCACCGAGATCGGCCAGATCCAGCGCCTCATCGGCGAGGCGGCCACGCCCGACACGCCGATGGAAAGGCAGCTCGCGCGGCTCGGCAACCAGATGGTGTGGACCGCCGGCGGCGTGTGCCTCGGCGTGTTCGCGCTCGGGCTGGCGCGCGGCCTGGGGCTCGTGCCGATGCTGAAGAGCGCGATCTCGCTCGCCGTCGCCGCCGTGCCGGAGGGCCTGCCGACGGTCGCGACCACGACGCTCGCGCTCGGCCTCAAGCAGATGCAGCGGCAGAAGGTGCTCATCCGCCACCTCGATGCGGTCGAGACCCTGGGCGCGGTGCAGGTCATCTGCCTCGACAAGACCGGCACGCTCACGCTCAACCGCATGGCCGTGGTCGCCGCCGTCACGGCCAGCGAGCGCCTGAGCGTGAGCAACGGGCGCTTCGTCGGCGCGGACGGCGTGGCGCGCAACCCCTACGAGCACGAGGAGCTGCTGCGGCTGCTGCACGCCGCGGTGCTGTGCAACGAGACGGAACTGGACGGCGCGCACGGCGCGTTCACGCTGCACGGCTCGCCCACCGAGAATGCGCTGATCGAGCTGGCGCTCGCCGCCGGTGTCGACGTGCGCGCGCGGCGCGCGCGCCACCCGCGCCTGCACATCGAGTACCGCGCCGAGAACCGCCTGTACATGAGCACGGTGCACGCCGCGGGCGCGCAGCAGCTGCTCGCGGTCAAGGGCAGCCCGCCCGAGGTGCTGGCGCTGTGCACGCACGTGCTGCGCGCGGGCGAGCGCGTACCGCTCAGCGAGGAGTTGCGCCAGCAGCTGCTCGACGAGAACGCGCACATGGCGGCCGAGGCGCTGCGCGTGCTGGCCTTCGCCTACGCCCTCGCCGACGACGCGCGCGCCGCCGAACACGGCCTGGTGTTCCTCGGTTTCGCCGGCATGGCCGATCCGGTGCGCGCGGGCGTGGCCGATCTGATCGGGGAGTTTCATCGCGCCGGGATCGAGACCGTGATGATCACCGGGGACCAGAGCCCGACGGCGTTTGCCATCGGGCGGGCGCTGCGCCTGTCGGGCAACGACCAGCTCGAGGTGCTGGAGTCGGCCCACCTCGATGCGGTCGACCCGCAGGTGCTCGCCGCGCTCGCCGAGCGCACCCACGTGTTCGCGCGCGTCAG
>CAZVUN010000188.1:0-4308 GCA_964629975.1 uncultured Acidiferrobacteraceae bacterium | reverse complement strand
GTGCGGGGTGATGATGAGGTTGGGCAGTCGCGCGGTGAGCAGCGGATGATCGGGCGGTGGCGGCTCGCTGCCCAGCACGTCCAGCGCCGCGCCGCCGAGGCGGCGGTTGCGCAACGCCTCGAGCAACGCCGCCGCATCGACCAGCGCACCCCGCGCGGTATTTATAAGGATGGCGTCCGGGCGCATCCGCGCCAACTCCGCGGCCCCGATCAGCGCCCCGCCGCCGCTGTGCGGCACATGCAGCGTGATCACGTCGGCCATGCGCAGCACGTCCTCGAAGCTGGCACGCCCGGGGCGCGGCGCCACCGCGCCCGGACGTTCGGCAATCAAGACGCGCATGCCGAAGGCCTGCGCGAGCCGGGCGACTGCCTGCCCGAGACTGCCGTAGCCGATGATACCCATGACGCTCCTGGCGAGATCGCGGATCGGATAGCTGTGCAGGCAGAAGATCTCCGAACGCGACCACTCGCCGTCGTGCACCGCCTGCTGGTAGCGCAGCAGATTGCGACGCAGTGCGAGCAGCAGCGCGAACACGTGCTCCGGCACGGTGCGCGTGGCGTAGCCGCGCACGTTGCACACGCCGATTCCCTGGCGCTTGGCTGCGAGCGTGTCGATGTTGTCGACCCCGGTGGCGGCGGCTGCAATCAGGCGCAGGTCCGGCAGTCCGGCGAGCAGGCTGCCCGGCAGCTTCACCTTGTTGGTGACGAGCACCGCCGCCCCGCGCGCGCGCTCCGGCACCTCGGCGGCGCGGGTCACCGGGTGCTCCACCCACTCGCACGCGCCAAGCGGCGCGGTATCAAAGCGCATCTGCGGCGCGAACGTCGCGCGGTCGAGGAACACGATTCTCATGCCGGCCTTGTACGGGCTTTGCCCGCGGTTGTAAAGCCGCCGTCGCGCTGGCCAGAGGCGGCTCGACTCACTACCATTGCCGGCAGCCAGGACCCTCGGAGTTGTGCATGGCCGGTACCACGACACATCGCCGCGACATTACCTCGCGCTACCGCAGGCACGGCGAGGCGCTGCTGATCGAGATGAAGCTCAACAGCCCGATGCAGCTGTTCAACTCGCTCGACCCTTCGCCGTTTCACGAGAAAGACCTCGACGACGACGCCGCCGAATACATCGTCAGCACGGCACGCGACCTTCCGCTCAACACGCCGCTGCGCCTGGAGATCTATCTGCCGCCCGAGCAGATCGGCAAGGACACCGAGGAGACGATTGCGCGCGCGATCCACAACTTCTTCGACTACAAGACCGAGGCAGCCGATCGCGAGCTGCGCGCGCTGCTGCGCGAGGGACGCACGAGCCTCGCCATCGGCCTGCTGTTCCTGGCCGGCTGCCTGTTCGCGCGCGAGCTGATCGGGCGCCTGTTCGACGGCACCGTGCAGGAGCTCATCAACGAGGGCCTGCTCATCAGCGGCTGGGTGGCGATGTGGCGCCCGATCCAGATCTTTCTCTATTCCTGGTGGCCGATCCGCAACATGCGCACCCTCTACTACAAACTGAGCCACTTGCGGGTCGACGTACGTCCGCATGGCTGAGCGCGAGCGCCAGCTCGCCATGCCGGATGGCGTGACAATTCACTACCGGCTGCACCGCGCGCACACGGGCGCCCGCGGCGTGATCGTGCTGCTGCACGGGCTGTCGAGCAACCTGACGCGCTGGTCGGAGTTTGTCGAGCACACCACGCTCACCGACGCCTGGGACCTGCTGCGCCTCGACCTGCGCGGCCACGGGCGCTCGCTCACGCGCAAACCGATCGGCATGCGCGTGTGGTGCGAGGATCTCGCGCGGATCCTCGACCACGAGGGCTATGCCGAGGCCGTGCTGATCGGGCACAGCCTGGGCGCGCAGGTGGCGGTGAACTTCGCGTCCCGCTATCCGCGGCGCGTGCGCGGCCTGGCGCTGATCGATCCGGTGTTTGCCGAGGCGCTGCGTGGCACCCTGCGGTGGCTGGCGCGCCTGCGCGGGCTGCTGCACGTGGCGGTCGTGGCAGTCCGTGCACTCAATGCGCTCGGCCTCTATCGCCGCCACATTCCGCCACGCGACCTGCGCGCGCTCGATGAGGCCACGCGCGCGGCGCTCGCCGCCGGACGGCGCGCGGAGATCGTGGCACGCTATACCTCACCGCGCGCCGACATCCGCCACTTCCCGCTCGCGCACTACCTGCAGGAGCTGCTCGAAGTGACGCGGCCGCTGCCGCCGCTCGAGACGATTGCGGTACCGATGCTGTTCGTGCTGTCGTCCGGCGTGACCTTTACCGATCCGCGCATCGCGCGCGCCGCCATCGCCCGCGCGCCGCACGCCGAGACGGTGACGATCGATTGCTACCATTGGCCGCTCACCGAGAAGCCCGACGAGGTGCGCCGGGCGCTCGAGGACTGGTGCGCGCGCCTGGCGGCGGGTTAGGCCACGAGCTGGGCGCTGAACTGTGCCGGCGGCAGGCCATGCCCAAGCAGGCCGGACTGCGCGGCGCTCAGAAACGGCTGCGGACCGGCGGCGTACACGTCGAACTCGCTCAGCCGCGCGTGATTCGTCACGATCGTGCCGATCACCGCGCGGTAGTCGCCCGCCGCCACCAGCGGCGTGAAGTGGAAGTTGTCGAGCGCATCGGCCCAGGCGCGGCACTGGTTGTGCAGGTAGTGGCCACCCTCGCGGCTCGCGATCCAGTAGAGATAGATCGCCTCCGCCGCCTCGAGCGCCATGGCGTGCTCGACCAGGCTCTTGATCGGGGCGAAGCCGGTGTCGGCGGCGATGAAGATGGGCGGGCGCGGCGAGTCCTCGCGCAGCACGAACTCGCCCATCGGACCCTCCACCATCACCAGGTCGCTCGGCTTGAGACTGTTGAACACGTAGTCGGTCAGCGGCGTGGCGTTGGCCGCGCGCAGATGAAACTCCAGATGGCGCTCGTCGCACGGGCAACTGGCGATCGGCAGGTCCTCCGACAGGCCGCCGATCTCGAGCGTCGCCGCCTGCCCGGCAAGGAAGCGCAGGCGGTTGGCGCGCGGCATGAGCAGTTGCAGCCGCAGCATGGCGCCATCGGCGAGCCGCTCGAGGCGTTGCACGCGCGCGCTCACGTGCTGCAGCGGGATGTCGCCGGGGCGGCCCGCCTCGTTGGCCTCGATCACCAGGTCGGTCACCGCGGTGTGCGAGCACAGCAACGCATAACCGCGCGCCTTCTCCGCCTCGCTCAGTACGTAGTCGTGGTGCCGCACCTTCTTCACCTGGCCGGAGACGATGCGCGCCTTGCACAGCCCGCAGTTGCCGTTGCTGCACCCGTAGTCGAGCGCGAGCCCGGCGTGCAGCGCGGCCTCGAGCACGGTGTCATTGCCCTCGACGAAGAACTCGTGGCGGCTGGGCAGCACCTGCACGTGCGCCGCCATCAGGCGCAGCACGCTGTCGCGGATCATGAGCGACTCGGAATCGCGCTGCGGTGTGATCTCGGCGGCGAGCTGCTCGTGCAGCCAGCGCTTGAGCGAACTGGCCAGCGCCTGGGTGCCGCCGCCGGTGCGCTCGAGCTCGCTGAAGCGCAGCTCGAGCGCATCGAGGATGCCGCGCAGGCGCGCCGCCTGTGCCCGGGTGCGGCTCAAGTCCCGGCCGAGCTCGCCGACGCGCGCCGCCAGCACCTCAGGATCCGGCAGGATGCGCTCGCGCAGGCGGCGCGCGTAGGCCGACTCGCGCAGCTGCGCGAAGCGTTCCAGCACGGTGTTATCCTCGAGGCGCGCCTGCGGATAGACGCGCAGCAGGTCCGCGGTCGTGACCATGCCCTCGAAGGTCGGCAACTCGCCGTCCTTGATGCGCTTCTGCAAGGCGCCGCGCGGCACGCCCACCAGTCGCGCGGCCCGGCTCAATGTCAGCAGCTCCGGCACGGCTCACCTCCTGCTCGTATCCCTAGAGTCTAGTCCTTGCGCCCGGTGGCGACGACACGGCGCACGCTCACAGCAGCGCCCCCGGCTCGACGCGCTGCCACGCGGCGCGCGCGGCGCGCCACGCGCCGCCCTCGCGCACCAGCGTCAGCTCGAAGCGCTGCACGTCGGCTGCGAGCCCGGCCAGATCCGCGCCCGGCGCGATCGGCGTGCCGGCCATGGCCACCAGCAGCACGACCTCGGCTTGGGCTGGCGACGGAAAACTCACCGAGGCGACGCGCGTGAGCAGATGGATCGAACCGTGGCGCAGGAAGTACACGCGCAGCAGCTGCTCGACGGCACGCCGGTCACGCCCCTCGGCATCCCGGTAGTCCGCGGCCAGCAGCTCGCGCAGCGCCGCCACGTCCTTGGCCGCGGCCGCCTGCTCCGCGCGCGCCAGGGT
>CAZVUN010000187.1:0-4391 GCA_964629975.1 uncultured Acidiferrobacteraceae bacterium | reverse complement strand
CCGAGATCCTCGACCCGGCGCTGCTGCGCGCCGGGCGCTTCGACCGCCAGGTGCTGGTCGACCGGCCCGACAAGAAGGGGCGGGTGGCGATCCTCAAGGTGCACGCGAAGAAAATCAAGCTCGCCCCCGAGGTCGATCTCGACGAGGTCGCGGCCCTCACCACCGGCTTCTCCGGCGCGGATCTTGCGAACCTGGTGAACGAGGCGGCACTGCTCGCCACGCGCCGCAAGGCCGAGGCGGTTCAGCTTTCCGACTTCACCGCCGCGGTCGAGCGCATCATCGCCGGGCTCGAGAAGAAAAACCGCGTGCTCAACGAAAGAGAGCGCGAGACCGTGGCCTACCACGAGATGGGCCATGCGCTGGTGGCGCTCGCGCTGCCCGGCACCGACCCGGTGCACAAGGTCTCGATCATCCCGCGCGGCATCGGCGCGCTCGGCTACACCATCCAGCGCCCGACCGAGGACCGCTACCTCATGACGCGCGAGGAGCTCGAGAACAAGATCGCGGTGCTCCTGGGCGGGCGCGCCGCCGAGAAGCTCGTCTTCGGCAAGCTCTCCACCGGCGCGGCCGACGATCTCGCCAAGGCCACCGACATCGCGCGCGACATGGTGACGCGCTTCGGCATGGACGAGGACCTAGGCTACATCGCCTACGAGGCGAGCCGGCCGCGCTTCCTCGACGTGCCGGAGCTCACCGCCGGCGGCTGCCGCGTGTCCGAATCCACCCAGAGCCGCATCGACGAGGCGGTGCGCGGCATCGTCAAGGGCGTGTTCGCGCGCGCCTTCGGCATTCTCGACGCCAACCGCGCGATCCTGGAGCGCACCGCGCGCGAGCTGCTGGCCAAGGAGACCCTCGACGAGGCTGCGATCCGCGAGCTCACCCGGGAGCTCCGCCGCCCGGCCCTTGCAGAAGCTGCGGGCGATCCCAATGAATCGCCCGTGCCGAAAACGCAGCCCGCATCGTGACCGCATCCCTGCACATCGTCTGTCCGCACTGCGCGGCCGTGAATTGCGTGCCGAGCGCTGGGCAGGCGAGTTGCCGGGAGCGCTGAAACGACTGCCGTTCACCCTCTGGAACGGCGCTCCAGGCAATTCCCTCACGGCCCCTTCTTGAAAAGGCGATCCTGGCCATTGTCCGGCCGCGACGCAAACCGTGCGGTTTTCGCTTCACAATTCGGTGTAGCCCTTGGCGTCCGGCGTGTAGAAGGTGGCCGGATCGGCGGGCTTGATCTCGCCACCGGTCTTGAGCTTTTGCACCAGATCCGGGTTGGCGATGAAGGGGCGGCCGAAGGCCACCAGATCGCCCTTGCCCGCCTCGAGATCGGCATTCGCCCGCGCCGCATCATAGCCGCCGGAAAGGATGTACTTGCCCTTGAAACGGGCGCGCAGATCGGCTTTCAGTTTCTCGCTCACCGGCGGCGCACCCATGGAGCTGTGATCGACCACGTGGATATAGAGAAGGCCGATGCCGTTCAACGCCGCGATCAGGCGCGCATACAGCGTATCCATCTCGGCATCCGGCGTCATGCCGTTGAATACGCCGTAAGGCGAGATGCGCATGCCGACCCGCTCCGGCCCGATGGCCTGGGCTGCCGCGCGGGCCACCTCCACCGCGAAACGGATGCGGTTTTCGATCGAGCCGCCCCAGCGGTCGGTGCGCTGGTTGGCTGCGGTGTTGAGGAACTGGTCGATGAGATAGCCGTTCGCGCCATGCAGTTCGACGCCGTCGAAACCCGCCTCAATGGCGCGTTTGCACGCCGTGGCGTATTCCGCGATGGCGGCACGGATGTCTTCCTCGCTCATCATGAAGGGCACGGGATGGGGCTGCATGCCTTGCGTGTCCGTCCACATCTCGCCCGGCGCGGCGATGGCCGACGGCGCCAGTATCCGCGCCCCCGGCGGCAGGTTGGCCGGATGTCCCACGCGCCCGGTGTGCATGAGCTGCACGAAGATGCGGCCCCCGGCGCCATGCACGGCATCGGTCACCTTACGCCAGCCGGCCACCTGCTGATCGGAATAGATGCCGGGGATGCGCGCATAGCCCAGGCCGTTGGGCGAAGGCGAGGTGCCCTCGGTGATGATCAACCCCGCCTCGGCACGCAGGCTGTAGTACTTCGCCATCAAATCATTGGGCACATTGTTAAGCGCCCGCGAGCGGGTCATGGGCGCCATGACGATGCGGTTGGGCAGAAACAGCGGGCCGAGCTGAATCGGCGTGAACAGGTTGGTCATCATCGTTCTCCTTCTATTTCGCTGGGATCAGACCTTCGGCAGCAAGCGCAGCCTGGACTGCCGGGCGGGCGCCCACCCGGCCAAGATAGGCGGTGAGCACCGGCCAGGGCGCAAGGTCAATGCCGACATATTTGCCCCAGCCGAGCACGGTAAAGAGATAGGCATCCGCCACCGTGAAGGTGTCGCCCATGGCGTAGGTCTTGCCCGACAGCAGCCGGTTGGCATGCTCGATGCGGCTCACAAGCTGCGACTTGATGATGGCTTTCGCCTCATCCGGCAGTTTCGGGTTGAACAGCGCGCCAAAGCCCTTGTGCAACTCCGTGGAAATGAAATTGAGCCATTCCATAAGACGGTAGCGTTCCATCGTGCCGGCCGGCGGCACCAGGCGTTTTTCCGGCACTCGATCGGCCAGGTACTGCACGATGGCCGGGCCTTCGGTGAGCACCTGCCCATCGTCGAGCTGCAAGGCCGGGACATAGCCATTGGGGTTGATGGCCTTGTAATCGGCGCCGGTTTCGGTGACCGAGCTCTTGAGATCGACCCGCTCGAGTTGAAAATCAAACCCGCCCTCGCGCAGGACGATGTGGGGTGAGAGCGAACAGGCACCGGGACTATAGTAGAGCTTCATGATTTTCCTCATGGTTCGTTTGCGGGAGCAGGTCTTGTAAGGTAACCTCCCGTTTCCAACAAGAAGGCACGCGCACCGCCCATGGTTACCCCGAGGGAACCGAAATGAACGCCGACGACGGGCTCGCCGAGGCGGCTTTGCCCATTGGCCGGCCGACGCCATCGCAAGGACAGCGCACCTGCCCGGTGCGCGACGTACTCGACCGCTTGGGCGACAAGTGGTCGACGCTGATTCTCGTGACCCTGTCGCGCGGCCCGCAACGATTCAACGCCCTGGCCCGCGCCGTACCCGACATCTCGCGCCGGATGCTGACCGAGACGTTGCGCCACCTCGAACGCGACGGACTCATCTGGCGCGAGGTGACCCCGTCGACACCGCCGTCGGTGGCCTACGGGCTGACGCCGCTCGGGACTTCGCTCATGCCAGCGCTTAACGCACTCATCGCCTGGGCCGAGCGTCACCAGCCCGAGATCGCCGCCGCCCGTGCCCGGTTCGATGGCCGCCTGGCCAACGGCTGAAAAGAACGGTGCCCGGGATGCGGCAGGTCAGGGCCTGCCGCAGTACCGAACGGTCGGTCCCGTGCGGCCGCGACAGGAAGCTCGAACGGGGCGCTGGCGCGCAGGCCAATGCCATCGGTTCCTCGACAAGGCGTCGCCCGCCTGCTTGAAAAGCGGGTGGGTAGAAAGGGAGCGCGAAAACGCGCTTCCTTTGCATTGCGCCTCGGGCTGCGCTTGCCGGGTTAGCGTATCGGCACCGAGCCGAGACACAACCGCTGCCACCTTGAAGGTGCCGCCCGGCCCTTGCAGAAGCCGCGGGCGATCCCAATAAATCGCCCATGCCGAAGATGGAGCCCGTGTCGTGAGCGAATCCCTGCACATCGTCTGTCCGCACTGCGCGGCCGTGAACCGCGTGCCGAGTGCGCGCCTGCATGAACACCCGAACTGTGGCCAGTGCCACCGGCCGCTCTTCGAGGGGCACCCCGTGGCGCTCACCGCCCAGAACTTCGACAAGCACATCACGCGCAGCGACATCCCGGTGCTCGTGGACTTCTGGGCGCCGTGGTGCGGGCCGTGCCGGATCATGGCGCCGCAGTTCGAGCAGGCCGCGCGCGCCATCGAGCCGCGCGTGCGGCTCGCCAAGGTCGATACCGAATCGCAGCCCGCACTCGGCGCGCGCTACGGCATCCGCAGCATCCCGACGCTTGCCCTGTTCCACCAGGGCCGCGAGCTCGCCCGCCAGGCGGGCGCCATGGGCGCGCAAGACATCGTGCGCTGGGTGGAGATGCAACTTGCCCGCACGGCGCATTGACGCCGCCGACGCACGTCCTTCCACACAGGAATCGACCATGACCAAACCGCCACCTTCGAGCCTCAAGGCACTGATCGACGAACTGCGGGTGATGACCTTCTACGAGCGCTTCGAGCAGGTGATCGCGCTGCTACTCTCGGCCGTGATCACGGTGATCGTCTCGATCTCCTTCATCCAGCTCGTGCACGCGGTGACCGTGCTGCTGTTCCTCGAGGCCTTCAACC
>CAZVUN010000186.1:0-4434 GCA_964629975.1 uncultured Acidiferrobacteraceae bacterium | reverse complement strand
GGGGGGCGCGGCGCGCTGGCGCGCGCCACGAGCGCACCGGACAGGGCGTGCGTGAGCGTGTCCATGCGCGCGAGTCTAGCACCGCGCCCGGTGGCTCAGGCGCGCGTGGCCTGGCCGCGCATTTCGTAGGCGTAATAGACGAGCGGGATCACGAACAGCGTCAGTACCGTCGAGGCGAACGTGCCGTAGATCAGCGACACCGCCAGGCCCCCGAACACCGGGTCGAAGGCCATGATCGCGGTGCCGAGGATGATGGCGAACGCGGTCAACAGGATCGGGCGCAGGCGCGTGACCCCGGCCTGCAACACCGCCTCGTCGAGGGCGTGCCCGGCGCGTCGATACTCGAGGATGAAGTCGATGAGCAGCAGCGAGTTGCGCACCACGATACCGGCGAGCGCGATCACGCCGATCATCGAGGTGGCGGTGAAGTACTGGCCCATGAGGGCGTGCCCGGGCAGCACGCCGATGATGGTGAGCGGGATCGCGCCCATCACGATCAGCGGCGTCATGAACGAGCGGTAGTACCCGACCAGCACCAGGTAGATCAGGATCACGGCGACCGCGAACGCCGCCCCGAGATCGCGGAACACGTCGAGGGTGAGGCGCATCTCCCCGTCCCAGCGCACGCTGTAGCCACTGGTTTCGGGATCGGCCATGAAGTACTGGGTGAGCTTCACGCCGCTCGGCAGCGCGTGCTCCTGCAGGTAGCGCCACATCTTGAGCACGGCGTACACCTGGCTGGTGGTGGCGAGCTCGCCGGTCACGTACACGACCGGATACTGGTCCTTGTGCAGGATCGGCTTGGGCGCGCTCACGCGCCGCACCTCGGCGATGTCGCCGAGCAGTATCTGGCGGCCCTGTGGCGTGGTGAACGGCACGTTGCGGATATCGGCCGGACCGGTGCGCAGCGCGCTCGGGATGCGGAAGCGGATCGGCACCGGCTCCTTTTCGAGCTCCATGTGCACGGCGCCGGCGTCGAGCCCGGCGAGGAAGGCGCGCAGCGCCTCGGCCACGCGCGCCGGAGGGATTCCGGCGAGCATGGCCTTCTCGCGGTTGACCACGATGTCGTACTCGACCTGGTCATCGGTGACCGAATCGTCGATGTCCACGACATCGGTGGTCTTGGCGAACACCTCGGTGCGCAGCTCCTTGGCGAGGCGGCGCAGCTGCTCGTAGTCGGGCCCATAGAGCTCGGCGAGCAGGGTGGCGCGCACCGGCGGGCCCGGCGGGTCCTCGACCAGCTTGATGTTGGCGCCGGTGGCCCGGGCGATCTCGGCGAGCGGGGCGCGCAGCGCCAGCGCGATGTCGATCGAGGAGGTCCAGCGCTCGGCCTTGTTGCGCAGGTTGACGCGCACGTCGGCGACATGCGGGCCGGCGCGCAAGCCGGCGCCGCGCAGCAGTCCGTTGAAGTCGACCACACCCGATTCGCCGACCGTGGTCTCGTAGGTCTGCACATGCGGGTTGGCGCGCACCGCATCGCCCACCAGGCGCGCGACGCGGTCGGTCTCCTCGAGCGCCGTGCCCTCCGGCATGTCGATGGTGATGTTGAAGGTGTTGGTGTCGTTCTTGGGCAGCATCTTGAACTGCACCAGGTTCAGGACGGGCAGCACCAGCACCGCCAGCATCAGCGCACCGACGCCGAGGAAGAATCCCCAGCGCGCCGCGCGCCGCGCGAGCAGCGCGCGCATGAGCGGCGCGTAGCGCCGCTCCAGCCAGCCCTGGCCGTGATGTTCGATGCCCTCGTGCTCGTGGCCCTGCACCTTGAGGAAGCGGTACGCCGCCCATGGCGCCACCGTGTAGGCGATGGCAAGCGAGGTGAGCATCGCGACCGGCACGTTGAACGGGATCGGCGCCATGTACGGACCCATCATGCCGGTCACCCAGAACATGGGCAGGAACGCCAGGATCACGGTGAAGGTGGCGAGGTTGGTCGGCCGGCCGATCTCGTTGACCGCGAGCACCGCATGGCGCAGCCGGTCGACGCCGCGCTGCGTGTAGTGGCGGAAGATGTTCTCGATCACCACGATCGAATCATCGACCAGCAGCCCGAGCGACAGGATGAGCGCAAACAGCGTGATGCGGTTGATGCTCTGCCCGGCGATGAGCCCCACGGCGAGTGTGATGAAGAGGATCAAGGGGATGGTGACGGTCACGATCGAGGCCGCGCGCCAGCCGAGGAAGAACACCAGCAGCAGCACCACCGTGCCGATGGCAATGGCCAGGTGCTCCATCAGCAGGTTGACCGCATCGTTGGCCTTGGCGCCGTCGTTGCGCGTGACGTTGACCGCGATCCCCTCGGGGATGGTGGCGGCGCGGATGCGCGCAAGTGCCGCAAGCACGTTGTCGGCCACGGTCACGGCATTGCTCCCGGCGCGCTTGGCGATGGCGAGCGTCACCGCCGGCACCTCGTAATCCTCCGCCAACGCCCCGCGGTAGGCCGGCCCGTAGCCGATGCGGTGCACGCGTTCGATCTCGCCCGGCCCGTCGACGATGCGCGCCACGTCCTTCAGGTACACCGGGCGGTGCGCGGCGAGCGCCACCACCAGGTTGCCCACGTCCTCGGCGCTCTTGAGCGTCCCGCCCGCCTGCACCGTGGCCACGCGGTTGGCGGCGACGAAGGTGCCGGACGGGATGCCGACGTTGGTCGCCTCGACCACGGCACGGATGTCGGCGAGCGTCACGTTGAAGCGGCGCATGCGCTCGATGTCGAGGTAGACGTTGATCTTGCGCGGCTCACCGCCGTGCACGAACGACACCGAGGTGTCGGCCACGCGCCGCAGCTCCTCGAGCACGTCGTTGGCCACGCGCCGCAGCGCGCACGGCCCCGGTCCGGTACACGCCAGCGAGATCGTCACGATCGGCACGTCATCGACATCCACCGGCTTGACCAGCGGCTGCAGCGTGCCGGCCGGGATGCGATCGAGGTTGCTCATGATCTGGTTGTACAGCTTCACCAGCGAGTCTTCCTTGTCCTGCCCAACCTTGAACTGCACGGTGACCACGCCGAGCGAGCTCATGGCGACGCCATAGGTGTGATCGATGCCGGCCATGCCCTGCAGGATGGCCTCGAGCGGCTTGACGATGAGCTGCTCGACCTCCTTCGGCGTGGCGCCCGGCTTGCCCACGATCACGTTGGCGGCCGGCACCACGATCTTGGGATTCTCCTCGCGCGGCGTGACCAGGAAGGCGAAGATGCCGGCAAGGAAGGCGAACAGCATCACCAGCAGCGTGAGCTTGCTGTCGACGAAGTACGCCGCGACGCGTCCGGCGAGGTTCAGCGCGTGTCTTTCTTGATTCCGTTGAGCGGCCATGTGCGCGTGCGTGAAAGGCGATAAGTGCGAAGTGAAAGGTAGCGCAAGGCTGGTGGGTTAACGCTGCACTCCTTACTTCGCGCTTTTCACTGCCGTTATGGGGCTGCCATCGTGCAGGGACGTGAGATCGCCCAGCACCAGGGTCTCGTTGCCGGCGAGACCGGCCAGGATCTCGGTCTCGGCGCCCACCACCCGGCCGGGGCGCACCATGCGAAAGCGCGCTTCGCCCGCCGGGCTCAGGACGTACACGCCCACCACGTCGGCGCGCTCGATGAGCGCCGCGCTCGGTACGCGCACCTGCGGCGCCGCGCCCTTGAGCGCGTGGACCGGGCGTTCGACCGGCGCCGGGCGTGCGCGTGGCGCCGGTAGCGGGTCGCTGCAGCCGGCAAGTGCGAACCCCGCCGCCAGCGCCACGAGCGGAAGCCGGTGCCGACTCATGGCGCCTCCGCGGCGGGCAGCGCCAGGGCACCGCGCGCCAGGGTGAGCGCCGCCTCGCTGGTGGCGAGGTTGAAGCGCGCGGTAAGCTCCTCGTTGCGCGCCTCGACCAGGGCGCGCTCGGCCTGCAGCAGGTCGATCAGGATGGTGCGGCCCTGGCCGTAGCGCACCTTCACCTGGCGCACCGTCTCGCGCGCGCGCTCGACGTTGCCGGCGGCAATGGCGTGGCGCTCGCGCGCCTCGCGCAGCGCCGTGAGCGCCTCGCGCACATCGTTGCGCGTCGCCTGCTCCTGTGCCTCGGTGTGCCATTGCGCCTGCTTCGCCTCGGCGCCGGCGGCGGCAACCTCGGCGCTCGGGCGCCCGCCCGAGTACAGGTCGAGGGCGAGCACGCCCATGACGCTGTTCGAATAGTCGCTCGCATCGCTGTTGGCGAAGCGATTGTGGCTGGCGATCACGTCGATCTGCGGCCGGTGCGCGGCGCGCGCCGCCGCGACGTTGGCCAGGGCCGCCGCCTGCATGGCGCGGGCGGCGGCGACGTCCTTGCGCATGGCGAGCGCATCGGCCTCAAGCTCCTCGGTCCTGGCGGGCACCTCCTCAGGCGTCGCGGCCGGCGCGGCCGGCGCCGGTGTCACCGCGAGGGCGGCCGTGCCCGGCAGTCCCATCGCCAGGCGCAGCTGGTTGCGCGCAC
>CAZVUN010000185.1:0-4511 GCA_964629975.1 uncultured Acidiferrobacteraceae bacterium | reverse complement strand
GCATCGCTCCGCAGGTGCGCGGCCGGCGCGTGACGGCGCTACGCGTGCGCGAGCCGCGCCTGCGCTGGCCGGTGCCGAGGGCGCTCGCGCGCGAGCTGCCCGGTGCAACCTTCGAGGGCGTGCGGCGGCGCGGCAAGTACCTGCTGCTCGACACCGAGCGCGGCACGCTCATCCTGCACCTCGGCATGTCCGGCAGCCTGCGCATCGTGCCCGCCGACACCGCACCGACCAGGCACGACCACGTTGACATCGTGCTGGATGACGGCCGCTGCCTGCGCCTGCGCGACCCGCGCCGCTTCGGTGCGTTGCTGTGGACGCGCGCCGAGCCGGCCGGGCACCGCCTGCTCAAAGACCTCGGGCCCGAGCCGCTGAGTGCGGCGTTCAGCGCCGAGTACCTGCACGCGGTCGCGCGCGGGCGCCGACTGGCGCTGCGCGATCTGCTCATGAACACGCGCATCGTCGCCGGAATCGGCAACATCTATGCAAACGAGGCGGCGTTCGGCGCTGGCCTGCGCCCGCAGCGCCGGGCGGGCCGGCTCACCCGCGCCGACTGCCGCCGCCTGGTGGCCGCGGTACGCAAGACCCTCAGGCGCGCCATCGCCGCCGGTGGCACCACCCTGCGCGATTTCCAGAATGCCGACGGCCTGCCCGGCTACTTCCAGCGTGAGCTCGACGTCTACGGGCGCGCCGGCGAGCCCTGCCGGCGCTGCCGCACCCCGATCCGGGCCCTGCGCCTTGGCCAGCGCGCGGCGTTTTTCTGCCCAAAGTGCCAGCGGTAGACTACACTTGAAGTGCTACTGAGTTATCCGCCCTAATCCATTGAAAGATTAGTAGTTTCGACACGGCACCAACGGTCGGCGCCTGATAGCCTTCCGTCCAGTGTGGACTCAACAGCCGCCGGGGCCGTGTGTAACTTTGGTGAAGGGTCGCTGCAATTCCCGGGACCGGATCATGAACAACCAGAACCTCGAACAGCACTTTGAAGCCTACAGCGGCTGGCGCAGCGCGCTGGCTGACGCCGTCCGCGATCTGCGCAGCTGGCTGCAGTCCCAGGACCTGAGCGACGTGCAAAGCGAGAGCCGTCTCGACCACGTGCTCGCCACCTTGCGCGACGACAAGCTCTACATCGCCTTCGTCGCGGAGTTCTCGCGCGGCAAGTCCGAACTCATCAACGCCATCTTCTTCGCGCGCTTCGGCAAGCGCATCCTGCCCTCGAGCGCCGGGCGCACCACCATGTGCCCGACCGAGCTGCTGTTCGAGCCGGGCAGCGAGCCGAGCGTCAAGCTGCTGCCGATCGAGACGCGCAAGAGCGGCACCACGATCGCCGAGTTCAAGGGTTTCCCCGAGGAGTGGAAGGTGCTGCCGCTCGACACGCACTCGCCGGAGGAGATGATCCGGGTGCTGCAGCACATCGTCGAGGTGCAGCACGTGCCGCGCGAGGAGGCCCAGGCGATGGGCTTTCACATCGCCGAGGAGGAGACCCAGTCCGGCATGCGCATCGCCGATGACGGGCTGATCGAGATTCCGAAGTGGCGGCACGCGGTCATCAACGTGCCGCATCCGCTGCTCGAGCAGGGGCTGGTGATCCTCGACACCCCGGGGCTCAATGCCCTCGGCACCGAGCCGGAACTGACCCTCAACATGCTGCCGTCGGCGCACGCGGTGCTGTTCATCCTCGCCGCCGACACCGGGGTGACCAAGTCCGACATCGAGATCTGGCACGATCACATCGGCTCGCGCAAGGACTCGGTCAGCAAGGGGCGGCTGGTGGTGCTCAACAAGATCGACGGCCTGTGGGACGAGCTCAAGGACTGGGCCGACGTCAACCGCGAGATCGAGCGCCAGGTGCACGAGACCGCGCGCATCCTGAACGTGCCGGAAGCGCACGTCTATCCGGTGTCGGCGCAGAAGGCGCTGCTCGGCAAAGTCAAAGGCGACCCCGAGATCCTCGAGCGCTCACGCATCCTGGCGCTCGAGGCGGCACTCGCCAACGAAATCATCCCGGCCAAGCGCGATATCGTGCGCGACAACATCGCCGGCGACATGCTCGACGTGATCAAGGGCGTGCGCATGGTCGTGAGCCAGCGCCTGAAGGGCGTGTACGAGAACATGGAAGAGCTCACCTCGCTCACCGGCAAGAACATGGACGTGATCGAGCACATGATGGCGCGCGTCAAGCACGACAAGGAGGTGTTCGAAAAGAGCCTGCAGCGCTTCCAGGCGACGCGTTCGATCTTTTCGCGCCAGACCAACGTGCTCTACCAGCACCTCAACATGCGCACGATCGATGCCATCATCGCCCAGACCAAGAGGGACATGGAGATCGGGCTCACCACCGCCGGCCTCAAGGCCGCGATGGAGGGTTTCTTCCAGGCGGTGCAGGACAACATGGAGCAGGTCACCGCCCAGGCCACCGAGATCAAGGAGATGATGGACGGCGTGTACCGCAAGTTCCAGGAGGAGTACGGGCTCAGCAACGTGCGCCCCGGCAGCTATTCGGTGCTGCGTTACGTGCGCGAGATCAAGCGCCTGCAGGCCAAGCACGAACAGTTCATGCGCGGGCTCACGCTCGTGTTCACCGAGCAGAAGGTGCTGACGCGCAAGTTCTTCGAATCCACGGTCGCCAAGATCCGCGCCATCTACAAGATGGCCAACCGCGACGCCGACAACTGGCTGAAGAACATCATGGCGCCGATGGAGACGCAGGTGCGCGAGCACCAGATCCAGCTGCGCCGCCGGCTTGAGTCCATCAAGCGCATCCACCAGGCGAGCGACACGCTGGAAGACCGCATCAAGGAACTCGAGCAGATCCGCGACGGCATCCGCGCCCAGGAGCAGGGCCTCGACACGCGCACCGAGGCCATCATGCAGCTGCTGCACGCGCCGGCGCGCAGCGAGGAATCACTCCTCAGCGCTGCCGGCTGAGGGCAGCACCACGCGCGCCGCGCCTTCGCCGCGCGGATCAGCAGCCGCCTCCACGGCATTGGCATCCTTGCGCCAGACCACGGCCTGCATGTTGCCGTACGGCTGGGTGAGCGGCCGCAGCGTGTAGCCGTCCCTCGCGAGCGCCCGCGCCTCGGCAGCGGTCAGTGCGGCGGCCTCGTACTCGACCACATCCGGCAGGTACTGGTGATGCAGGCGCGGGCGGCTCACCCACTCGTGCACCCCGCGCCCGTCGGCGAGGTCGAGGGTGGCGAGCAGCACCATGGTGATGATGCGCGAGCCGCCCGGGGTGCCGAGCAGCGCCACGGTCTCGGGCGTCTCGAGGAACGTCGGCGTCATGCTCGACAGCGGCCGCTTGCCGGGGGCGATGACGTTGGCGCGCGCCCCGGTCAGTCCGTACAGGTTGGGGCTCCCGGGCTTGATCACGAAATCATCCATCTCGTTGTTGAGCAGCACGCCGGTGCCGGGCACCACAAAGCCGGAACCGAACGCCGAGTTGATCGACAGCGTCGCCGCCACGCGGTTGCCGTCGGCATCGAGGATGGAGAAGTGCGTGGTGTTCTTGCGCTCCTCACCGCCCGCCGGCGCCGCCGGCGCGGCAGCCGGTGCGAGCGCAAGCCGCGCGCGGTACTCCCGGCGCAGCGCCGCCAGGTGACGTTCCCCGAGCAGGTAGTCGATGTCGACCTCGACGAAATCCGCATCGCCCAGGTGCTCGGCGCGCACCCGGTAGGCGAGTCGCATCGCCTCGATGAGCGCGCGCACGCGCGCCGTGCCGCTCGCCTTGTCCACGGCGGGGTCTTCGAGCAGCTTGAGCATGGTGAGCAGCAGCGTGCCGCCCGAGGACGGCAGCGGCGCCGAGGTCACGGTCACGCCGCGGTATTCACCGCGCAGCGGTGTGCGCTCGAGCACGCGGTAGGCGGCGAGATCCTTGAGGCGCCAGATGCCGCCGGCCGCGCGCACACCGTGCACCAGTTGCTGGGCAAGCGTGCCGCCGTAGAAACCGTCGTGACCCTTCGCCGCCAGACGTTCGAGGGTGGCGGCGAGCTCGGGCTGGCGCAGCACGAAATGCGCGCCCGGGACCGCATTGCTTTCCAGAAACACCCGGGCACCGTCCGGATACGCCGCGAGTGCCTCGCGCCGCAGCCTGGCGAGCTTGCGGTAGGCCGCCCCGACCGGCACGCCCTCGCGCGCCAGGCGGATCGCCGGGGCGAGCGTGTGCTTGAGCGGCAAGCGCCCGTAGCGCTGCGCGAGATGCGCGAGTGCGGCCGGCGTGCCGGGGATCGCGGCCGCGAGCGGCCCGTCGAGCGAGGCGCGCGCGATCGGGTTGCGCTGCGCGTCGAGGTACATGTCCTCGCTCGCGGCCAGCGGGGCGCGCTCGCGCGCATCGAGCAGGGTCTCGAAACCGTCCGCCGCGCGATGCAGCAGAAAGAACCCGCCGCCGCCCAGACCCGACCCATAGGGCTCGACCACGGCGAGCACCGCGGCCACCGCCACCGCCGCGTCAAAGGCGTTGCCGCCGGCCGCGAGCATCTCGTGACCGGCCTCGGTGGCGAGCGCATGGGCGGAGG
>CAZVUN010000184.1:0-4578 GCA_964629975.1 uncultured Acidiferrobacteraceae bacterium | reverse complement strand
GACGCCGGCAACATGCTCAAGCCCGCCCTCGCGCGCGGCGAGCTGCACTGCATCGGCGCGACCACGCTCGATGAGTACCGCAAGTACATCGAAAAGGACGCCGCCCTCGAGCGCCGCTTCCAGAAGGTCCTGGTGGACGAGCCGAGTGTCGAGGACACGATCGCGATCCTGCGCGGGCTGAAGGAGAAATACGAGGTCCATCACGGTGTGGACATCACCGACCCGGCGATCGTCGCAGCCGCGACACTCTCGCACCGCTACATCACCGACCGCCAGCTGCCGGACAAGGCCATCGATCTGGTGGACGAGGCCGCCAGCCGCATCCGCATGGAGATCGATTCCAAGCCGGAGAGCATGGACCGTCTCGACCGCAAGCTGATCCAGCTCAAGATCGAGCGCGAGGCGCTCAAGAAGGAGACCGACGAGGCCTCGAAGAAGCGTCTCGCCACGCTCGAGGCGGAGATCAGGAAACTCGAGAAGGAATACTCCGACCTCGAAGAGGTGTGGAAGGCCGAGAAGGCGGCGCTCTCTGGCGCCCAGCACATCAAGGAAGAGCTCGATCGCGCGCGCATCGAGATGGAGACGGCGCGGCGCGCCGGCAATCTCGCGCGCATGTCGGAGCTGCAATACGGCCGCATCCCTGAGCTGGAAAAGCGCCTCGCCGCGGCGCAAGCGGCCGAAGGCAAGAAGACGCGGCTGCTGCGCAACAGCGTCACGGAGAACGAGATCGCCGAGGTGGTGTCGCGCTGGACCGGTATCCCGGTGTCCAAGATGATGGAAGGCGAGCGCGACAAGCTGCTGCGCATGGAGCAGGAATTGCACCGGCGCGTCATCGGCCAAGACGAGGCAATCAAGGCGGTGGCCAATGCCATCCGCCGCTCGCGCGCCGGGCTGTCCGATCCGCGCCGGCCGTATGGCTCGTTCCTGTTCCTCGGCCCCACCGGTGTCGGCAAGACCGAGCTCACCAAGGCGCTCGCCGGATTTCTGTTCGACACCGACGAGGCCATGGTGCGCATCGACATGTCGGAATACATGGAGAAGCACTCGGTCGCGCGCCTCATTGGTGCGCCGCCCGGTTACGTCGGTTACGAGGAGGGCGGGCAGCTCACCGAGCAGGTGCGGCGCAAACCGTATTCCGTGATCCTGTTCGACGAGGTCGAAAAGGCGCACCCGGACGTGTTCAACGTGCTGTTGCAGGTGCTCGACGACGGGCGGCTCACCGACGGCCAGGGGCGCACCGTCGATTTTCGCAATACCGTGATCGTGATGACCTCCAACCTCGGCTCGCAGGTGATCCAGGAGCTGGCCGGTGAGGAGAACTACGCGCGCATGAAGGCCGCGGTGATGGAGATCGTGGGCAAGCATTTCCGCCCCGAGTTCGTCAATCGCCTCGACGAGATCGTGGTGTTCCACCCGCTCGGGCGCGAACAATTGCACGAGATCGCCCAGATCCAGATCCGCTATCTGCGCGAGCGGTTGCAGGCGCGCGAGATGGACCTCGAGCTCACCCCCAGGGCGCTCGACGTCCTGGCCGCGGCCGGTTTCGACCCGGTGTACGGGGCGCGTCCGCTCAAGCGCGCGATCCAGCACTCGGTGGAAAACCCGCTCGCCCAGGAGATCCTGGCCGGCAAGTTCGGTCCCAAGGACGTGATCGTCGTGGATGCGGGCCCCGAGGGGCTCGAGTTCCGCAAGAAGACCGCCCCGGCGCGCAAGGCCGGGACGGCCTGAACTTTCCCGGACGCCACCGATCTATGCGTCAGGTAACCCGCACCACCAAGGGAGGACCGTGAATGCAGCTTGACCGTCGTTCGTTCAAGTTCGGCCTGGCGGCCGGACTGCTGTTGGTGGCCGGCCTGATCGCCGGCATTGTCGTTTCGGCGCGCTGGAACTGGATGCCGGTCGCGAGCAGCGAGGAAGCACCCAAGGTGGCGGCGCCGGTGAGCGCGGCGTCCCCGCCCAATTTCGTGGCGGTGGTGAAGGCCGCCACCCCCGCGGTCGTCAACATCTCGACCACGCGCACGGTGCGCTCGGGGCAGGGCGACATGTCGCCGTTCATGGACGATCCGATGTTCCGCCATTTCTTCGGTGACGAGTTCTTCCGCCGCTTCCAGATCCCGAAGGAACGGCGCGAGAACAGTCTCGGCTCCGGCGTCATCGTCTCGAGCGACGGTTACATCATCACCAACAATCACGTCATCGCCAAGGCCGACGAGATCAAGGTGCTGCTTAACGACCGGCGCGAGTTCAAGGGCAAGGTGGTCGGCACCGATCCCAAGACCGACCTCGCCGTCGTCAAGATCGACGGCAAGGACCTGCCGAGCATCCCGTGGGGTGATTCCGACAAGCTTGAGGTCGGCGAGTACGTGCTCGCCATCGGCAACCCCTTTGCGCTCAATTCCACCGTGACGCTTGGCATCGTGAGCGCGGTCGGGCGCGCCAACGTCGGGATTGCCGACTACGAGGACTTCATCCAGACCGACGCCGCCATCAATCCCGGCAACTCCGGTGGTGCGCTCATCAACGCGCGCGGTGAGCTGGTCGGCATCAATACCGCGATCTTCTCGCGCAGCGGCGGCTACATGGGCATCGGTTTCGCGGTGCCGGCCAACATGACGCGCACCGTCATGACCAGCCTGATCAAGGGCGGCAAGGTGGTGCGCGGCTACCTCGGCGTGTCGATCCAGGACGTGACCACGGATCTCGCCAAGCAGTTCGGGCTGACCGATGCCAAGGGCGCGCTGGTGAGCGAGGTCGTGGCCGACAGCCCGGCCGCCAAGGCCGGCCTGCAGAGCGGCGACGTGATCCTCGCCTTCAACGGCAAGAAGATCGACAGCTCCGCGACGCTGCGCAACACGGTGGCGGCGACCGCGGTGGGCTCGAAGGTCAAGGTCGAGCTGTGGCGCGACAAGAAGATGGTGACTGCCCAGGTCACGATCGCCGAGCAGCCCAAGGAGATGGCCGAGGGCGGCGAGGAGTCCGCCTCCGGCGACGGCCCGAGCACGGCGCTCGCCGGTGTCGAGGTGCGTGCGCTCACCCCGGACATTGCGCGCCAGCTCAACCTGCCGGCCGGCACGGCCGGCGTGGTGGTGGGTGCCGTGGCCGCGGGCAGCGCCGCCGAGGCGGCCGGCGTGCAGCCGGGCGATGTGATCACCGAGATCGGCAAGCAGCCGGTGCGCAGCCTCGCGGACTTCAAGCGCGCGGCCGGCAAGCTCAAGAAGAAAGAGAGCGTGCTGATCAAGGTGATCCGCAACGGCGGGCGGCTGTTCATCGTGATCAATCCGTAATACCACGCCTCGTGCCTCACGGGACGCCCGGCGCTGACCCGTCACGCCGGGCGTCTTGCTTTCTGCGTGCGGCACACGCACCCTAGGCGCGATGCGCTCGCCCTTCGCCCCGCTGCCGCTGCTGCTGTTCCTGGGCGTGCTCGTGGCGTTGCTGCTGGCGGTGCAGCTCGGCGCCCTCACCATTGCCTTCGATAAGCTCGGCCTGTCGCCGGCATCGGCATTCGTACTGCTGTTCGGCTCGCTCGCCGGCAGCGCCGTGAACGTGCCGCTCTTGTCGCTGCGCGCCGAGCCGGGTGCGCCGGCGGTGCCGCCCCCCGGCCCGTGGCGGTTGTTGCGCCACCCGGGCGGGGAGTTTCGCGGGCGTACCCAGCTTGCGGTCAACCTCGGCGGTTGCGTCATCCCGGCGCTGTTCTCGGTGTACCTGCTCGCGCACAGTACGCTCGCGTGGTGGGCGGTGTTCACCGCGGTGGCGACGGTGACGCTGCTCAGCTACGTCGCCAGCCGCCCGATCGCCGGCATCGGCATCGGCATGCCGGTGCTGCTCGCGCCGCTCGCCGCGGCACTCGTGGCGCTCGCGCTCGATCCGGCGCACAGCGCGCCGCTTGCCTACATTGCCGGCACCTGGGGGGTGTTGCTCGGCGCCGACCTGCTGCATATTCCGGACATTCTCCGCCTCGGCGCGCCGCGCGCGTCGATCGGCGGCGCGGGTACGTTCGATGGCATCTTCATGACCGGCGTGCTCGCCGTGCTGCTGGCCTGACGGTGGTCTCGGGTATCGAGTTGCGGGTCTCGGGTTAAACTAGCGGAAGACCGCGACGCGTGATTCGTGCGTCGCGACCCGGGACGCAGCGAAGGAGGCGGGATGAGGGCACAATGGCTCGTCGTATTGGTCGTCGCGACAGTGGCGGCGTGCGGCAGTGTGCAGTTCGGGCGCGATTTCGATCTCAAGGCCTTCGAGTCGAACGTCGAACGCGGCGCCACCACGCAGGCGCAGGTGCGCGCCTGGCTGGGAGCGCCCGCCAGCACCGGGCAGGTGGTGGACACGGCCGGCGAACGCTTCGAGGAGTGGAGCTACTACTTCGGCAGCGGGTCCTTGCCGAACATGAAGGACGCCACCCTCAAGACCTTGCAGATCAAGTTCGATCGCAATGGCGTCGTGCGTGGCTACAACTGGAGCGCGGGCCAGCCGTAGCGCCGGCCGCGGGTGCATAGCCGCTCGCGGCAGGCGGGCGGCGGCGGTGGTGCTGGCGGCGGCGTTCATCGGCGCCTGCACGCGCGCCGGGTCGCCGGAGGC
>CAZVUN010000183.1:0-4584 GCA_964629975.1 uncultured Acidiferrobacteraceae bacterium | reverse complement strand
AACTGCAGCAGCTTGATCAGGCGGTTTTCGATGGAATTCGCCCGGTTCACGTCGATATACGTGCTGCGGTCGGCACCGTCGAGGATTTCGAGCCGCACCAGCTCGGGGCAGTTGGGGTCGTTGCTGTTCGCGCAGATCTGGAGATTGATGGATTGATCGTTGACGTAGGCGAGCCCGATGGCGTGGTAGCCCTGCGCCTGTGCGGTGTTGACTATATAGGTGTAGTTTTCCGGCGCCCCGCCGCTGCCCGGGAAGAATACAAAGAGCTTGCCGGCCCGCGCGCTGGCGGCCGGCGCATAGACGTAGTGCGCGTCGTCGTCGACGATCGCCGGGTCGGTTGCACCCGGCGCGACATAAATCGCCACTGGCGTCGCCGGCTCGGCCGGCGACGCGCCCCCACCCTCGCACCCCGCGAGCAGCGCGGTCGCCAGCAGCGCCGCCAGTCGCTTCGATAGCCCGGCCATGCCCTATATTCTCCCTCGGCGCTGGTCGCGCCCCGTGTCGCGTCCCAGTTTAACGCGCGTCGGCGGGACCCGTTGACATGTCAAGGCGACAGGTGCGGGCGAAAAATGTAGTAGCAATCGCGGCCAATCCCTGTATAGTGCGGCTCATTGCAGTGCATTCCTCGTAGTCAGTTCGGAAGTACTCCTCCTGTTGTTTCGGAAGCCACTCCCGTAATTTCGCTTTCAGGAACGATCTGCAATTCATCGCAACATCAACTCACAGAGGTGTATTTCTAATGGCTACAGGTACAGTCAAGTGGTTCAACGACGCCAAGGGCTTCGGCTTCATCACCCCGAGCGACGGCGGCAAGGATGTGTTCGTGCATCATTCCGCCATTGCCGGCAGCGGCTTCAAGTCGCTGGCCGAAGGCCAGAAGGTGACGTTCAACATCGAGCAGGGCCCGAAGGGTCCGTCGGCGACGAACGTGCAGCCGGCCTAACCCGCCCGCGCTGCACACGTCGTTTTGAGGGAAAGGCCCCGCCATCGTGCGGGGCCTTTTCTTTTTTGGGCTGCGCTCGTGTGCCTGCCTGCGGAGGCCGGGCTCAGCCCATCGGGTCCGGGCGCCGGCGCATGTCTTCGACCACCTGCACCAGGCCCAGCCGGTAGCGCGCGTCCAGATTCCGCGCGTTGCCCAGCAGGCGCGACCAGCGCGGGTAATAGTGCCCGTTCTTCACGGCGAAGACGATCAGGTTGCGGGAATCGCACGGCCTGCTCCACCACACGCGTCCGTCGAACATCTCGCGCAGGCGATCGAGGCAGGTGGCGCGGGTTGGCTCGTTGCCGAGCAGATTGGCGACCAGCACCCCGCCCGCGCTCAGGGCCCGCCAGCAACTGGCGTAGAACGTTTCCGTGCACAGGCAGTTCGGCAGGCCGGCGGCATCGTAACCGTCGAGAAGCATGACGTCCGCCCGGACGTCGTCGGTCGCCAGATACTCGCACGCATCGACCGCCAACACCCGGAAGCGCTCGTCATCCGGGGGCACCAGGAACCGGTCACGCAGCGCGATTACGGCTTGGTTGATTTCCAGCGTCGTGATGCGCGCGTGCGGAAGATGGCGATGGCAGTACTTCGACAGCGATCCCCCGCCGAGACCGACCAGCAGGATATGGCGCGGTTCGGCATGAAACAGCAGGAAGCCCATCATGGTGCGGGTGTAACTCAGCTCGAGCGCGAAGGGTTCGGCGACACGCATCGAACTCTGCACCACGCCGCTGCCAAACCGCAGGCAGCGTACGCCCCCTTCCTCCTGCACACGCGGATCCCCCGGGGAGTCCACCAGCGAGTGCACAAACCGGCTCAGGGCGGGAAGGGGGCGTTTGCGCATTGCCGATCCGCGGGAACCAAAAGGGGCGAGCGCGCGAGCCCGTGCCGGTCGCGCAAGCCTCGCGCCGCCAAGGCTAGCGTCACGCGTTTACCAGCGCAATTCATGCGCCGACTCGAAACTCAGGGCGTCGCCCGTCCGCGGGTCGCGGAACGACAGCCGCCGGGCGATGAGCTGCAGCGGTCGGTCGAAATCGTCGGCGCATCCCGCCAACAGTTGCGGGTAGGCGCGGTCATTGAGAATCGGGAAGCCCAGGTCGCTCATGTGCAGGCGCAGTTGATGGGTCTTGCCCGTGAGCGGGTGCAGGCGAAACCGTGCGCGCTGTCCCCGTGCTTCCACCAGCCGAATGACCGAGCGCGCGTTCGCGACGCCGGGAACGATGCGCATCCGAAACCGGGGTTCACCGCGCTCGATCCGGTTCTCGACCATCCAGGCGCACCGGCTCGGCGCGTGTTCGAGCGCCGCCAGCGCCTCGTAGGTCTTTTCCACCTGTGTGTGCAGGAACAGGCGGTGATAAAGCCCGCGTGTCCTGCGGTTGACGGAGAACAGCACCAGACCGGCGGTGTCGCGGTCGAGCCGGTGCAGCGGCGCGAGATCGGCAAGGCCGGTGCGTCTGCGCAGGCGGTTGAGCAGACACTCCTCGACGAAATCACCGCCCGGCGTGACGGGCAGGAAGTGCGGCTTGTCGGCCACCAGAATCTCGTCGTTGCGGAACACGATCTGCTCGGCAAACGGAATGGCCGGTTCGTGCGCCACTTCGCGGAAGTAGAAGATGCGCGCCCCGGCGCGATACGCGCTTTGCGCGCGGATGGCGCGGCCGCGCTCGTCCGTGACCTTCCCCTGGCGCAGGCGTTGCGCCCATTCGCCTGGCGATACGTGCGGAAATGCCCGCACCAGGTACGCCAGGACCGTCGCGCAGGACCGCTGCGCGGCTGGCAGCGTCACGACCGAAGGATGTCTGGCGATGCTCATCACCGCACTCTAGCGCGACTGGCCCCTCGCGCGACAGCGCTGGACTGCCGCGACACTCGCGACGCTGTGCGCCAACCGGCATACTGTTGTCTCGGGTCGGTGCGACGTGGCACCACCTCACCGGGCACAAGGGAGCAGAGCGGACATGACGCAATTGAGCGCGCCATCCAGCGGCCTGCACGACGAATGGACGGCCATTGTGATCGGCTCGGGCGTCGGCGGGTTGGCCGCGGGCGCGGCGCTCGCGCGCCTGGGGCATGCGGTGCTGGTGCTCGAGCAGCACAGCGTCGCCGGGGGGCTTACCCAGACCTTTTCGCGCGCCGGCTACACCTGGGACGTGGGCGTGCACTACGTCGGGCAGGCGGCACCGCACGAGGCGGTCGGGCGCATCGCGGCGTGGCTGAGCGACGGGGCGCTGCGCTTCGCGCCGCTCGGGGCCGTGTACGACACGCTGCACTTTCCCGAAGACTTCGCCGTGCGGCTCGCCAGCCCGCGCGCCGAATTCGTGCGCGAGCTCGCGCGCGCCTTTCCGGGCGCGGCGCGCGAGGTCGCGGCGTTCACGCGCGCGCTCGACGCGGCGCAGCGCGCCGGGCTCGCCGTGTTCCGCAGCGCGGCGTTGCCGCCGACGCTCGCGCGCCTGCTCGGCTGGTGGAAGCGGCGCAGCCTCGCGCGCTGGGTGGGACGCACCACCGCCGAGGTGCTGGGCGAGCTGGTGAACGATGCGCGCCTGCGTGCCGTCCTCACCGCCACCTGGGGCGATCACGGCGGCCGCCCGAGCGAGGCGAGCTTTGCCGCGCACGCCACGGTGATGCATCACTATCTCGAAGGCGCGCACTACCCGATCGGCGGTGCGCAGGCCTACGCCGCCGGCATGGTGCCGGTGATCGAACGCGCCGGCGGACGCGTGCAGCTGCGCGCCGCGGTGCGCGAGCTCATCATCGAGAACAACCGCGTGTGCGGCGTGCGCCTGGAGGACGGCACGCTCTACCGTGCGCGCGCCGTGATCTCCGCCGCCGGGGCGCAGAACACCATTGCGCTGCTGCCCGAGCTGTTGCAGCAGTCGCGCTGGGCGCGGGAGGTGCTGGCGCTGCGCCCGGCGTTGTGTCATCTGTGCCTGTATCTCGGCTTCGAGGGCGATATCGCCGCCGCCGGGGCGGATCGCTCCAATCACTGGTTCTTCGAGAGCTGGGACACGGAGGCGGCGGTCTGGGCCGACCCGTTCGAGCAGCCGGTGGCGCCCGCGTTGTTCATCTCGTTCCCGTCGCTGCGCGATCCGCAGCACCAACCCGGACCGGCGCAACGCCACACCGCCGAGGTCATCGCCTGGACCACGTGGGACAGCTTCCGCCAGTGGGCGGATTCAGCCTGGGGCGACCGGCCGGCGGAGTATCAGGGCTTCAAGGAGCTCATCAGCGAGCGGCTGCTCGCGCAGTTCGCACGTTACTATCCGCGGCTTGCGCCGCTCGTGCGCTATCGCGAGTTGTCGACGCCGCTCAGCACCGCGCACTTCACGCGCGCGCGCCACGGCGCAGCCTACGGCCTGGAGGTCACCCCGCGCCGCATGCTGTCGCCGGCGCTGCGCATTCGCACGCCGATCCGTGAACTGTATCTCGCCGGTCAGGACGCGCTCATGCCGGGCACGACGCCGGCCATGATGGCCGGGGTGCTGGCGGCCGCCGCGCTCGACGCGCGTGTGTACCGCCACCTGCGCTGAGGCGCGGCTCGCTAGTTGCCCGTGTCAGCGCCAATGCTAATTGTCCCCTGATCGGCAACTAATTTTGTCCCT
>CAZVUN010000182.1:0-4633 GCA_964629975.1 uncultured Acidiferrobacteraceae bacterium | reverse complement strand
GGGCTCCGGGGCGGCCGGTGCAGTCGCGCCCGATCCGCGGCCCGGCCGCCACGCGGGATTGAGCGCGAGCGCAACGCCGACGGCCAGCGCGGCGGCCGCGGCCGCACCCGCGAGCCACCACAGCGGTCGGCGCTGGCCGGTGCTTGGCAGCACCTGCCCGATCTCGCGCGCGGCGCGCCGCAGCACGCCCGCGCTCACCGTGCCCTTGCCGCGCGCGTAGGCGCCGAGCAGGGCGCGGTCGCACAGCACATTGATGAGGCGCGGCACGCCGGCCGACAGGTGGTGGACCAGGTGCAGCGCCCCGTCGGTGAACAGCGTGCGGCGCGCACCGGCCACACGGCAGCGATGGATCACGTACTCGCGCGTCTCCGGCGCGGCGAGCGATTTGATTTCGTAACGCGCCGTCACGCGCTGCGCGAGCTGGCGCAGGTCCTCCTGGGCGAGCAGGCTCTTCAGCTCCGGCTGGCCGATCAGCATGATCTGCAGCAGCTTCTCCTTGGTGGTCTCGAGATTGGTGAGCAGGCGCACCTGCTCGAGCACGTCGCGGTTGAGCAGGTGCGCCTCGTCGATGATGAGGACGGTGCGCCGCCCCTTGGCGTGGTTCTCGAGCAGGTAATGATTGAGCGCGTCGATCAGCAGCTTGAGGCTGGTGGCTGGGCGCGGGTAGGGGATGCGCAGGTCGTCGCAGATCGTGGCGATGAATTCCTGCGCCGACAGCATCGGGTACAGCACCAGCGCCACATCGACGTTCTCCGGCAGGCGCTCGAGCAGCGCGCGCACCATCATGGTCTTGCCGGTACCGACCTCGCCGGTGAGCTGCACGAAGCCGCCCCCCTCGGTGATGCCGAAGATCAGGTGGGCGAGCGCCTCCTGATGGCGGCGGCTGAGGTACAGATAGCGCGGATCGGGGGGCAGCGCGAACGGGTTCTCGCGCAGCCCGAAATACTGGATATACATGGTTGCTGACATTTTACTCCAGCTCGCGCGCGTATGTGCCGGTATTGATGGGGCGCGTGGCAGTCATGCGCCAGACCGGCTAATCTATCGCCTCACGGCAAGGGCGGCTGGGTGAAGGTTCGTGCGCGCAGGGGTCTATCCGGGAATTGACAACGACATCTACGGTGGCATGACCGATATCGGGCGGATCATCCGCGACGCCTGGGTGTTCGGTCTGCTGCCGGAGACCGAGACCTGCGCCGGCTGGGACTACGGGCGCATCGAGGCACTGTACGACAAGGTGAGCGCGGCCTGGGACCCGTACGGCCACCTCGCCAGCCGTCTGCCCGAGGACCTGCGCGCCCGGCACGAGCGCATCTACGGCGAGGCGCTGGCGCGGGCACGCGCCCTCGGCTGGTCGGCCGAGCTCGGGGAAGACGACTGAGGGGTCATGAAGTTCTGCAGTCACTGCGGTGCACCGCTCGAGCGGCGCGTTCCACCCGGCGAGCACCTGGCACGCGACGTGTGCCCGGCGTGCGGCGCCATCCACTACCAGAACCCCAAGATCGTGGTCGGCACCATCCCGGAGTGGGAGGACAAGATCCTGCTGTGCAAGCGCGCCATCGAGCCGCGTCTGGGACTGTGGACCTTGCCGGCCGGGTTCATGGAAAACGACGAGACCACGGTCGAAGGCGCAGCACGCGAGACTCTCGAGGAGGCCTCGGCGCGCGTCGAGGTCGCGAGCCTGTACGCGCTGTTCAACCTGCCGCACGTCAACCAGGTGTACGTCATGTACCGCGCACGCCTGCTCGATCTCGATTTCGGTCCCGGTCCGGAGAGTCTGGAGGTCATGCTGTACGACGAGCAGCACATTCCCTGGCAGCAGCTCGCCTTCCCGGTCATTCGCGAAACCCTGCAGCTCTACTATCAGGATCGGCGCCACGGCCAGTTCGGCACGCACACCGGCGACATCCTGCGCACCGGAACTGACATGCGCGTCTACGAGACGCGCCTGCTGCGCCGCTGAGGTGGCGGGCGCGTTGTCATGCCCACCGCCACGCGCTACCGCGGACGCTTCGCCCCCTCGCCGACCGGACCGCTGCACTTCGGTTCGCTGGTCGCCGCGGTCGGCAGTTTCCTGCAGGCGCGCGCGGCCGGTGGCGAGTGGCTGGTGCGCATCGAGGACCTCGACCCGCCGCGCGAAGTCCCCGGCGCGGCCGACGACATCCTGCGCACGCTCGAGGCCTATGGCCTCACCTGGGATGGTGCCGTCGTCTATCAGAGCCGGCGCCACGATCTCTATGCCGATGCGCTCGCGACCTTGCGGCGCGGCGGCGCACTGTACGCGTGCAGCTGCACGCGCCGCGAGATCGCCGACTCCAGCCTGCGGAGCGGGCCGGACGGCCCGATCTATCCCGGGACCTGCCGGCGCGGTCAGGAGCGCGCGCGTGGCGCGCACGCCCTGCGCGTGCGCACCGACGGCGCGCACGTCGCCTTCGAGGACGGCGTGCAGGGCGTGCTCGGCTCGGCGCTCGCGCGCGACAGCGGCGACTTCGTGGTGCGGCGCGCCGACGGCTGCTACGCCTACCAGCTCGCGGTGGTGGTGGACGACGCCGAGCAGGGCGTCACGGAGGTGGTGCGCGGCGCCGACCTGCTGGGATCGACGCCGCGCCAGATCCATCTGCAGCGCCTGCTCGGCTGCGCGACCCCGCGCTATGCGCATCTGCCGGCGGCGGTGAACACCGCCGGCGAGAAGCTGAGCAAGCAGACGCGCGCCGCGGCGGTTCCGCGCACCGACCCGCTGCCGCTGTTGCGGCGGGCGCTCGCATTCCTCGGGCAGGCGGTGCCGGACGAGGTGATGGACGGCGAGCTCAACAGCTTCTGGCGCTGGGCCATCGCCCACTGGAGGCTGGCCGCGGTACCGCGCGAGCGCGCGCGCATCGCGGGTGAGGCATGAGGCGCCTCGGCGCCGTCGCGCTGGCGGGACTGCTCGGCGGCTGTGCGCTCCTGCCCGCGCCGGGGGAGCCGCCGCTGCCGTACCAGCCGCCGGTCATCGACATCCGCATGCCGCCGCCGCTCGCGCCGGTGGCGGCCGATGCCTTCGTGCACGGGCCGCGCGATGCGCCGCTCATCGCACTCACCTTCGATGCCTGTTCGACCACGCGCCCCAGCCGCTACGACGAGCGCGTGGCGCGCGTGCTGCTCGAGCTCAACGTGCCGGCCACGATCTTTCTCGGCGGGCGCTGGATGGAGGAGCACCCGGAGCACACGCGCTTTCTCGCCGCCTTCGAGCAGTTCGAGCTCGGCAATCACAGCTTTCTGCAGCCGCACATGACGCGCGAGACCGACGCGCGCATCCGCCAGGAGATTGAGTGGACGCAGCAGGTGATGCACACGCTGACCGGCCGGCAGGCGCGTCTGTTCCGCGCGCCGTACGGTGAGCACGACGCGCGCGTGCGCGCGCTCGCCGCCGAGCTTGGGCTCACCACCGTGCACCACGACCTCGCCTCGGGCGATCCGGACCGGCGCATCAGCAAGAGCAAGCTCGTGGAGTACGTGACCAGGACCGCGAGGAACGGCTCGATCGGGGTGATGCACATCAACCAGCGCGGCTATCATACCGCCGAGGCCCTGCCGGAGATCGTCACGCGCCTGCGCGCCCGCGGCTTTCGCCTGGTCACGGTCGGCGAGCTGCTGGCGCGCAGCCGACCGACGCCACCTGAGTTGGAGGAAACGCGTGAACCCGCACAACACGCGCACGCTGCTCGCGATCGTTGAGCTCGGCGGTTATCCGAACTTCGCGCCATTGTATGCGCGCGCCGGCTACGCGGTGAGCACGGTGGTGTCGATGCGCAAGGCGCTGGCCGCGCTCAAGCAGTCGGTCCCGGACGTGATCGTGGCGGAGTTCAACTACCAGTCGGACTTCCGCGACCGGACCTCGAGTCTCGAGTCGCTGCTCGCGGTGGTGCAGCGCCATCCGCACACCCGGGTGATCGTGTTCTACGACAAGGAGCAGGCGCACCAGCTCGCGCGCCTGCAGGCGCGGCATGCGGTGTTTGCCGCGCTCAGCTATCCGATCGGTGAGGCGGAGCTGGCCGAGTGCCTGCGGCGCGCCGCTACAGCGTAGTGTTGTAGGGCACCACGTCCTGGCCGACGAAGGGTGGGGTGCGTGCCAGCAGCGACTCGAGCAGGATCAGCTCGTCGTCGGTGTGGTCGATCACCGTGGCCGGCTCGATCGCGCGCTTGGGATCGGCGTAGATGTAGCGCGGCGCCTCGTGGTGGCGGGTACGGATGCGCTCGCGCTTGCGCGGATCGGCGCGGGAGCTGAGCTCGGTCTCGCCGTAGCAGGTGCAGGCGTAGGTGCGCTCGCGCTCGGCGGCGAGGTACAGACCGGTGCCGCGCACGCCGATCACCGCGGTCGCGGTCTCGAAGCGCCGCGGCCCGAGTCCCGGCGCGAGCACCGACAGCAGGCGGCCGGCGGTGAGCTTGACGCGCTGCGCCACGGTCTTCTGGCCGGCGATCTCCATGCGGCTTCTCTCGCGCAGCAGGTAGGCGTCGAGCCCGATGACGAAGATCGCCTGGCTGGCGGCGCCGGTGGTGACGACATCACCGGGCAGGATGATCGAGCCGACCTTGGCGGGCAGGCGATTGACGCGCACGTCGCCCTTCATCTCGTAGATGCCGGAGGCCTCGGGGC
>CAZVUN010000181.1:0-4657 GCA_964629975.1 uncultured Acidiferrobacteraceae bacterium | reverse complement strand
GAATCGTTCCGCACCATGCTGGCGGAGATGACCGAACGCCTCGAGGCCGAGACCGGCCACATCGAGATGAGCTTCCCCTACTTCATCAACAAGGCCGCCCCGGTCTCGGGCGTGAAGAGCCTGATGGACTACCAGGTGACCTTTGTGGGCGAGCTCACCAAGGGCCGCGCCGCCATGACCATCAAGGTCATCGTCCCGGTCACGAGCCTATGCCCCTGCTCGAAGGAGATTTCCAACTACGGCGCGCACAACCAGCGCTCGCACGTGACGCTCACGGTGCGCACCAACACCTTCGTGTGGGTCGAGGATCTGATCGATCTGGTGGAAAAGGAGGCGAGCTGCGAGCTCTATGGCCTGCTGAAGCGCCCGGACGAGAAATACGTCACCGAGCGCGCCTACGACAATCCGAAGTTCGTCGAGGACATGGTGCGCGACGTCGCCGCCCGGCTCAACGAAGACGGGCGCATCGACGCCTACATCGTGGAATCGGAGAACTTCGAGTCCATCCACAACCACTCGGCCTACGCCATGATCAAGAAGGACAAGACGGCCGAGGCGCGTGCCTAGAAGCGCTGCTCCAACTGCAGGCGCTCGCCGTCGCGGCGCAGGTCGAGGCGGCCGAGAAACGACATGCCGAGCAGCACCTCGCTCGGGAAGCGCCCCTCGACGACCGCGCCCTCCACGCCGTGCAGCGTGATGTCGCCGACCTGCACCGTGGCGAGCTTCACGCTGTAGGTCTGCACCACGCCACCCGCGGTGCTGGCGAGGCTGGGGCGGCCCATGCGCCGGTAATCGATGCCGATCCGCTGCGCGTCCGCGCTGTTCATGGCGATGGTGGTGGCGCCGGTGTCAACCAGAAACCGCACCGCCACGCCGTTGATCAGGCCATCGGCATGATAGTGCCCGCTCGGCTCCGCATATAAGGTCACGCTGCCGCGCGCTGCCGAGGTAAACGCCGCCGTCACGGTGCCGAGCCGCAACTGCTCGCGCCGTCCGTTGAATTCCACCTCGGCGGTCTCCGCGGCGGTGTCCGTGCCCAGCAGCTTGACGCCCTCGGGCGTGGTCTCGCCGGCTTTCACCACGCGGCGCGTGCCGTCGACGAGCACGATGGCCTTGTCCTTGAAGAGCGCATGCAGCGTCACGCGCTCCGCCGCGCCCACTGCACCAACCGGGAGCAGCAGCCACATCCCGGTGCAGGCGTGCGCGAGCACGCGCCCGATGACCGGCGCGCGCCGCCGACGATACAATTCAGCCATGCAGGAGATACTCATCTTTCGTCACATGGCGCACGAGGGGCCGGGCTTCTTCGCCGAATTCCTCGCCCGTCACCGGCTGCCCAGCCGCCTCGTACGCATCGATGCCGGCGATCCGGTCCCTGACAGGATAGACGAGGCGCGCGCGCTCGTCTTCATGGGCGGGCCGATGAGCGTCAACGATCCGCTCCCATGGATTCCCCAGGTCCTGCGCCTGATTGCGCAGGCGGTGGCCGCCGACAAGCCCGTGCTCGGGCACTGCCTCGGCGGGCAGCTCATCAGCAAGGCCCTGGGCGGCGTGGTGACGCGCAACCCGGTCAAGGAGATCGGCTGGCTGCCGGTCGAGCGCATCGACAACGACGCCGCGCGCGACTGGCTGGGCGAGCTGCCGGAACAGTTCGAGGCATTCCACTGGCACGGCGAGACCTTCTCGATCCCCGCCGGCGCCACGCGCATCCTCGCCTCGCGCGCCTGCCCCAACCAGGCGTTCGTGACCGGCAAGACGCTGGCGCTGCAGTGCCACATCGAGATGACGGCCGAGATGGTGCGCGAGTGGGCGCGCACCGGGGCCGAGGAGATCGCCGCCGCCTGCGCGCAGCCAACGGTGCAGGAGGCGGCCGCCATGACGATCGATCTCGATGCGCGCATCGCGCGCCTGCAATCAATCGCGGAAAAACTCTACGGCCGCTGGTTGCGCGGGCTGGCGCGTTGACTACTGCGCCTTGGCTGGGTACAGATAGTATTTGCCGTTCAAGTAGCGCACCACGTCGTCGAGCTCTTCCGCGCCCCAGTCGAGCTTGAGATAGCTCGACCAGTGCACCGCCCAGGCGCGCACGTCGGTCACCGTCCTCGCGCGGCGCCGCTCGCGGATGTGCACCGTGCTCTCGTGGCAGCCGGTGCAGTGATGCTCGTAGAGCTGCTGGCCGCGCACCGGCACCGCTGCCGGCTCCTGCGCGGCCGGCTTCTTGCCGGGATCGACCGCTTCCTTCACCGCGGCGGCCCTGCCGTTGTCTGGCGTCTGCGCCGTCACGCTGGCGGCCGCCGTGAGCGGCAGTGCGCATATCGTCACCAACCACAGGCCACGCTTGATCACTGTGCTCCCCATGGGCTGTCCTGCCCTTGCGATGGTCTCGGTTCCCAATGGTACACCAGCCGCCGCGGGCGGCGATTCACGGCAGCCGATAAAGCACGATGCGGTTGTTGTAGGTATCGGCGATCCACACCTTCCCATCGCGCGCCGTGACCCCTTCCGGCTTGCGCAGCTCGCCCGGGCCCGTGCCGGCGCGGCCGCTGCCGATCACCCACAGGCGCCGGTACTGCGCATCGAAGATCTGGATGCGGTGGTTGTCCTCATCGGCGACGTACAACCGCCCCTGTTCATCGAATGCCAGGTACTTGGGCTCGTTGAACCCGAAGGCCGCACCGCCCAGCACGCGCCGCGGCGTAAGATCGCCGTCCAGGATCAGGATGCGGTCATTGCCCGAATCCGCCACGTACACGCGCCCCTGCGGATCGAGCGCGACATCGTGCGGGCGGCGCAGCCCGAGGTCGTGGCGCTCGGCCACGACCTTGCCCTCGAGCAGCACGGCGAGGTTGTCGCGCCCGACACTCGTGGCGTACACGCGCCCGTCGCGCGCGGCCGCCACGCCCTCGGGGCTCACGAACGGCCCCGTGAACTCGTCGATCCGCCGGCCGCCACGGCCTTCGAGGGCGTAGCGCACGATGCGGTTGTTGCCGCTGTCGGCCACCAGCAGCCGGCCGTGGGGATCGAGCGCGACGTCGTGCGGGCCCTCGAGCTCGCCGCGCCCGATCTCGCCCACGGTCGCGAGCGTTTCGGCATCGAGCACCTTGACCACGTCGTTGCCGAGGTCGGCCACGTAGAGCAGGCGCGCATCGGGCGACAGCACGAGGTCGTGCGGCTGACGGAAGCTCGTGTCCGAGGCGCGCACGAACACCGGCGACTGGGCGAGCGCCCCGAACGCCACCGCGGCCAGGGCGAGCGCGCCCAGTGCCTGCACCGAGCGGCCACGGCGCTTACGCATACGCCACGCCGAGCGCGCCCTCGATCTCCGCACGCACCGTATCCACCAGCGCGGTGAGCGCGGCCTCCTCGGCCAGCGCGCCGTCGGGCTCGATCTCGACGCCGAACAGGATCAGGTTCGCGGGCCGTTCGCCGAGCACCTCGGCGAGCGCGAGCACCTCACGCACGCCAAAGCCGTGGGTCGACCGCAGGCTGCGCGCCTGCGCGAGCTCGTGCGCTGCAAACCGCCGCACCGTGCCGGGCGCAGCACCGCTTCGCATGGCATCGATCAGGATCACCTGTTGCGCGCCGCGCCAGTGCGCGAGCAGGGCGGCGCCCGGGCGATCGAGGGCGCTCAGTTGCACGCGCGCACCCCAACGCGCGGCGGCCGAACTCGCGCGCAGGCGCTCGATCGCCCGCCAGCCGATGGCGTCCGCCCCGAACGGCGAGCCGATACCGATCACGCGAATCATCCGGCCCTCATTCGCGCCTCACGCGCAGGTCGAGAAAATGCGTGGCGCAGGAAATGCACGGATCGTAGTTGCGGATCACGGTCTCGGCGCGCAGGCGCAGCTGCGCGTCGCTGTGATCGAGGCCGTATTCCTCGAGCGAGCGGCGCAGGTCCTCCTCGATGCGCGCCTGGTTCTGGGCCGTGGGCGGCACGATGCGCGCGGCCTGCACCGTGCCGTCGGCGTTGAGCGCGTAGCGATGCCAGAGCAACCCGCGTGGCGCTTCCGTGGCGCCGCAGCCCACCCCGGCGCGCACCGCCACCGGCACGTGCGGCGCCTGCGGCAGGCGGTAGTCGGCGAGCAGGCGGATCGCCTCGCTGAGCGCGAGCAGGATCTCGGCGGCGCGCGCCACGATGCTGTGGTACATGTTGCGCGTGGGAAAGGCGATGCCGGTGGCCGCGAGCGCGCGTGCGACCGGCGGCGGCAACCGGTCCCAATTGAGATGCAACCGCGCGAGTGGCCCCACCAGGTACGGCCGGCCGTCGTGCAGGCTGTACAGGGCGGTCGAATGCGGAAGTTGCCGCTCACGGAAGCGCTGCTCGTATTCGGCCACGTCGATATCGAGCCCGGCGCTCGACACGATCCGGCCCTCGTACATCGGGTATTCGTGCGCATGGCGCAACGCCACGCACACGAACTCCTGATCGCTCGCCGGCAGCGGCAGGCGCGCCGTCCAGGCAAGCAGCGCCTCGGCCGCCGGCAGCGCCTCGCGCAGCCGCGCGAGCAGTGCGGCCACCTCACCCGGCGGCGGCGCGCGATGGAAGCCGCCCACGCGCACCCCGACCGGATGCACCGAGCGCCCGCCGAACAGGCGGATCAGCTCGTTGCCGAGCGCCTGCAGCTTGAGCCCGCGCCGCACTTCCTCGGGGTAGCGC
>CAZVUN010000180.1:0-4703 GCA_964629975.1 uncultured Acidiferrobacteraceae bacterium | reverse complement strand
CGTCGCGTCCCGGGCGGGCGCGGCGTCGGGTGGCCAGGACGTCGACCGCGGGTGGCCCGCCGCCGATGCCGGCCGCGGCCCGCCCAGCCGGAATTTCGTCGCCGAATTCCCTTGCCAATCAAGCTGCGATTGCCCGATCGCAGGCTCTCGTATACTGGATAGACCCTGCAATCTATGGGCACATAACCGCGGCTGATCGGTCCCGATCGTGCCGGTTGCGCCGACCGTCAGTGGCGGCATCGGCCGAGCGGCGGAATAAGCTATGATCGCTTGCCGTCTAACGACCTAGACCAGAACGACCCCCGCGACGCGCACCAACCATGCGGATCTCGGCCGCCCTCACCTACTATGACGCCCACGCGCGCGTCGGTGCCAGCTATCCGCGGGGTGCTGCGCGCGTGCACGCGATCGAGCCGCTGCCGCCGCGCTATCCCGAGCAGCGCGCCGCGGCGGCGTTGCCGGTGGAGCGTATCGTCGAGGGCGAGGTGCTGCGCGAACCGGCACCCGACCTGGCCGCGGTGCTGAATGCGCAGCGCCTCTTCGATGTGCACGCCACGCAGGCGAACGCGCCGGCTGCCGCCACGCCCGCGCGCAGCCCGGCGATCCGCGCCTACCTGCAGAACAGCCAACCCTACGATCCGCCGGCGCTCGGGCGCCTGGTCGATCGCTTCATCTGAAGGTACGCGCCCGGCGCGCCTCAGCCGCGCCGCCGCAGCAGGCGGCGCGCAAACGCCTTGACGTCGACGGCGGCCGCCAGCGCCGCCGGAATCGTGAACAGCGTGATGAGCGTCGCAAACGCCAGCCCCCAGCCGAGCGCAAGCGCCATCGGCGCCACGAACGGATCGAATCCGCCCCAGCCATAGCCGGTCGGCAGCAGCCCCACCACCGTGGTGCTGGCGGTGATGATGATGGCGCGCAGGCGCCGGCGCCCGGCCGACACGATGGCCTCCTGCAGCGCCATGCCCTGCTCGCGTGCGCGCTTGACGAATTCGAGCAGCAGCAGCGAGGAATTCACCACCACGCCCGACAGGGCCACCATGCCGAGGGTGGAGAAGAATGACAGCGGCATCGGCCGCCACAGCTGATCGTGCAGGAAGAAGGTCAGGATGATGCCGACGATGCCGAACGGAATCGCCAGCATCACCAGCACCGGGTACGCCAGGCTGTTGAACTGCATGGCGAGGATGAAGAAGATGCCGACCAGCGCGAAGACCATGGCCACCATCAGATCGCGGAACGACTCCTTGTTTTTCTCCTCCTCGCCGCCGTAGTTCACCCGGACCGCGCCGTTGCCGAGCCATTCGCCGGCGCGCGCCTGCACCAGGCGGTTGAGCGCGAGGCTGGTGATGATCGCGCTGTCGACATCGGCGACCACGTGCACCACGCGCACCCCGGCCCGGTGGCGGATGGCCGTGACGCCCGGCACCTCCGTGAAGCGCGCGATGCGCCAGAGCGGCACCAGCCCGCCGCGCTGGTTCGGCACCCGCAGCTCGCGCAGCAGGTGCATTGCGTCGACACCGTCTTGCGGATAACGGATCGTCACGTCGATCTCCTCGGTGCCGCGGCGCGTGCTGCCAACCACCAGCCCGCCGACCGCGGCGCGCACATGGCGCGCGGCGGTGGCGAGATCCACGCCGGCGTAGCTGGCGAGCGCGCGGTTCAGCACCACGTGCAGCTCGTCGTCACCGGGCTTGAGGCCGCTGTCGACCGCCAGCACCCCGGGCACGTCCTTGAGCAGCGCCAGCAAGCGCCGTGCCGCGGCCTCCACCGCCGCGTTGTCGGCGCCCGACAGCTCGGCCTCGAGGGCCCGCCCGACGCGCGGTCCCGGTTTGACCTCGTTGACCGCCAGTTCGAGCGCCGGAAAGAGCGGCGGCAGCTCGCGCACGATACGGCGCATGTCATCGAGCGCATCGTGCCCCGGGCGTGCCGCCGCCGGGGTGTAGACCGCGCGGATCTGCCCGAAGCGCCCGCCGCGCTGGGTGAGCGGGTCGCCCTCGTCGAGCGCGATCTCCCCGCTCGCGATGACCGTGGCCTCGAGGTACCGGGGCTCGATGCGTGCGCGCAGCGCGGCATCGACCGCCAGCATCTGCGCGCGCAGCCGCTCGACGCTGGTGCCGGGTGGGGCGGTGACGCGCACCACGAACTGGTCGACCCCGGCCGCGGGGAACAGTTCGAACGACATGGCGGTGCGCGCCAGCACCAGGCTGCCGACCAGCAGGCCGAACGACACGCCGGTCGTGATCCAGCGGTGGCGCACGGCCACCCCGAGCGCCGCACCGTAGGCCTCCTCCAGGCGCGTCAGCCAGCGCCGCTCACGCGCGCGCGCCTGCGCACGGGTGACATCGGCCACGTGGCTCGGCAGCATGAGGAACGACTCGAGCCAGGAAAACACCAGCAGCAGGCTCACCACCACCGGAATGGCGAAGATGAACTTGCCGATGATGCCGCCCATGAACATCATCGGCAGAAACGCGATGATCGTGGTGGTCACGGTGGCCGCCACCGGCACCATCACCTCCATGGTGCCATGCACCGCCGCCTCGCGTGGCGGCATGCCGCGCTCCATGTGATAGGTGATGTTTTCGCCGATCACCACCGCGTCATCCACCAGCATGCCGATCACCATGATGAAGCCGAACATCGACAGCATGTTGAGCGTGATGCCGCAGAGGTACAGCGTGAACAGCCCGCCGAGAAAGATGATCGGCAGCCCCCAGGTCGTGGTGAGGGCGACCGACGGGCGCAGGAACAGCAGCAGCGTCACGAACACGAGCCCGAGGCCCACCACGGCGTTGTTCGTGAGCACGCCGAGGCGCAGGCGCGCGAAGCGCGAGAAGTCCTGAAACGTCTGCACGCGCACGTCCGCACCGTAGCGCGCGGCGACGGTAGCGAGATAGGCGTTGACCCGGTCGACCGTGGTGATGATGTCGGCGTCCGCCTTCTTGAGCACCAGGAGCGACACCGCGGTCTCGCCCGACACGTCGTAGAGCACGTGCGGCTTCTCGAGGGTCTCGCTGACCTGCGCGATGTCGCCCAGGCGGATGCCCTGCCCGAGCTCGTTGGCGCGCAGCACGATACCGGCGGCATCGCGCGCGTCGGTGAACTCCCCGGCGATACGCACCTGCTTCTGCCCGCTGCGCGTGTCGAGCTCGCCACCGGGCGCCGTCACGTTCCAGCCGGCCAGCGCCGCCGCGATCTCGCCGATCGACACGCGATCGCGCGCGAGCCTGGCCGGATCGACGGTGACGCGGATCTCGGCCTTGCGCGCACCCTGGATCACGACCTTGGCGACCCCCGGGATCTGCAAGAGGTCGTCGCGGATGTCGTCGCCCAGGCGCTTGAGCGCGACCGGCCCGCGCGGCGCCGCAACCGCCAGGCGCAGGATCGGAAACACCGCGCCCTCGATCTCGGTGACGACCGGATCATCCGGCAGATCCTGCGGCAGGCGCGCGCGCTCGACGGCGAGCTGCACGTCGCTCGCCAGGCGCTGGCGGTTGCCGGCGTAGGGGTCGACCTCGAGCGTGATGCGCCCGGACCCCGGATACGACACCGACAGCATCCGGTCGATGCCGTCGAGCGCCTTGAGCTCCTGCTCGATCGGCGTGATCACCAGGCGCTCGAGCTCGGTGGGCGTGGCGCCCGGGTAGTTCACGTCGATCTGGATGATGTCGAGATTGACGTCGGGAAACGCCTCGCGATTGATCTGCGTGAGCCCGTAGATGCCGACCGCCACGATGAACACCGACACGAGGTGTACCACCAGGCTGTGCTCGACCATCCAGCGCACCACGCGCGTCATGGCGCGCCTCCGGCGAGGTGCTGCCACAGGCTGCCGCGCAGGATCTCGAGCTCGATGCGCCGGCGCCCGAGCTCGAAGGTCTGCTGGTCGGCGGCGAGGTCGCTCACCTGACGGTCGTTCTCGAACTGCACGAGCTGCGCGGTGTCGGCGCGCCCGCGCCGGTAGCGGCTCACCGCTTCCTCGACCTTGGCGCGCTCGGCGGCGAGATGCGCCTGGCGGCGCGCGAGCGCGGCCTGCGCCGTGGCGATCTCGGCCAGCAGGCCGCGCAGCTGGTAGCGCAGATCGTCCTCCACGCCCTTGAGCTGGCGCTGCGCGATGGCGCGATCGAGATAGGCCTGGCGGATCTGCGCCGCAAGGCCGCGATCGTCGAGCGCGGCACTCCACTCCAGGCGCAGACCGCCCACGGCCTCGGTGCGATCGACACTGCCGCCGACCGGCGCCTCGCCGCTCAGGTTGCGCGCCCCGATCGAGCCCACCAGGTCGAACTGGTCGCGCGCTGCGTTGCGCGCCCGCTCAAGCGTCGCTTCGGCCTGGGCGATCTGCGCCCGCAGGCGCGCGACCTCGGGATTGCTGGCCTGCACCTCCGCGTCAAGGTCCGCGCCATCGGCTGGCAACGGCGCCTGCGGCGGCACGATCGGCTCGAAGGGCGCATCCCAGGGACGCTCGAGCAGGCGGTTGATGGCGGTGCGCTGCTGCTCCCAGGCGACCGCGAGCACGTCGCGGTCGGCGATGCGCGCCTCGAGCTGCGCCTGGGCCTGCAACCGGTCCTTGTCCTCGGCCACGCCCAGGCGCACGTTCGCCTCGACGTACTGGCGCAGGCGCTCGGCGCGCTCGACCGCCTCCTGCGCCGCCCCCCACGTCAGAATAGTTGTCGCCTCGATAGCTCTGTAATCTAAGGGGGTGA
>CAZVUN010000179.1:1013-4705 GCA_964629975.1 uncultured Acidiferrobacteraceae bacterium | reverse complement strand
GCGCGGCAGATCTCACGGAACTTAAGGAGGCGGCAGCATGAGCAGCGGAGAGGGGCCCCGCGCGCAGCGCGGGGATGCGCGCGCGAGCAGGGAGCAGGGGCCCCGCGCAGTTTGCGGGGATGCGACCGTCGCGAGTCGCGCGCGGCCACCGGAGGGCACGAAAGCCGGGCCAAGCGATTGCGCGGTGTGCACCACGCACATCGATCGCGGCACGCCGGTGGCGACCGTCGCGCATGCTTTCGGCCGCCGAGGGCGGGGCGTTCCTGATCTGAAATCACTGAAGGAGGCGGCGGTATGAGTAACGACGCTGCACAACGCGCGCATCGCGTCATCGTCGAGCAGATGGACGCGCCGGTCTCGACGTTCTTCACGACCTGCGTGCACTGCGGCATGTGCGCCGATGCGTGCCTGTTTTACACCGAGACCGAGGACCCGAAGTACACGCCGATCCACAAGCTGCACCTGATGCGGCGCATGTGGCGGCGCGAGTTCACCTTCTGGGGCAAGCTGCTCGGCATGTTGGGGCTGCTCAAGCCGGTGACCGAAGAGGAGCTCAAGGAGTGGGAGCCGCTCGTGTATGACTCGTGCACGCTCTGCGGGCGCTGCTCGCTCGAGTGCCCGGTCGGCAACGACATCACCTACATGATCCGCAAGTTCCGCGAAGGCATGGTGGCGGCGGGCGTTGCCCCGCCAGGCCTGAAGGCCGCGACCGTGCGCGCCATCGAGATCGGCAGCGCGATGGGGGTGACGCTCGCCACGCTCAAGGCGCAGATCAAGCACGCTGAAGAGGAAACCGGACTCGAGATCCCGCTCGACAAGCAAGGCGCCGATTATCTCTTGGTGCTGTCGGCAGCGGAGATCCGCGACTACTACGAGATCTTCGGCGCCGTGGCGCGCATCTTCAAGGCGGCCGGGGTGTCGTGGACGCTCGCCTCCGACGGCTTCGAAGGCACCAACAGCGGGGTTCAGATCGGCTCGAGCGATCTGGCGCGCGAGATCCTCATGCGCATCGTCAACGCCGCCGAGCGCCTCAAGGTGAAGTACGTGATCGCGCCCGAGTGCGGCCACGCCTACACGGCGCTGCGCTGGGAGGGGCCGAACCTGATCGGGCGGCCGTACAACTTCGAGGTCATCCACCTGCTCGACCTGCTCGAGGAGCTCAGGCGCACGGGACGGCTCCAGCTCGAGGGCATGGAACAGGCGCGCCTGACCTTCCACGACCCCTGCCAGATCGTGCGCCGCGGCGGTGTGGTCGAGGCGCCGCGCAACCTGTTAAAGAGCGTGGCGGCGAACTTCGTCGAGATGAAGGATCACGGCATCCACAACTGGTGCTGTGGCGGCGGCGGGGGCGTGAGCGCCAACCCGCGGGCCACGCCGCTGCGGCTCGAGGTCTTCACCAAGAAGAAGCAGCAGCTCGATGAGCTCAAGGTCGACACCCTGGTGACGGCCTGCTCGAACTGCCGGCACATGCTCGAGGACGGCCTCGAGCACTACAAGATGAATGTCAACGTCGTGGGCCTGACCGAGGTGGTCGCCTCGCACCTCGCGCCCGCAACGAAGCAACACTAACAGGGGGCTTTCTCATGGCACAGCAGAACCGCGTGGTTGTCGATCCGATCACCCGCATCGAAGGGCACCTGCGCATCGAGGCGCAGACCGACGCCAACGGCGTGATCACCCAGGCCTCGAGCGCCGGCACCATGGTGCGCGGCATCGAGATCATCCTGCGCGGGCGCGACCCGCGCGACGCCTGGGCGTTCGCCCAGCGCATCTGCGGGGTGTGCACGCTGGTGCACGGCATCGCCTCGGTGCGCGCCGTCGAGGACGCGCTCAAGTACGAGATCCCGGAGAACGCGCAGCTCATCCGCAACCTCATGATCGGCGCGCAGTACGTGCACGACCATGTGATGCACTTCTATCACCTGCACGCGCTCGACTGGGTGGACGTGGTGTCCGCGCTCAAGGCCGACCCGGGCGCCACCGCTGCGGCTGCGCAGAAGGTAAGCCCGAGCTGGCCCAAGTCCTCACCCGGTTACTTCGCCGACACGCAGAAGAAAATCAAGAATTTCGTCGAGAGCGGGCAGCTCGGTATCTTCGCCGGCGGCTACTGGGGCCACCCGGCCTACAAGCTGCCGCCCGAGGTCAACCTGCTCGCGGTCGCGCATTACCTCGAGGCGCTCGCCTGGCAGCGCGACGTGGTGCAGCTGCATGCGATCTTCGGCGGCAAGAATCCGCACCCGAACTTCCTGGTCGGTGGTGCCGCGTGCGCGATCAGCGTGCACACCGAGGGCAAGGGCACGGCGGCCGGCGCCGGCGCGACCGCGGTCAACCTGGTCGGCCTGCAGCGCGTCAAGAGCATCATCGATTCGATGCGCGCCTTCGTCGACCAGGTGTACGTCCCGGACACGCTCGCCATCGCCGGCTTCTACAAGGACTGGGCGGCGCAGGGCGAGGGGGTGGGCAATTTCCTCTGCTACGGCGATTTCCCGGCCAAGAGCATGAGCGACGTGAAGAGCTTCCTGGTGCCGCGCGGCGTGATCCTCAATCGCGACCTCGCGACGATCCACGAGGTCGACCTGCACGCCGAGGGCGAGATCCAGGAATTCGTGGCGCACTCCTGGTACGACTACAGCGTCGGCAAGGACAAGGGCCTGCACCCGTACCAGGGCGAGACCAACATCAACTACACCGGCCCCAAGCCGCCGTACGACTATCTCGAGGTCGACAAGAGCTACTCGTGGCTGAAGAGCCCGCGCTGGAAGGGCAAGCCCATGGAGGTCGGCCCGCTGGCGCGCATGCTGATGCTGTACGGCACGGGCAACAAGCAGGCGAAGGAACTGGTCGACTACACCTTGAAGACGCTCAACGTGCCGGTGACGGCGCTCTTCTCCACGCTCGGGCGCACCGCGGCGCGCACGCTCGAGACCAAGATCTTCGTCGACGCGATGGACGGCTGGTACGCCGCCCTCATGGCCAACATCAAGAAGGGCGACGTGCGCACCTTCAACGAGAAGCTGTGGGACCCGAAGACCTGGCCGAAGGAGGCGAGGGGCGCCGGCTTCACCGAGGCGCCGCGCGGCGGGCTGTCGCACTGGATCGTCATCAAGGACGGCAAGATCGCCAACTACCAGGCGGTGGTGCCAAGCACCTGGAACGCGGGTCCGCGCGACGCGGCCGGTCAGGAAGGGCCGTACGAGGCGGCGCTCAGGGGCCACAAGCTGCACAACCCGAAGCAGCCGATCGAGATCCTGCGCACCATCCACAGCTTCGATCCGTGCATCGCCTGCGCGGTGCACGTGACCGATCCGCAGGGCGAGGAACTGGTCAAGGTCAAAGTGCGTTGATACCAAAGGAGACACGGGAGAAAGCCATGAAGCTCGTCAATCGTCTGCACACCACGCTGATCGCGCTCGCCGGCCTGCTGTTCTCGCCGCGGCTGTGGGCGCACCCCTTCGGCCACCATGAGGAAGGCTTCATCATGCTGCGCGAGCACGTGCATACCGAGCCGGTCTCGTCGTGGTGGATGCTGGCGGCGTTCCTGCTCGCCGCGCTGGTGCTGCACGTCACGGGTCGTGTGCTCACCGGCCGCCTGGCCTCGATCGTGCGGGCCGTGATCCTGACCGCCAGTGCGGGTGCGGCGCTGCTGATCGGCTGAGCCCCGCGTTTCACGGCTGGCGGCCGGCGCCGGCCGC
>CAZVUN010000179.1:0-1003 GCA_964629975.1 uncultured Acidiferrobacteraceae bacterium | reverse complement strand
GGGGCGTTATTCGCCGCCGCGCCGGTGGCCGCGCGCACGCGCGGCGCGTTGATTTCCGTCAAGTCCCCTCCCGCTGGGCGGCGTATCATTTCCCGTGGCGAAAGGCCGGTCGTCGCCGCAGCGAGCGCCCATCGCGTGCGAGGTCCGCGACGCGCGGGCGGCAGGACCTAACCCAGTGGGGAGAGTGACATGACGGCCTCCGGAAGCATCACCCCGAATGGCGCGGCGGATGCCGCGATCAACCGGGTGCTGGAGGCGGAACAGCGGGCGCGCGAGGCGATCGCGCGCTGCCGCGAGGAGGCGGCGCAGCGTGTCACCGAGGCGCGCCTGCGCGCGCGGCGCATCGAAGAACGCGCCGACCGGCGCGTCAGCAAGCTGCGTGCCGCCTGCCAGCAGTGGACCGCGGCGCAGGCGGCAAAGCTGCTCGCCGAGGCCGAGGAGCTGCGCAGCTGCCCGGCGATCGACGAGGTGCGACGCGCGCGCCTCGATGAGGTCATCCGGCGCCTGGCCGCCAAGCTCACCGGGGGCGGGCCGTGATGCTGGCGAACCCGCTCGCCTACGCACAGGCGCGCTTGCAGGCGCGCCATGGGGCGCGCGCGGTCGAGGGCGTGTGGCAGCCGCTTCTGGCCACCGCCGAGTTCCGCCCGTTCCTCGAGCAGGCGCGCGCGACCGCGCTGCGCGACTGGGTGAGCAACGTGAGCCCGATCAGCCCGCTGCACGAAGTCGAACGCCTGCTGCGGCTCGAGTTGGTGCGGCGCACCGATGAAGTCGCCGCCTGGTTACCGAGGCAGTACCGCGCGGCCGTCGGCTGGACCCGGCTGCTCATCGACCTGCCGGCGCTCGACTACCTGCTGCAGCGGGGTCCGGCCCTGCCGTGGATGCTGGAGAACGAGCAGCTCAAGCCGATTGCGGCCGCCGATCCCGATGCGCGCGCAACCGTGCTGGCACAGAGCGCCTTTGCGCCGCTGGCGCACGGCGGCCCCGCGCGGGCGCCGGTGCGCAC
>CAZVUN010000178.1:0-4740 GCA_964629975.1 uncultured Acidiferrobacteraceae bacterium | reverse complement strand
GTCGAGACGCGCGGCATCGCCGCGCCGGCGGGCGCCGACGCGACGCTGGCGGCAGAGGTCGCACGGCTGCGTGCCGCTGGCGAACGCGTCGTGCAGCGTTTCAGCGGTGACAACGCATCGGCACACGATCTGGGATGTGATCGGGAGCTCGTGCAGCGCGACGGCCAGTGGGTCGTGCAATCCGTGCAATAACAACGACAGGCAGCTATGGCAAAGAACGTCGTGGTAGTCGGCACCCAGTGGGGTGACGAAGGCAAGGGGAAGATCGTCGACCTGCTCACCGACCGGGCGCATGCCGTGGTGCGCTTTCAGGGCGGTCACAATGCCGGCCATACCCTGGTGATCAATGCGCATAAGACCGTGCTGCATCTCATCCCCTCGGGCGTGTTGCGCGAGGGCGTGTTGTGCCTGATCGGCAATGGCGTGGTGCTGGCGGTGGATGCGCTGTTCAAGGAGATCGACGGGCTTGCGGCCAGCGGGATCGATGTGATGAGCCGCCTCAAGGTGAGCGACGCCTGCCCTGTGATCCTGCCGCACCACATCGCGCTCGATCAGGCGCGCGAGAAGGCGCGCGGCAAGGCGGCGATCGGCACCACCGGTCGCGGCATCGGCCCGGCCTACGAGGACAAGGTCGCGCGCCGTGGGTTGCGCGTCGCCGACCTGCTGGATCAGAGAAGCTTCCCGGACAAGCTGAAGTCGGTGATGGACTATCACAACTTCGCGCTCAAGAATTATTTCCAGTGCGACACCGTCGACTACGGCCAAACGCTCGCGCAGTGCCAGGCGCTGGCCGAGCGGCTGCGGCCGCTGGTGGCGGACGTGCCGGAGTTGCTGCACCAGCTCGCGCGCGACGGCAAGCGCGTCATGTTCGAGGGCGCGCAGGGCACGCTGCTCGATATCGACCATGGCACCTATCCGTTCGTGACCTCGTCCAACACCACCGCCGGTGCCGCCGGTACCGGCAGCGGTGTCGGGCCGGGGCGGCTCGAATACGTGCTCGGCATCACCAAGGCCTATACCACGCGCGTCGGCGCCGGGCCATTTCCAACCGAGCTGCACGACGACATCGGCGAGCACATCGGCCGGCGCGGCAACGAGTTCGGCGCCACCACCGGGCGCAAGCGCCGTTGTGGCTGGTTCGATGCCGTTATCATGCGCCGTTCGAGTCAGTTGAACGGCGTGACCGGCCTGTGCATTACGAAGTTGGACGTGCTCGATGAGCTCGACACGATTCGCATCTGCAACGCCTACCGCGTCGAGGGCGTGCTTCGCCATACGCCGCCCTCCGGCGCCGAGGCGCTGGCGAAGTGCGAGCCCGTCTACGAAGACATGCCGGGCTGGAAGGCGTCGACGCTCGGCGTGCGCGAGTTCGGCAGGCTGCCGGCGAACGCGCAGCGTTACCTCAAGCGGCTGGAGGAATTGACCGAGACCCGCATCGACATCGTGTCGACGGGTGCCGAGCGCGATGACACCATCGTGCTGCGCCATCCGTTTGACTGAGCGCCGGTGGCGCAAAGCCGATGCGCGCGGTGGATGCTGGCGGCAAGCGCAACGGCCGTTCGGCGCGCACACCCGCCGCGAGGCCGCGCGGACTGCGCGCCTGCCGGTGGGTGTGGTCGCATGCCGTGCGGGCCGGCGTTACGCGCGCCCAGTCGCGTACGCCCGGGATTTCCGGCTGATGAAGATGGTACCGAGGAGAGGACTTGAACCTCCACGGGTCGCCCCACTAGAACCTGAATCTAGCGCGTCTACCAATTCCGCCACCTCGGCACAGGGTGCCCGCGCGTATCATCGTGCGCGGGCCGACGGGACGGCGCAATCTACTAAAGAGACCTGAGACATGTCAACGAAAAATCGTGATGCCTTCGCCGATCCCATGGCCGAGCGCGAGGCAACAAAATACGAACACCCCGTTCCGTCGCGCGAGGCCGTGATGGAGCTGCTTGCCGCGCGCGGCGAGCCGATGGCGTTCGATGCCATCACGGCGGCGCTCGGGGTCGAAGGCGAGCGCGATCTCGACGCCTTCGCCCGGCGCCTGCGTGCGATGGAGCGCGACGGGCAGCTGTTGCGCAATCGCCGCGGCCTGTACGGACTGGTGAGCCGCATGGACATGGTGTGCGGGCGGGTCATCGGGCACCCGGAGGGTTTCGGCTTTCTGGTGCCGGAGGCGGGCGGCGACGATCTGTTCCTGTCGCCGCGCGAAATGCGCCAGCTGATGCACGGCGATCGCGTCATGGCGCGTGCGGGGCACGTCGATGCGCGTGGCCGCAAAGAGGGCGTGGTGGTCGAGGTGCTGGAGCGCGCGCGCAAGTCCGTGGTCGGCCGCTTCGTGCGTTCCGATCACATGGGCTTCGTCGCGCCGCAGGACAAGCGCATCGTCCACGACATCCTGATCGCGCCCGGCGACGAGGGGGGCGCGCAGGACGGCCAGATCGTCGTGGCCGAGATCGTTGCGCCGCCGACCCGTCGCACCGGGCCGGTGGGGCGGGTGATCGAGGTATTGGGCGAGCACATGGCGCCCGGCATGGAGATCGAGATCGCCATCCGTTCGCACGAGATCCCGTACGTGTGGCCGGAGGCGGTCGAACGCGAGGCCGCGGGACTCAGCACCGAGGTGCCGGCCGAGGCCATCGAAGGGCGCGTCGACCTGCGCGGCTTGCCGCTGGTGACGATCGATGGTGAGGACGCGCGCGACTTCGATGATGCCGTGTACTGCGAGCGCGAGGGCCGCGGCTTCCGCCTGCTGGTGGCGATTGCGGATGTGTCGCACTACGTGCGCCCCGGCAGCGCCCTCGACGCCGAGGCCGCCAACCGCGGCAATTCGGTGTACTTCCCGCGCAACGTGATCCCGATGCTGCCAGAGGTGCTGTCGAACGGACTGTGCTCCCTCAATCCGCACGTCGACCGCCTGTGTATGGTGTGCGAGGCGCACATCGCTCCCAACGGCGAGATCAAGGACTTCCGCTTCTTCGAGGGCGTGATGAATTCGAAGGCGCGCCTCACCTACACCAAGGTGGCGGCGATGCTGGTCGAGCAGGATGCAGCACTGCGCCGCGACTATGCCAACGTGCTGCCGCACCTCGAGAGCCTGTACGCGCTCTACAAGGTGCTGCACGCGGCGCGCCTCAAGCGCGGGGCGGTGGACTTCGAGATCCCCGAGACACGCATCGTGTTCGACGAGCACCGCAAGATCAAGAAGATCCTGCCGCTGGAGCGCAACGACGCGCACCGGCTGATCGAGGAGTGCATGCTCGCGGCCAATGTCTGCGCGGCGGAGTTGCTGCGCCGCCACAAGGTGCCGGCGCCGTTTCGCATCCACGAGGGTCCGACGCCCGATAAGCTCGCGGCCTTGCGCGAGTTCCTGTTCGAGTTCGGGCTGTCGCTGGGCGGCGGCGACGCGCCCAAGGCGCAGCACTACGCCAAGTTGCTCGAATCGCTTGCCGGCCGCCCCGATTCGCGCCTGATCCAGTCGGTGCTGCTGCGCTCGCTGAGCCAGGCGATCTACAGTCCGGACAACATCGGTCACTTTGCCCTGGGCTACGCGCACTACACGCACTTCACCTCGCCGATCCGCCGCTATCCCGACCTGGTCGTGCATCGCGAGATACGCAAGATCCTGCGCAACGAGGCAACCACGCTCAGCTTCGAGGACGCCAAGCGCATCGGCGAGCGCTGCTCGATGACCGAACGGCGTGCCGACGAGGCCACGCGCGAGGTGATCCGCTGGCTCAAGGCCGAGTACATGCAGGACCGTATCGGCGAGGAGTTCGACGGCTTTATCAGCGGGGTCACGAGCTTCGGCATCTTCGTGGAGCTCACGGACATCTATGTCGATGGCCTGGTGCACATCACCGCGCTCGGCAACGACTACTACCATTTCGATGCGGCACGCCACCAGCTGCTCGGGGAGCGCACGCACACGAGCTTCCGCCTCGGCGATGCCGTGCGCGTGCGCGTGGCGCGGGTCGACCTCGACGAGACCAAGCTCGACTTCGAGCTGGCCGCGGCCCCGGTGCGCCCCGCAGGGAAAGCCAGACGTGGCGGGCGCGGCGGCGCGCCGCGCAAGGCCGCGGGCGAGGGCGGGCGCAGGCGCGGCCGGCGCAAACGCAAGCGTTAGCCGATGGCGCGCCAGCTCGTGTGCGGCCTGAATGCGGTGCTGGCGGCACTGCGCGCCCACCCGGAACGCATCGAGGAGCTGTGGCTCGCGGCCGAGCGCGCCGATGCCCGCACCCGCGCGATTGCGGACGCCGCGCAGGCGGCCGACATTGCCGTGCACAACGCCACGCGCAAGGAGCTCGATCGCCTCGCCGCCGGCGTGCGTCATCAGGGCGTGGTGGCGACCTACCGCGCGCCGGCGCGGCAGGTGGGCGACTGGCGCGCGGTGCTGGAGGGCATTGACGGTCCGCCCCTGCTGCTGGTGCTCGACGGTGTGCAGGACCCGCACAACCTGGGCGCCTGTCTGCGTTCGGCCGACGCCGCCGGTGCGCATACCGTGATCGTGCCGAAGGACAACACCGCACCGCTCAGCGCCGTGGCCCGGCGTGCCGCCGCGGGCGCCGCCGAAACCGTGCCGCTCGTTGCGGTCACGAACCTGGCGCGCACGCTGGCGGAGCTCAAGGCGCACGGCATCTGGATCTACGGCGCCGACCAGGCGGCCGCGCAGTCGCTGGCCCAGGCGGACCTGAAGGGGCCGGCGGCCATCGTGCTGGGCGGGGAGGGCGCCGGCCTGCGCCGCCTGAC
>CAZVUN010000177.1:0-4765 GCA_964629975.1 uncultured Acidiferrobacteraceae bacterium | reverse complement strand
GAATTGCACGTTGCCCTCGAGCGCCTCGACCGTCAGCGGCGGCGCGTCGAGCAGCAGCGCGCCACGCGCCAGGCGGTAGTCGCCGTCGAGGCGCAGGGGCCGCTCGTCGAACGGAATCTCGAGCGCGAGCGTGAGCTCCCCGTCGCCGGCGCCGGTCAGGCCCTCCGGCAGGTACTGCTTCCACGGCGGTGGCGCGCCGCCCGCGGCCGGCTTGACTGCGCGCAGCACGGCGAGCGTGTCGGCCAACGGCCCGGCCACGGAGGCCTGCACGCTCACGCCCTCACGCGCGCCGCCGGGCAGCTCCAGGCGCACCTCGGTGTGCCGCAGGTCGAGCCGGCCGATGCGCCCGCGCCCGGTGATGCGCACGTCGCCGCCACGCACCAGGACGTCGACATCGGCGGCGCGCACCGGCTCCCAGCCGGGCAGATAGCGGTACACGGCGTTGCGCACCTTGGCCACGACTTCAAAGCGGCCGTCGCCGTCGCGAAACGGGAAGCGGCTGCCCACACCCTCGTAGATCACGTGCCCGTCGGTGACCTCACCGGCGACGATCGCCTCCTCGAGAAAGCGGCGCGTGCGCTGCGGCAGATAGCGGATCGGATAGTAGCGTGCCGCATGCGCGCCGTTGCCGGAATCGTAGTCAAAGCGCAGCTTGAGGTGCGGCTCGCCGTCCGGCGTGCGCGGGATGCGCAATTGCAGCTGGCCGCTGGCCCGCAGGTCCGCGCCCGCGATGCGCAGCTTCTCGCCGCGGATCAGCCAGCGCTCGGCGTCGCGCTCCCACGTGAACCGCCCGCTCGCGCGGCTTGCTTCGAGCGGCGCTGCGAACAGCCACGGCAGGTCCACCGCGAGCGCCGACGGCTCGAGCTCGACGTTGCCGCCCGCCGGCGTGACCGCGAACCTGGCATTGACCGCGCGCAGCCCCGGGATGCGGCCGTGCGCGCGCGTCGTGAGCTCGCGCACCCGGCCGCTCACGCGAAAGTCATCGGGCTGCGCGGGTTCGCCGTCGAGCCGCAGCGCGAGGTCCTGCACGCTACCGCGCGGGGCCAGTGCGCTCAGCGCGCTCGCCGCGGCGTCCGCACCGGAGGCGGCGGGCGCGGCGTCGCTTGCGGGACGGTCGGCCAGCATCTGCACCAGCGCGGTGAGGTCCTCGAGATGCACCTCCTTGGCATCGATGCGCAGCTGCGCCGGCTGCTGTTCGATGCGCAGGTCGCCGAGCGCGCGCGCCGGCGCCTGCACGCCGAGGGCCGCTTCGCGCAGCGTCATGCGCCAGCCCGCGGCGTGCCGCTGCCAGTCGAGGTTGCCGCTCGCCTGCGCCACGCGCAGCGTCCCCGCGCGCAGCGGCAGCGCCAGCCCCGTGACCTGCAGGCGGCCGTGCAGCGCGTGCACACGCGCGTCGCGCCACGTGCTCCACAGCTCGGCGCTGAACGCCCCGCGCAGCGTCGCCGGCAGGCGCTCGCGCAGCACGCGCGGCAGGCGCGTCACGTCGACGGCCTCGATCTGTGCGTAGATGTCCCCGTACCAGTCGCCATCGGCGAGCGGATTGCCGCGCAGGTCAAGCGCCACGGAGCAGCGCTGGCAGATCTCGGGCGGGAAGAGCGCATCGAAGGTGAGCCGGTGACGGCTGCCGTCGTTGCGCAGCGTGGCATGCACGCGCTTCAACGCCAGCGGCCGGTCGCGCTCCCGATGATCGAGCCAGCGCAGCTCGGCGTCCTCGACCACCACGCGATGCTGGCGGAACAACCACTCGAGGAACGCCTCGCCGCCGCCCGCCTCGCCGCTGTCCGGCATGTCGATTCCGCTCACGCGGAAGCGACCGTCCGGCAGGCGCTCGAGCGCCAGGCTCGGGCGCGTGAGCTTGAGTGTGTTGATGCGCACCTCGCCCCACAGCAGCGGCAGGAGCGCGAGGCTCACGCGCACCTCTTTCAGGCGCACGGCCACGGCGCGCCGATCGGGCGCGAGGATCGCGACCTGCTCGAGGTGCAGGCCCGGCGACAAGCCCTCCCAGTAGGTGCCGAGCCGCGCGATGCTGACCGGATGGCCGCTCAGGTCTTCGAACCGCGCCTCCAGCTCCGCCTTGCGCTGCACCAGGTCCGGCAACAGCACGCGCGCCACGGTGAAGAACACCGCGAGCAGCACCACCACCACGGCACCGCCATACCAGCCGAGGCGCACGCCCTGGCGCAGATAGCGCCGCACCCGCCGCAGCACCTCGGTGTGCCAAGCGCGGCGCAGGGCGCGCCCCACGCGCCGGGCGAGCGGCACCCGCCTCATGGCGCGGGCACGCCCCCGGCCGCACGCCCCCGCGCGCGGCGCACGACGGCCGGGATGCGGGCGCGGTTCACAGCAACACCACGTCGTACTGTTCCTGGTGGTACTGCGGCTCGACCTTGAGCTGGATCGGCTTGCCGATGAATTCCTGCAGTGCCAGCAGGCCCGGGGCCTCCTCATCGAGCAGCATGTCGACCACGACCTGGGAGGCCAGCACCAGGTACTGGGCCGCGCCGAAGGCACGCACCTCGCGCAGGATCTCGCGGAAGATCTCGTAGCACACGCTCTGCGGGCTCTTCAGCATCCCGCGCCCCTGGCACACCGGGCAGGGCTGGCACAGCACGTGCGCCAGGCTCTCGCGCGTGCGCTTGCGCGTGAGCTCCACCAGCCCGAGACTCGACATGTCGGTCATGTACACCTTGGTGCGGTCGCGTGCGAGCGCGCGCTCGAGCGCGCGCAGCACCGCGCGGCGGTGCTCGGCGTCGGCCATGTCGATGAAGTCGATGATGATCATGCCGCCCAGGTTGCGCAGCCGCAGCTGCCGGGCGATCGCCTGCGCCGCCTCGAGATTGGTCTTGAACAGCGTCTCCTCGAGATTCTTCTTGCCGACGTAGGCCCCGGTATTGACGTCGATCGTGGTCATGGCCTCGGTCTGGTCGATGATCAGGTAGCCGCCGCTCTTGAGCAGCACCTTGCGGTCGAGCGCCTTCTGGATCTCGTCCTCCACCGAGTACAGATCGAAGATCGGGCGCTCGCCTGGGTAGTACTCGATGCGCTCGGCGATCTCGGGAATGAACTTGATGGCGAAGTCGCGCGCCTTGAGAAAGCTCTCGCGCGAATCGATGCGGATCTTCTCGACGTTGGCGCGCACCAGGTCACGCATGGCGCGCAGCGCGAGCGGCAGGTCCTCGTGGATGAGCGTCCCGACCGCCGCCGTGGCGATGCGTTCCTGGCACACCGCCCAGGCACGGCGCAGGTAGCGGATGTCGGTTTCGATCTCGTCTTCGGTGGCGGTCTCGGCCAGCGTGCGCAGGATGTAGCCGCCGCTCGCCTGCGCCCCGAGCGTCTCGCGCACCATGGCGCGCAGCCGCTCGCGCGTGGCCTCATCCTCGATCTTCTGCGAGATGCCGATGTGCGAACCGTACGGCAGGTGCACGAGATAGCGCGCCGGCAGGGTGATCTCGGTGGTCAGGCGTGCGCCCTTGGTGCCGAGCGGATCCTTGACCACCTGCACCACGAGCGCCTGGCCTTCGTGCACCAGCTCGTGGATCTGGCCGCCGGCGCCACTCCCCCCGCCACCGTCGGCGTGGATGTCGGAGGCGTGCAGGAACGCGGCGCGCTCCAGCCCGATGTCGACGAACGCCGCCTGCATGCCCGGCAGGATGCGCACCACCCGGCCCAGGTAGATGTTGCCGACCAGGCCGAGACTGCGCGCGCGCTCGATGTGCACCTCCTGCAGCACGCCGTTCTCGACGATGGCCACGCGCGTCTCTTGCGGCGTGACATTGATGAGGATCTCTTCGCTCATAGCACCGGCCGCCCGATCTGCTCGAGCAGTTGCGCCACCTCCGCGAGCGGCAGGCCGACGATACCGGAATAGCTGCCCTCGATCCGGGTGATGAAGGCCGCGGCACGCCCCTGCACCGCGTAGCCACCGGCCTTGTCGGCCGGCTCGCCGCTCGCCCAGTAACGCTCGATCGCGGCATCGCTCAGCGGCGCGAAGGTGACACGCGAGTGACTCACGGCCGTGAGCGCGCGGCTGTCTGCCAGCAGGGCCACGGCGCTCAACACCTCGTGGCTGCGCCCGGCGAGCCGCCGCAGCATGGCCTTGCCGTGGGCGGCGTCGCGCGGCTTGCCGAGCACCTCGCCCTCCAGCACCACCTCGGTGTCGGCACCGAGCACCGGATGCGCCGCCAGGCCGCGCCCGGCGAGCGTGCGCGCCGCCGCGTGCGCCTTGTCGAGCGCCACGCGCTGCACGTAGTCGCGCGGCGCCTCGTGTGGCTGCGGCTGCTCCTCGATGCCGGACGGCAGTACCTGAAAGGCCACCCCGATCTGACGCAACAACTCCTGGCGGCGCGGCGAGGCGGAGGCGAGGTAAATCATCGATGCGGGTCGCGGGTATCGGATGCTGTGTTTCGGGGCCGCGGTGTCAAGTCGAGGATCGGCGGACCGCGGCGGCAACCCGAAACGCCAACCCCGGGACTCGAGACCTCCCTAACGATGGTAGGGATGTCCGGTAATGATACTCCACGCCCGGTAGACCTGCTCCGCGACCACGACGCGCACCACCGGGTGCGCCAGGGTGAGCGCCGACAGCGACCAGCACGCGTGACACTGCGCGCGGCACGCGGGCGCGAGCCCCTCCGGGCCGCCGATGAGCAGGGCCAGGTCCTGGCCGGTGCGCAGGTGATTGCCAAGCTCGGCGGCGAGCTCGGCGGTGCTGATATATCGGAGAACACCGTGCCCGATTCTTTAAAGACCACCATTTATAGGATCT
>CAZVUN010000176.1:0-4808 GCA_964629975.1 uncultured Acidiferrobacteraceae bacterium | reverse complement strand
CGTGCAGCGCGGTGAGCGCACCGTTCTGTTCCCGCGCCAGGCGCGCGGCACGCGCCAGCGCCTGGTCCGCGTGCGCCGACAGATCGCTTGCGACCACGATCCGCTTGAGGGATTCCATCACGTCGCCTCCTTTCTCACCGGTCCGCCGCGCGCATCGCCACGGAAGTCTGCACGACGCCGCCGCCACCTTGCCGCGAAAGCCGCGCGCATGCAAGGGTGCACGGCTGTCCGCGCCGACCGGCGCGCGCCGCGATGCTATACTGCGGCGGCCTGCCACTGCCGCACCGCGCCCTCGCATGCTGCGCCTCACGGAAGTCCGTCTGCCGCTCGATCACGATGAGGCCGCACTGCGCGCCGCGATCTGCGCCGCGCTCGGCATCGCGCCGGAGCAGTTGCGCGCCTGGCATATCCGCCGGCGCGGCTATGACGCGCGCAAGGCCGGCGCGATCCTGTTCGTGTATACGCTCGATGTCGAGCTCGCGGGCGAGGCCGCGGCACTTGCGCGCCTGCGCGGCAGCCGCCACGTCGCGCCGGCGCCGGATGAGACCTACCGCTATCCGGTCGAAGCACCGGCCAATCCGTCGTCTCGCCCAGTCGTGATCGGCACCGGCCCGTGCGGGCTGTTCGCCGCGCTGTCGCTCGCGCGCATGGGCTTCAAGCCGCTCGTGCTCGAACGCGGCCGCAGCGTGCGCCGCCGCACGCGCGATGTGTGGGGCTTCTGGCGGGAGCGGCGCCTCGATCCGGTGTCGAACGTGCAGTTCGGCGAAGGCGGCGCCGGCACCTTCTCCGACGGCAAGCTCTACAGCGGCATCAAGGATCGCGGCCACCATATGCGCAGAATCCTCCAGGACCTCGTCGAGTGCGGCGCACCGCCGGAGATCCTCTACATCAGCAAGCCGCACATCGGCACCTTGCGCCTGGTCAAGGTGGTCGAGAACCTGCGCCGCCAGATCCTGGCGCTCGGCGGCGAGATCCGCTTCGAGGCGCAGGTCACCGATCTCGCCATCGAGGACGGCGCGCTGCGCGCCGTGCGCCTCGCCGACGGCACGGAGATCGCGGCGCGCGCGGTGGTGCTCGCCATCGGCCACAGCGCGCGTGACACCTTTGCAATGTTGCTTGCGCGCGGCGTGCGCATCGAACCCAAGCCGTTCTCCATCGGCTTTCGCATCGAACACCCGCAGGCGCTCATCGACCGCGCGCGCCTCGGGCGCCACGCCGGGCATCCGCTCCTCGGCGCCGCCGACTACAAGCTCGTGTACCACGCACCGAACGGCCGCTCGGTGTACAGCTTCTGCATGTGTCCGGGCGGGCAGGTGGTGGCGGCCACCTCCGAGGAAGGGCGCGTGGTGACCAACGGCATGAGCCACTATTCGCGCGCCGAGCACAATGCCAATGCCGGCATCGTGGTCGGCATCACGCCGGCGGACTTCCCCGGCAGGGATCCGCTCGCCGGCGTCGCCCTGCAACGCGCGCTCGAGGAGCGCGCCTTCGCGCTCGGCGCGGGCGAATCCGCAAACGGTGCGTCCCTGCACCGCGGCCCTCGCCTTTGTCCCGGCGGCGAATCCGCAAACGGTGCGTCCCTGCACCGCGGCCCTCGCCTTTGTCCCGGCGGCGAATCCGCAAACGGTGCGTCCCTGCACCGCGGCCCTCGCCTTTGTCCCGGCGGCGAATCCGCAAACGGTGCGTCCCTGCACCGCGGCCCTCGCCTTTGTCCCGGCGGCGACTACAACGCCCCGGTACAGCGCCTCGGCGACTTCCTCGCCGGCCGGCCCTCGAGCGGACCGGGCAGCGTGATCCCCTCCTACACGCCGGGGGTCACCTGGACCGATCTGTCGAGCGCGCTGCCGGACTACGCCATCGCCGCCATTCGCGCCGCGGTCCCGGCGTTCGAGCGCGAGCTGCCGGGCTTTGCCCTGCCGGATGCGGTCCTGACCGGCAGCGAAACGCGCACCTCCTCACCGCTGCGCATCGTGCGCGATGCCGATACTTATGAAAGCGTGACGGTGCACGGCCTGTACCCGGCCGGCGAGGGCGCGGGCTACGCCGGCGGCATCATGTCGGCCGCGGTCGACGGCATGAAGGTGGCGGAAGCGGTGGCGCGGCGCCTGGTGGCGCGCCCCTGAGTTCTGCGCGCTAGGATGAGCACCGGAACCGGGCGTCGCGGCGTGCGCGCCCGCCGCAACCATGTCCGACCCGCACGACAAACCGATTCGATGCGCTGCGCGGCGCCTGCGTGGCCTGTGCGGCGCGGCGCTGCTGCTCCTGGCGGCCGCGCCGGCGCATGCGCTCGAGCTTACGGTCGTGGTCGACGGCGTGCCGCTCGCGCTGCGCGAGGCGGTGCTGGCGCAGCTCAGCATCGAGCAGCAGAAGAGCGAGCCGGGTCTGAGCGCGGCGGCGATCCGCGCCCTGCACGCCCGCGCCCCGGGCGAGATCCGCGCCGTGCTCGAGCCGCACGGCTACTATCGCGCCCGGGTACATTCCGAGCTCACGCACGGCGAGGACGGCTACTACGCGCGCTACCGCGTGGAACCGGGGGAGGCGTTGCGCATTGGCGTACTCGATGTGCGCGTCACGGGCGATGGCCTGACCGACCCGCCGATCGCCGCGCTGCTCGCGGACTTTCCGCTGCGCCCGGGGGATGTGTTCGAGCACGAGCGCTACGAAACGGCGAAGTCGCGTCTGACCCGCCTCGGCGCCGAGCGCGGCTATCTGGACGCGACGCTCACCCGCCACACGGTTGAGGTCGATCTCACCGCCTACACCGCGCGCGTCGCGTTGCACTACGACACCGGCCCGCGTTACCGCTTTGGCGAGGTGCGCTTCGAACCGGGCCATGGCCTCGCGCCACCGTTGCTGGCGCGCTACGTGCCCTTCAGGCCGGGCGAGCCGTACGACGGCGAACAGCTCGCCGAGCTGCGCCGCGGCCTCATCGACAGCGACTACTTCCAGAGCATCGAGATCACGCCGCAGCGCGAGCTCGCCGTCGAGCGCGAGGTGCCGATCGTGGTGAAGCTCGTGCCACGGCCTCCCAACAAGTACACCTTCGGCCTCGGCTACGGCACCGACACCGGGGTGCGCGGCCGCGCCGGCTGGGAACGCCGCCAGCTGAACGAGGCCGGCCACCGGCTCGCCACCGAGCTCAACGCCTCGCAGGTGCGCAGCGACGTCACCGCCCGCTATCTCATCCCGGTGCGCGACCCGCGCACCGACCAGCTGTCGTTCAACATCGGCGCCATCGCCGAGTACCCCGACACCAGCGACAGCCGCCGTATCAGCGCCGGCGTCGCCTACACCCATGCCGGCGGATTGTGGCGGCTGACCGAGGGCCGCATCGCCGGCTGGCGCAGCACCTACGGCCTCAGCTACGAGCGCGAGCGCTGGCAGACCGGCGAGGAGAGCGGGCGCACCAACCTGCTGTTGCCGAATGCGAGCTGGCTGTACCTCGACACCGACAACCGGCTCGTCACCACGCGCGGCTGGCGCACGCAGCTCGACGTGCGCGGCGCCAACAGCGGGCTCGTGTCGGACGTGACCTTCGGCCAGGCACGCGCGCAGGCCAAGCTGATCGAGTCACTCGGTGCGCGCGGCCGGGGCACCGCGCGCCTCGACCTCGGCGGCACCTGGATCGAGGACTTCGCGACGCTGCCGTCGAGCCTGCGCTTCTACGCCGGCGGTGACCAGAGCGTGCGCGGCTACGCCTACAACTCCCTCGGGCCGACGGATGCCAACGGCGACGTCACCGGCGGACCGTATCTGCTGGTCGGGAGCCTCGAGTACGAGCACCGCCTCCTTGCGCGCTGGGGCGTGGCCGCCTTCTTCGATGCCGGCAACGCCCTGGACGATTTTTCCGGGCCGTACTACCGCGGTGCCGGCATCGGGGCACGCTGGAAGTCGCCGGTCGGACTGATCCGGCTCGACCTCGCCTGGGCGCTCACGCCACCGGAGCGCCCGTGGCGCGTACACTTCGTCATCGGACCCGACCTGTGAAACGCGCCCTGCTCCTGCTCGCGGCGGTATCCGGCCTCGCGCTCGCGGCCCTGGCGGTGCTGCTGGCGAGCGAGGCGGGGCTGCGCTTTGCGTTTGCGCGCGCCGCGGCACTGCTCCCGGGCGAGCTCGCGGTGCAGACGCTCGAAGGCCGCCTGGGGGGGCCGGTGCGTGCGCGCAACCTCACCTACCGCGACACGCGGCTCGAACTGCGCATCGGCGAGCTCGAAATCGACTGGCGGCCGGCGGCGCTCCTGCGCGCGCGCGTGCACGTCACGCGCCTCGCGTTGAACGACGTCGCGCTCAGGCTGCGCCCGACAGCGCACGAGAGCGCCGCGCCGCTGCGTCTGGCCTTGCCGATCGACCTGGTGCTCGAGGAGGCGCGCGCCACGCACGCCACGCTGCGCCTGGACGAGGACGCGGCGTGGTCGGCAACGCACGTCGCGCTCGCCGGGCGCTGGCGCGGCACGCGCCTTGAGCTCGCGCGCCTGGAGCTCGCCGCCGCGGCCTGGGCGGCGCAGGCACACGGGGGCCTCTCGCTCGCCCCGCCCTATCCCCTCGAGGTGACGCTGCGCGCATCGTGGCAGCCGCCGTCAGTCGCGCCCGTGCGCGCGAGCGGCTCGGTGCGCGGCGATGCGCAGCGGCTCATCGCCGAGCTGGCGCTTGGCGCACCCTGGCAGATGCAGGCACGCGCGACCGTGGACGATGCGATCGGCACCGCCCGCTGGCAGGCGCGCATCGCGACCGCGGAGCTCGATCCGGCGGCCTGGCGCGCCGACTGGCCGCCGGGGCGGCTGCGCCTGCAGATCGACGCCGAAGGCGAC
>CAZVUN010000175.1:0-4827 GCA_964629975.1 uncultured Acidiferrobacteraceae bacterium | reverse complement strand
TGCCGATGATGTCGTAGAAGCGCTGCGGATCCTCGGGCGCGGTGAGGGTGTCGGCGAGCGCGTCGTTGTAGAGACGCAGATCGCTCGCGAGCTGGCGCGCGATCAGGTATTGCAGGCGTTGGGCGAGCGGCGCGTCGGCGGCGAACAGCCGATGGAAATCCGCGGCCGCCAGCCGCGCGACGGTCGCGCCGCCGACCACCGTGCAGGTGGCGGTGCGCGGGCCGGGGTCGATGAGCGCCACGAGCCCGACCAGCTCGCCCGGGCCCATCACGCAGATGCGCAAGGGCTCCCCGCCCGTGGCGCGGCGCGTGACCAGCAACTGGCCGTCGACGATCAGGTACATGGCATCGCCGGGCTCGCCCTCGCGGATCAGCACCGCCCCATCGCCGTGCGCATGTTCGGTGAACAGCCCGAGCAACTCATCGCGCTCCCCGGCCGAGAAGTCCTTGAAGTCGCGATGGACGCGCAGCAACGCATCGAGATTCATTGTCCGCCGGCCTCCCCTCCCACGAGCTGCACGCCGGCAGTGCCCAGCCAGGCGGACGGCGAGGCAGCGGCGAGCAGCCCGGCATGCGTGCGCCGCAGCCGCTGCGCGAGGTTGCGCGCCAGCGCCTGCGTGAGGCGCGCGGCCACCGCGGGATGCTCGATGCGCAGCCGCTCGAAGTCATCGCGCGCCAGCGCGAGCAGGGTGCTCACCTCGACTGCGGTAACGGTGGCAGTCGCCGGGCCGTGATCGAGCACCGTGACCTCGCCCACCCAGCGGCCCGGGCCGATATCGCCGAGCACAAGGGTGTGCGCGCCGCTTTCGAGCAAGGCGCGCAGCCGCCCCGACCAGACGAGATAGAGCTGCCCGGAGCGGCCGTGATAGCGGATGAGCTGGGTGCCGGGCGACACGACCAGCCTGGTCACGCGGTCGAGCAGCGCCTCGAGCTGCGCCTGCGACAACCCGGCGGCGATGGCGGGGAAGTGGGCGGCGAACTGTGCGGGATCGACGGGCCGTGGCATGCGCTCGGGGTTCACGCCGGCGCCGCACGGCGCCGGCACTGGGATCTGGTGGCTAGGGACGGAATCGAACCGTCGACCTCAGCATTATGAGTGCCGCGCTCTAACCGTCTGAGCTACCTAGCCAAAACTTGAGCAACGATACGAGAGCAAAGAGAAAAGCCCCGGCTACGGGGCGCGCGCATTTTACCTTTTCTCTTTTCTCTTTTCACTTTCCCCTGGCGCTAAACGTTAAAGCGGAAGTGCATGACGTCGCCGTCCTGCACCACGTAGTCCTTGCCTTCCAGGCGCAGCTTGCCGGCCTCCTTCGCGCCGTGCTCGCCGCCGTAGCGGACGAAGTCGTCGAACGCCGTGACCTCGGCGCGGATGAAACCGCGCTCGAAGTCGGTATGGATCACGCCGGCCGCCTCCGGTGCCTTGGCACCGCGGCGCACGGTCCAGGCACGCACCTCCTTGGGGCCGGCGGTGAAATAGGTAAGCAACCCGAGCAGCTCGTAGCCGGCGCGGATCACGCGGTTGAGGCCCGGCTCCGCGAGCCCCATGTCGGCAAGGAACGCCTTCTTCTCCTCCTCCGACATGTCAGCGAGCTCCATCTCGATCGCCGCCGACACCGGCACCACCACCGAGCCCTCGGCCTTGGCGTGCGCACGCACGGCGTCGAGATACGGGTTGTTGGTGAAGCCGTTCTCGGCGACGTTGGCGATGTACATGGTCGGCTTGTCGGTGAGCAGGCACAGGGGCTTCAAGAGCCGGTGCGCCTCCTCGTCGAGCTTAAGCCCCCGGATCGGCTCGCCCTTGTTGAGCTGGGCGCGCACGCGCTCGAGCAGCTCGCGCAGGTGGGCCGCGTCCTTGTCGCCGCTCTTCGCCGCCTTGTCAGTGCGCTGGATGGCCTTGTCCACCGCGTCGAGATCGGCGAGCGCCAGCTCCGTATTGATCACGCCGATATCCTCGATCGGATCGATGCGCCCGGAAACGTGCACGACGTTCTCGTTCACGAAGCAGCGCACCACGTGCGCGATCGCGTCGACCTCGCGAATGTGCGCCAGGAACTTGTTGCCGAGACCCTCGCCCTTGGAGGCGCCGGCCACGAGCCCCGCGATGTCGACGAATTCGATCGTGGTGGGGACGATCTTCTCCGGCTTGGCGATGGCCGCGAGCTGCGCAAGGCGCGGGTCCGGCACCTCGACGATGCCGACGTGCGGGTCGATGGTGCAAAACGGATAGTTCTCGGCCGGGATGCCGGCCTTGGTGAGCGCGTTGAACAGTGTCGACTTGCCGACGTTCGGCAGACCGACGATACCGCATTTGAATCCCATGTCTCGGGTCTCGGGTTTTTGGGTCTCAGGTCTCGCGCTTCAAAACGCGAGACCCGAAACTATGTATGTGTGTGCAGAACGTTCATTACTTTCTGGAACTGGCCCTGCACGATTTCCTCGATGTGGTTGCGGGCACGCGCGATCGCCGCATCGATCAGCTCCTGTTCCGCGGCCGGTGCGCGCTTCAACACGTACGACGTCACCTGTGCCGCCGAGCCGGGATGACCGATACCGATGCGCAACCGCACGTACTGCGGCGTGCCGAGTTTGGCGGTGATGTCCTTGAGGCCGTTGTGGCCGCCATCGCCGCCGCCGATCTTCAGGCGCAGCGCCCCGGGTGCGATGTCGAGCTCGTCATGCGCCACCAGAATCTGCGCCGGGGCGATCTTGTAGTACTGCGCGAACTTTCCGACCGCCTCGCCGCTGTGATTCATGTAGGTCTGCGGCGCGAGCAACCACACCTCGCGCCCGGCGATGCGCAGCTTCGCCACCTCGGCGCTGAAGCGCGGTTCGCTGCGCAGCGCCTCGCCGGTGCCGGCCAGCAGCGCATCCAGAAAACGGAACCCGGCGTTGTGCCGGGTTTCCGCATACTCCGGACCGGGATTGCCGAGTCCGACGATGAGCGCGATGGCCTGGGTCATTGGCCTCACCCCGCCCCGCTCGCGGCGAGGCGGGAGCGGGTGGGTTGACGGTGGCCAGTACGGCCGGGCCTACTTCTTGGCCTCGGGCTTCTTCGCCTCGGCCTTGGGGGCCTCGGCCTTCTTCTCGCCCTCGGCCGGCGCGGCGGCGGCCGCCCCCGCCGCCGGCGCGGCGGCGGCCGCCGGCGCCTCTTCCTCGACACGCACGGTAGTCACGGTCGCAACCGCGAGGTCGTCGCCGCCATGCGCGAGGCTGGTGATCTGCACGCCGTCCGGCAGCTTGATGTCGGAGAGGTGCAACGATTCGCCGATATGCAGGCCGGAGAGGTCGGCCGTGAGGAATTCCGGCAGGTCCTTCGGCAGGCAGGTCACGTCGATTTCCGTCATCAGGTGGCCGATCAGACCGCCCTGCTGCTTGACACCCGGGCACACGTCCTCGCCCGTGAAGTGCAGCGGCACACGCATGTGGATCTTCTCGGTGGCGCTGATGCGCTGCAGGTCGACGTGCATCACGAGCGGCTTGAACGGATGCATCTGGTAGTCGCGCAGGATTGCCTGATCCGCGGCGCCGTCCACCTTGACCGTCAGGATCGAGGTGTGGAATTTCTCGTCTTCGAGATGGCGCAGCATCGCGTTGTGGCTCAACGCCAGCATCACGGGCGGCTTGCCCGCACCGTACATTACGGCCGGCACCTTGCCGTCACGGCGAAGGCGGCGGCTCGCACCCTTCCCTTGCCCCGTGCGCGGCTCGGCAGTCAGTTCGAATTTGGCACTCATGGTTCACTCTCCAACTTTGGTTAACATCGACCACCTCCCGCGACCAGGAGGCGGCCCCTTCTTCACCCTCACCCCGTCCCGCTCGCGGCGGGCGGGGGTGAGTCAGCGAGAATCTATTCCATAAACAACGAGCTGATCGAATCGTCCTCCGCCAGCCTGCGCATCGACTCGGCCAGCACCTCGGCAATCGACAGCTGCCGGATCTGCTTGCAGGCGCGCGCCTCGGGCTTCAACGGAATGGTGTCGGTCACCACCAGCTCATCGAGCTGCGACGCCGCGATGCGCTCCACCGCCTTGCCCGACAGCACCGCGTGCGTGCAGTACGCCAGCACCCGCTTCGCGCCGTGGTTCTTGAGCGCCGCGGCCGCCTCGCACAGCGTGCCGGCCGTATCGACCAGGTCGTCGATCAGCACGCAGGTGCGGCCCTCGACCTCGCCGATGATGTGCATGACCTTGGCCTCGTTCGGCTTCGGCCGGCGCTTGTCGATGATGGCGAGATCGGCTTCGAGGTGCTTGGCGTGCGCCCGCGCGCGCACCACGCCGCCCACGTCCGGCGACACCACCAGCAACCCGTCGTGCTCGGCGCGCCAGATGTCGCCGAGCAGCACGAGCGACGCATAGATGTTGTCGACCGGGATGTTGAAGAACCCCTGGATCTGGTCGGCATGCAGATCCATCGTCAGCACCCGGTGCGCGCCCGCCACCTGGATCATGTCGGCCACCAGGCGCGCGGTGATCGCCACGCGCGCGGTGCGCGGGCGCCGGTCCTGGCGCGCGTAACCATAATAGGGAATCACCGCCGTGATGCGCCGCGCCGCCGAACGCTTCACCGCGTCCATCATCACCAGCAACTCCATCAGGTTGTCGTTGCTGGGCGCACAGGTCGGCTGGATGATGTACACGTCCTTGCCGCGCACGTGCTCCATCAGCTCGACCATGACCTCGCCGTCGCTGAAGCGGCCGATCACGACCTTGCCCAGCGGCAACCCCAGGCGCCGCACCACCGCCTCCGCCAGTGACGGATTGGCGTTCCCGGTGAACACCATCATGTTGTCGAGCGACACGTGCTTCTCTCCCAGGAACCGCCATCAACA
>CAZVUN010000174.1:0-4965 GCA_964629975.1 uncultured Acidiferrobacteraceae bacterium | reverse complement strand
GATCGAGCAGGCCGGCATAACCGACCACGATGTTGAGCCCGAGCGCGAGCATGATATAGAGCAGCGCGAAATCGATGATGCGCACCCAGCCGCGCCCGAGGCCCGCCCCGACCACGAACGGCAGCACCGCCAGCGCGAGCGCGAGCACGACCAGGGCGGCGAGCACCACCCGCCGGTCGTGCCGGAGACGGGTCCAGCGGCTGCGCCAGCTGCCCATGCCCGCCGCCTCAGGCGCGCTCGGCGATGCGCTCGCCGAGCAGGCCGGCGGGCCGCAGCGTCAGCACCAGGATCAGCACGAAGAACGCGAACACGTCCTGGTAGTGGCTGCCGAGGAAACCGAAGGTGAGGTCGCCGATGTAGCCGGCGCCGAGACTTTCGATGACGCCGAGCAACAGCCCGCCGACCATGGCGCCGGCGATGTTGCCGATGCCGCCCAGCACCGCGGCGGTGAATGCCTTCAGGCCCAGCATGAAGCCCATGTGGTAGTGCGCCAGGCCGTAGTAGGCGCTGACCATCACCCCGGCCACGGCGGCGAGCGCCGCGCCGATGACGAAGGTGAGCGAGATGATGGTGTTGGGATTGATGCCCATGAGCGCGGCGGTCTCGGCCGACTGGGCCGTGGCGCGCATCGCGCGCCCGAGACGCGTGCGGTGCACCAGCGCGAGCAGGCCGAGCATGAGCGCGCACGCGAGCAGCAGGATCACGAGCTGCACGCTGGAGATGACCGCCCCGGCGATCTCGAAGCGCGTGAGCGGCATGAGCGGCGGGAAGGTGACGTATTGCTTGCCCCACACCAGCATCGCCACGTTCTGCAGCACGATCGACATGCCAATCGCGGTGATGAGCGCGGCCAGGCGCGGCGCGCTGCGCAGCGGCCGGTAGGCGATGCGCTCGAGCCCGAAGCCGAGCAGCATGCACGCCGCGATCGCCGCCGCCAGCGCCACGGCCACCAGCACGAGCGCCGGCAACCCGGGACTCGCCGCGAGCAGCGCGTTGAGCACCGCCAGGCAGATCATCGCCCCGAGCATCGTCACCTCGCCGTGCGCGAAGTTGATGAGCTGCAGGATGCCGTAGACCATGGTGTAGCCCAGGGCCACGAGCGCGTAGATGCTGCCGAGGATCAGGCCGTTGATGATCTGTTGCGCGAAGATGTCCATGCGAACCCGCGCGCGCCAGGCGCGCGTCGCTAAACGTACGGTCAGGCTGGCGCTGCGGTCAACCTGAGCCGGGCAGAGCGCAGTGCCGCAAAACTACGGCGCGGCGGCCGCAGCGCTCAGCACGGTTTCGAGCGTCACCCACTTTCCGCCCTGCACGCGGTACAGGGTGATGGCGCCGCCCTTCACGTCGCCCTTGGCATCGAAGGCGATCGGGCCGGTCACGCCCTGGAACTGCACGGCCGGCAACTGCGCGAGGTACTTCGCCGGCTCGGCCGAGTCGGCCTTCTTCATCGCCTCGATCAGCGCCATGGCGGCGTCGTAGGCATACGGCGCATACACCTGAATGGTGCCGTACTTGGCGTTGTACTTCTCCTTGAAGGCCTTGCCGCCCGGCATGGTGTCGAGTGGCAGCCCCGGCGACGAGGCCGTCACCCCTTCGGCCGCGGCCCCGGCGAGCTTGAGGAACTCGACCGTTTGCACGCCGTCGGCGCCGAGGAACTTCGCCTTGATGCCGAGCGATTGCATCTGCTTGACCATGGGGGCGGCCTGCGGGTCCATGCCGCCGTAGAACACCACGTCCGGCCGGGTCGGCTTGATGGCCGTGAGAATGGCGCTGAAGTCGGTGGCCTTGTCGGTGGTGAACTGGCGCGACACCACCTTGCCGCCGGCGGCCACGACCGCCTTCTCCACCTCGTCGGCCAGACCCTGACCGTACGCGGTGCGGTCGTCGATGATGGCAACCGTCTTGGCCCCCATCTTCTTGACCGCGTACTCGCCCAGCACCTTGCCCTGCTGGCGGTCGTTGGTCATGACGCGAAACGCGGTCTTGAAGCCCTGCTCGGTGTACTTGATGGCGGTGGCCGAGGGCGAGATCTGCGGGATGCCGGCATCGAAATAGATCTTGGACGCCGGGATCGAGGTGCCGGAGTTGAGATGCCCGATGACGCCCTTGACCTGCGCATCGACCAGCTTCTGCGCGACGATGGTCGCGGTCTTGGGATCGGCCTGATCGTCCTCGCTCACGATCTCGAAGCGCACCTTCCTGCCGCCGAGCGTGAGACCGGCGGCGTTGACCTCCTCGATCGCCAGGCGCACGCCGTTGTCGTTGTCCTTGCCGATGTGCGCCTGCGGTCCGGTGAGCGGCGCGACCGAGCCGAGCTTCACGACCAGCACGTCGTGTGCGGCCGGGGCCTCCTTCTTCTGGCAGGCGCTGAGCGCCAGTGCCGCCAATCCGGCCACGGCGAAACGAACCACGATGCGAGCGAGCACGATGTTGTCCTCCTGGATGAATGGGCGATGCGCGGCAGGCATGATACCGCACGCCACGGCACCCCGCGAACCGCGCGCGCTCTCAGGTGTCGCTGCCGAGCAGGCGCAGGCGCGCGCCGACCGGCGGGTCCCGCTCGCCGAGATTGTTGATGAAGCGCAGCGCCTCGATGTGGATGTTGTGCTGGCGCGCAATCGAGGCGAGCGTCTCGCCCGGGCGCACCACGTGCTCGTTGGGGTTGGCCGGGGTCTTGTCGTTGCCGCTCGCCGCACTCGCCACCACCGTCGTCTGCGCCGGCGTGCCGGAGCGCGCCAGATAGCGCTTCACGCCGTTGAAGATGCCCCGCGCCAGCGCCCGCTGAAACTCGTGCGTGCGCAGCTTCTTCTCCTCGGTCGGATTACTGATGAAGGCGGTCTCGACCAGTACCGAGGGGATGTCCGGTGACTTGAGCACCATGAAGCCCGCCTGGTTGACCTTCTGCAGATGCACCGGTCCGACCCGGCGCAGCTCGCCGAGCACGCTCTCGCCCAGCTCCAGGCTGTACTTGATGGTCACGCTCTGCGTCATGTCCAGCAGCACGCGCCGCAACTGATCGTCCTTGTCGTCGAGGCTCACGCCGCCCACCAGGTCGGCGAAGTTCTCGCGGTCGGCGAGATGCTTGGCGAGCGCGCTGGTGGCGCCGCGCTCCGACAGGGCATAGACCGACGCGCCCTGCGCCTTGCCGCCGGGCACGGCGTCGGCATGGATCGACACGAACACATCGGCGCCGTGACGGCGCGCCTTGTAGTAGCGCTCGCGCAATCCGACGTAATAGTCGCCGTCGCGCGTCAGCACCGCGCGCATCCCGGGCGTGGCCGCAACCAGGCGCGCCAGCTCGCGCGCCACCGCGAGCGTCACGTCCTTCTCGCGCGTGCGGTAACGCCGCCCGATCGCGCCCGGGTCTTCGCCGCCGTGCCCGGCATCGATGGCGATCACGATCTCGCGCGGGGCGCGATTGTCCTCGCTCGCCGGCCCGCGCGCGCCGCTGCGCGCCTCTTCGCTGCGCGCCGTGGCCGCGGCGTCATACAGATCGACCACCAGACGATGCCCGTACGGCCCGGCCGGCTTGAGCAGAAAGCTGCGCGGGTTGGCCGCTTTCTTGAGATCGAGCACGATGCGCAGCGTATCGCTGTCGTACCTGGCGGCGCGCAGCGCGGCGATCAGCGCGTTGCCGGGCTCGATCGCTGGCAGCGCGCCTTGCAGGCGCGCCTGCTCCAGGTCGATGACGATGCGCGGTGGCTCGGCGAGCGCCAGCACGCGATGCGCGAGCGGATCGCTCAGATCGAACACCAGGCGGGTGTGGTCGGGCGCCTGCCACACGCGCAGGTTCTGCACCGCCACCGGTGCCGCGAGCGCCGTGCCGGCCAGCAGGACAGCCGCGAGCGGCGCCAGCAGCCGCGCGCGCCTCATGCCAATGCCTCGAGCAGCGCGTCGGCGCGCGTGCTGTGGCTGGTGAGCTGTAGGTTTCGTCCCATGTCGCTGACGGCAATCATAACGTCTGCGTCCGCGGGCGGTAAGGCCGCGCCGGCGCGCTCCGGCCATTCGACCAGGCACAGGTCGTCGCCTTGCAGGTAGTCGCGCCAGCCGAGGAACTCGAGCTCCTCCGGGTCCTTGAGGCGATACAGGTCGAAGTGGTGCACCGCGCGCGCCAGCGCGTAGGACTCGACCAGGGTAAAGGTCGGACTCTTGACCGCGCCGCGGTGGCCGAGGCCACGCAGGATGCCGCGCACCAGGGTGGTCTTGCCGCTGCCGAGCGGACCGCGCAGATAGAGCGTGCGCACCGCGCCGAGCGCCCCGGCCAGGCGCACGCCGAGCGCCTCCATGTCGGCGGCGCTCGCCACCGCGACGCTACGCGTCCTCACCGCAGGCCACGACGGTTGATGAGCGCGCGCAGGGGGCCGAGCAAATCGGTCGCGAGCAGGCCGATCTCGCCGCCGGCGGCCGCCGCCGCGTCAGCGGCCGCGGCATGCAGCCACACGCCCAGGCGCGCGGCCGAACCCCCGTCGAGGCCTTGGGCGATGAGCGCGGCAATGATGCCGGTCAGCACATCGCCCATGCCGGCGCTCGCCATGCCCGGATTGCCGCGATCGCACAGGTACACCTGCGGCTCGCGATGGGTCGCGACCAGCGTGCCGGAGCCCTTGAGCACGCAACTGCCGCCGTAGCGCGCGGTGATGGCGTGCAGCGCGGTGAGCCGGTCGTCCTGCACCGTCGCCGCGCTCGCGGCCCCGATCAGGCGCGCCGCCTCGCCCGGATGCGGCGTGAGCACCCAGTCTTCGCGGTGCAGGGCATCGGCCGCGAGCAGATGCAGGGCATCGGCGTCGACCACGAGCGGCGCGCGCCCCGTCAGTGCGCTCGCCACCAGCCCCCGGGCCCAGGCGTCGCGCCCGATGCCGGGTCCAAGCGCCACGCAGTCGGCGCGCCCGAGCAGCCCGGCCAGATCGCGTGCGCCCTCGACCGCGTGCACGATCAGCTCCGGCCGGGCGGCGTTGAGGCCGGCGG
>CAZVUN010000173.1:0-5061 GCA_964629975.1 uncultured Acidiferrobacteraceae bacterium | reverse complement strand
CGCTCGAGCAGGCGCTCGCCATCGCCGAGCCCGCGGTCGCGCAACCCCTGTTCACGGTGGACGCCGATGCGCTGTGGAGCGCCTATGACGAGCTCGCCCAGCACGAAGGCAACCGCGCGCGCCTGCTCATCGGCGACGATGCGGCATGGCTGCAGCGCGCGCGGGAGTACCCGTGCCGCGAGCGCCTCAGGGCACGCGCCTTCTACGCGTTCCTCAGCCACCACGCGCGGGACAGCGAGGTGCGCACCACGGCGCACGACTGGCTGGCGTACACGCTGTTCGCCGATGGTCGCCCCAACACCGCGCAGGCCCTGTACACGCGCTCGGCGCGTTTTGCGACGCTCGCGGACATTCCAGCGGTGGCGCGCTACCGGCTGGCCGACAAGGCGCTCGCCGAATTCAACGTCAAGCTCGCCGCCGAGCTGGTGCGCGACCTGGAGGCACCGCCGCCGGACGATGATGGCGAGCTGTGGACGCTGCGGCGCGCGCGCATGCTGATCTACGCGGATGACGCCGCGCCCGGTGTGGCGCTGCTGCGCGCCGAGTTCGCCGCGCGCGATGCGGTCTCGGCCGATCTGGCCGATCGCTACCTGCAGGTCCTGTTCGATCTGCAGACACTCGGGCGCCATGCCGAGGCCAACGAACTGCTCGCGCAGCTCTATCGCCTGGTCGAGCCGGCCGCGCTCAAGCGCGAGATCCTGTTCTGGCAGGCGGACTCGCTCGCCGCCCTCGGCCAGCACCAGGCGGCGGCCGAGCTGTATCTGCGTTCGGCGACCTACGGCGGGGCGAGCGGGCGCGATCCGTGGGGCGAGACCGCGCGCTTTCGCGCCGCCGAGCAGCTCGGCAAGGCGGGGCTGATCGAGGACGCGCGCAACATCTATGGCGCCCTGCTCGCCCAGGCGCAGGATCCGCGGCGGCGCGTGCAGATCGAGCGCCAGATGCAGCAGCTGTGGCTCGTGCGCCGGGCGCCCGCAACGCCATGAACGCCGACGAGCAGGCATTGATCGAGCGCTTCTGTGACGCGCTCTGGAGCGAGCGCGGTCTGAGCAGCAATACGCTGCGCGCCTACGCCACCGACCTCACCGGGCTCGGTCGCTTTCTCGCCACGCGCGGGCGGCGCCTGAGCGAGGCGGGGCGCCAGGATCTGCAGGACTACCTTGCCCAGCGCCTGCAGCACGGCGCCCGGCCGCGCAGCGCCGCGCGCCTGTTGTCGAGCCTGCGGCGCTTCTACGGCTATCTGCTGCGCGAGCAGCTGAGCACGCAGGATCCGACCGCGTTGATCGAGTCGCCACGCATCGGCCGGGCGCTGCCCAAGACGCTCAGCGAGGCGCAGGTCGAGCGCCTGCTGGCGGCGCCGGATGTCGCAACGCTGCACGGGTTGCGCGACCGCGCCATGCTCGAGACCCTGTATGCCACGGGCCTGCGGGTCTCGGAGCTCGTCGGTCTCACGCTCGGGCGCCTGGCGCTCGCGCAGGGCGTGGTGCGCGTGCTGGGCAAGGGCGACAAGGAGCGGCTGGTGCCGCTCGGCGAAGAGGCGCTCGCCTGGCTCGGCCGCTACCTCGACACCGGCCGCCCGGCGCTCGCCAGGCGGCAGGCGTCGGATGCGCTGTTCCTGAGCGCGCGCGGGACGGCCATGACGCGCCAGGCGTTCTGGCACAACCTCAAGCGCTACGCGCGCGCCGCCGGGATCGGCGCGGCGCTGTCGCCGCACACGCTGCGCCACGCCTTCGCCACGCACCTGCTCAATCACGGCGCGGATCTGCGCGTGGTGCAGATGCTGCTCGGCCACACGGATCTGTCCACGACCCAGATCTATACCCAGGTGGCGCGCGCCCGTCTGCAGAGCCTGCACGCGCGCCACCATCCGCGCGGCTAGCGGGGCGGGCGCGGCTCAGTGGTAGGTGCGGTGGGCGCCGTGCGGCTCATCGTGATGGTCGATGCGGAACACCTCGATGCCGCGGATCTGCTTGAAGCCGAGAATCAGCGCGAGCTTGTGGATCAGCATTTTCCAGTTGACCGACTTGACGCGCAGGCGCAGCACCGCATTGATCTGCTGGCGCAGCAGCTCGGCATCCTCCTCCAGCCCCGGCAGGGCGTGGAAGCGGTGCCAGCTGGTGTAGGCGCTGAGCACGGCGGCGGCGAGCAGCAGCCAGTGCGCCGCCGGCAGGCCGACCCACAGCAGCGTCGCCATGACCAGCAGGAACACGCTCAGCAGCCCTTCGCGCACCGCGCGCGTGTGCGCGCGCCGGTTGTCCGCCAACCGCGCGCGCAGCGTGAGCTCCTGGTCACGCGAGGCGATGCTGTGCGCGACGTGCACGTCGCGCAGCAGGCACAGCGTCTTGAGCAGGCGCTCGCGGTGGTGCGGCTTGTCGATGCCGAACGAGCCGATCGCCTGCTCGAGGGCCTCGCGGAACTGACGCACGTCGGGCGTCAGCGCCGGTGCACGGTAACGGTCGACCGCATGGTTGAGCAGCGAACGCAATTCGAGCACCTCGTCGACCGGCAGCGGAAAGCGCAGGCCCATGACGGTGCGGTAGAAGTCGGTGAAGCCGACGGCGGTCAGCTGCAGCGTGGCCACGCGTGGCGCGCCCCCGCGCGTGGCGTCGGTGTTCTGGCTGCGCCGCCGCTTCATCGTGTCCATCCCCTGATTCGGTTGCGCCGCACTGCTGGCGTGCCGTGCGGTAAGGATAGCGCTGCCTCGGCAGGGCCGCCACCGCCCCGGCGCGTCCCGCGGGCCGGGCTCATGGGCCGCGCAGCAGCGCACGCAGGTGGTCGAGATGGTCGGCGGCGCGCTGTGCCGCGACCTGCGGGTCGGCGGCCGGCGTGCGTTCCTCCCAGCGCAGGTCCTCGGCGGGCAGCTCCTTGAGGAAGCGGCTCGGCTCGCAGGCGACGACCTCGCCGCCGCGCCGGCGGGTCTCGGCCAGCGTCAGGGTGAGGGTCTGGCGTGCGCGCGTGATCCCGACATAGGCAAGGCGGCGTTCTTCCGCGACGGCCGCGTCGTTGACGCTCGCGGCGGCCGGCGCATCGTCGCGCGCCTCCAGGCTGTTGCGATGCGGCAGGATGTTCTCCTCCATACCGACGATGTACACGTGCGGGAACTCGAGACCCTTGGCCGCGTGCAGCGTCATGAGCGACACACAGTCGCCGCTCTTGTCGTCGCCCTGTTTCTCCAGCATGCCGAGCAGCGTCAGGCGCGCCACGACATCGGCGAGCGTCCGGCCGTCGTCGCCGCGCGCGAGCCGCGTGAGCCAGCCGCTCAGCTCCAGCACGTTCTCCAGGCGCCGCTCGGCGAGGCGCCGGTCGTTGCAGGTCTCCTTGAGCCAGTCCGCGTAGTGCAGGTCCACGAGCAGGGTCTTGAGGAAGCCGTTCGGTTCCTCGTGCTCGGCGCGGATCATGCTCTCGGCGAGCCAGTCGGTGAACACCCCGAGCAGCGCGCACTGGCGCGCGCTTAAGTGCGCCGCGAGCCCCGGGTCGCGCGCGGCGCGATACAGGCTCACGCCGAGCTGCGCGGCGTGCGCCGCGAGCCCCGCGAGCGTGGCCGAACCGATCTCGCGCCGCGGGGTGTTGATCACGCGCAGGAACGCCGTGTCGTCGTCCGGATTGGTGATGAGGCGCAGGTACGCCATGATGTCCTTGATCTCGGTGCGCTCGAAGAACGAGCTGCCGCCGGTCAGGATGTAGGGGATGCGGCGCTCGCGCAGGACGCGCTCGAGCGCGCGCGACTGGTGATTCTCGCGGTACAGGATCGCGTAGTCGCGAAACGCGCTGGCGCTGCGCGCGCGGTGGCTCTGCAGCTCCATGACCACGCGCTCGGCCTCATGCTCCTCGTTGCGCGCGCTCAACACGCGGATCGGCTCGCCGAGCGCGTGCTGGCTCCACAGCCGCTTCTCGAACACGTGCGGGTTGTGCGCGATCAGATGGTTGGCGGCGCGCAGGATGCGGCCGGTGGAGCGGTAGTTCTGTTCGAGCTTGATTACGCGCAGCCGGGGATAGTCGTGCGTCAGCGCGCGCAGGTTCTCCGGCTGCGCCCCGCGCCAGGCATAGATCGACTGGTCGTCGTCGCCGACCGCGGTGAACGCGCCGCGCTCCCCGACCAGCAGCTTCACCAGCTCGTACTGGCAGGCGTTGGTGTCCTGGTACTCGTCGACCAGCAGGTAGCGGATGCGCTCGCGCCACGCCGCGAGGATGTGCGGGTGCGCGCGCAGCAGCGCGACCGGCTTGGTGATGAGATCGTCGAAATCGAAGGCGTTGTAGGCGGCGAGGTGCGTCTCGTAGTCGGCGTACAGACGCGCGGCCAGACGCGTGGCGGCGCCGGCGCGCCCCGGCGCGCCGACCTGCGCGGGCGTGCGCAGCGCGTTCTTCCACAGCGAGATCTGGGTACGCGCGGCCGCGGCCATCTGCGCCTTGTCGGCCGTACGCGGCATGAGCTTGGCGAGCAGGCTCTCGCTGTCCTCGGCATCGTAGATGGAAAAGCCGGCGCGCCGCCCGGCCTCGGCGAGATGCGCGCGCAGCAGGTTGAGACCGAGCGCGTGGAACGTCGAGAGGGTGAGTTCGCGGCAGTCGTCGCCCGGGAGCATGTCAGCGATGCGTGTGCGCATCTCGCGCGCCGCCTTGTTGGTGAACGTCACCGCGGCGATGTGGCGCGCTGCCAGGCCGTGCTGGCGGATCAGCCAGGCAATCTTGTGGGTGATGACCGAGGTCTTGCCGCTGCCGGCGCCGGCGAGCACCAGCAGCGGCCCGTCGACGTGCTGCACGGCAGCTTGCTGTTGCGGATTGAGCACGACCCGGGTTGGCGCCACACGGCAGTCAGGATGCGCGGCATTCTAGCCAAACGCGCGCGCCGCCACAGGATTGATTTTTGCGGGCGCCTGTGGTCGCGGCGCGGGTCAGCCGAACGGATGCGCGAGAATCTGCGCGAGCGCCGCGCGCGCCGGCGCGGCGTGCAACACGCAGCGCAGCGTGGCGGCGAGCAGCGGATAGTGCTGCCACGGCAGGCGCGGGTGCGCATACAGGGTCGCGAGCGTGTGCACGCCCTCGCCGTGCAGCCCCGCGCGCTCGCCG
>CAZVUN010000172.1:0-5067 GCA_964629975.1 uncultured Acidiferrobacteraceae bacterium | reverse complement strand
GCCGGTCCGCCACGCGATCGCGGGCGCGCGCCCGGAGCGCGTGGGCGCGCCACCCGCGGGCCGCGCTGAGCACCGCCACCGCCCCGACGCCGCGAGGGCGACGTTCAGACTGCTGCGTGTTGGCGCTGTGCAGTTGATCGAGTTCGGTTCGTGGCTCTGGGCCGGGCTCGCCGCCATTCTCGCCGGGGCCCGTGCGCGACGGCGCGGCGACGATGCGCTGCTTGCCGAAGCAAGACGCAGAGTTGACAATCGGTCCGCCAACTTTTCAAAGCAGCGGGAGGACTGGGCATGTCGGCCGCGTCGCGCACCACGAGCACGCCGGCGCCACCGGCAGCGGTCCCCTTCGCCGAGGCGTTTCGCTACTGGCTGAAGCTCGGCTTCATCAGCTTCGGCGGGCCGGCCGGGCAGATCTCGATGATGCATGCCGAGCTGGTCGAGCGGCGCCGCTGGATCAGTGAGCACCGTTTCCTGCATGCGCTCAACTACTGCATGGTCCTGCCGGGACCGGAGGCGATCCAGCTGGCGATCTACATCGGCTGGCTGATGCACGGCGTGCTCGGCGGCATCGTGGCCGGCATCCTGTTTTTTCTGCCGGCGCTGGTGCTGCTCACTGGCCTGTCCTGGGTGTATGTCGCCTTTGGCGATCTGCCGGCGGTGGCGGGGATACTCTATGGCATCAAACCGGCCGTCACCGCGATCGTGGTGTTCGCTGCCTATCGCATCGGCTCCCGGGCGCTCAAGAACGCGCTGCTGTGGGCGCTCGCGGCCGCAGCCTTTGTCGCGATCTTTGCGTTTGATGCGCCGTTCCCGGCGATCGTGCTCGGCGCGGCGATCATTGGGGCAATCGGCGCACGCCTGCGGCCGGACAAGTTCAAGGCCGGTGGCGGGCACGGGGCGTCCAACAAGCGTTATGGCCCGGCGCTGCTCGACGACCACACACCGGTGCCGGAGCACGCACGGTTCCGCTGGACGCGGGTCGCGACCTTCCTCGCGGCTGGCCTGGCGCTCGGCCTCGGCGTGTTCGGCGGGCTACTGGCGCTCCACGGCTGGCACGGCGCACTCACCCAGATGGGCTGGTTCTTCACCAAGGCGGCGTTTCTGACCATCGGCGGCGCGTATGCGGTGTTGCCGTATGTCTACCAGGGTGCCGTGGAGCACTACGGCTGGCTCAGCGGTCCGCAGATGATCGACGGCCTGGCGCTCGGCGAAACGACCCCGGGGCCGCTCATCATGGTGGTGACCTATGTCGGCTTCCTCGGCGGCTGGACCCGGCAGGTATTCGGTCCCGACGCGCTCTTGCTCGGCGGCATCGCCGGCGGCCTGGTGGCGACGTTCTTCACTTTCCTGCCGTCGTTCCTGTTCATCCTGGTGGGCGGTCCGGCGGTCGAGGCCTCGCGCCACGACATCAAGCTGGCCGGGCCGCTCGTGGCCATTACCGCGGCGGTGGTCGGCGTGATCATCAATCTCGCGGTGTTCTTTGCCTGGCATGTGTTGTGGCCGCAGGCCTCGGCCGGTGCGCCGTTCACCGGGCGCTTCGAGTGGTTTTCGCTCATCGTCGGCATCGCGGCGTTTGTCGCGCTGTGGCGCTACCAGGCCGACATCATGAAGGTGATCGGCGCCTGCGCGCTCGCCGGCCTCGGCTGGCAGTTCGCGCTCTAGACAGTCGCATTCGGAGGCAGAGGGGACATGAAGTGGATTACGCGCGCGCGTCCGAAGATCGATCGCATCGCCTGTCCGTGGCTGATCGCGCGCTTCATCGATCCGCAGGCGGAGTTTCTCTACGTGCCGGCAGCCGAGGTGCTGAAGGTCGCGCAAGCGCAGGGCACCATCCCGTACGATGTGCCGGGCGTGGAATACGGGGCACGTCGGCAAGCGCTGTTCGTTTGATGCCTTCCTAGCGAAGCCCAACGTCGCCGACCCGGCGCTGCACCGACTGGCGGCGATCGTGCGCGGCGCCCACACCGGTCGGCCGGAGCTGACACCACAGTCGCATGGGCTGCTGGCGATTTCGCTTGGCCTGTCGCACAACTTCCCCGACGACCACGAGATGCTGCGCCACGGCATGGTGCTCTACGACGCGCTCTATGCCTGGTGCCGGCAGGTGGCGGGCACGGCGCACGGGGGCGGCTGAGGCATGCGCACCGCGCCGGCGGCCGGTGCGCGCGACCGGCGCATCCTGCTCGGCACGGCATTCCGGCGTGCGCTCGCCACCGGGCTCATGGGGGTGTTTGCTCGGGCTGTACCTGGCGCGCCTCGACTTCGCGCCGGCGGCGGTCGGCGTGGTCGTCGGTTGCGGCCTCACGGGCGCGGCGTTGTCGGCGCTGGCCGTGACCTTCTTCGGCGACCGCTTCGGCCGCCGGCGCGCGCTGCTGCTGCCCGCGCTGCTTGCCACCGCCGGCGGTGTGGCCCTCCTGTTCACCACGCACGTGGCGGCGGCATGTGCCGCGGCGTTTCTCGGCATGGTCAACGGCGCGGGACGCGACCGGGCCGCGGCGCTGGTGCTGGAGCAGGCGATCGTGCCGCAGACCCTCGGCGCGGCGCAGCGCACGCGCGCGTTCGCCTGGTACAACCTGCTGCAGGACGTCGGTCACGCGCTCGGCGCTCTGGCGGCCGCGCTGCCCGCCGTGCTGGTGCAGGCGGACGTGGCGGAGCTCAGCGCCTGCCGCACGACGCCCGGCATCTACACGGCATTGCTGCTTGCCACCGGCCTGCTGTACCTGGGCCTGTCGCCGCAGGTGGAGGTGTCAGGGGCGGGCGCGGTGTGGGCCGCGCCGGTGTCGGCGGCGAGCCGGCGCGTCGTGTGGCGCATCTCGGCACTGTTTGCCGTCGACAGCCTGGCCGGGGGCTTTCTCGGCACCGCGCTGCTCGCGTACTTCTTCTTCGAGCGTTTCGGCGCGAGCGAGACCTCGATCGCAATCCTGTTCTTTGCCGCGCGCGCCGCCAACGCGGTGTCGCACCTGGGCGCGGCCTGGCTCGCGCGCCACATCGGGCTCGTCAACACCATGGTGTTCACCCACATTCCGTCGAGCCTGGCGTTGATCGCGGTGGCGCTGGTGCCGGAGTTCTGGATGGCGGCAACGCTGTTTCTGGTGCGCGAGCTGCTGGTGGAGATGGACGTGCCGACGCGCCAGTCGTACGTCATGGCGGTGGTGCAACCGCACGAGCGCACCTATGCCTCCGGCATCACCAGCCTGGTGCGGCTTGGCGGCTGGGCGGTCGGCCCGGTTCTGGCCGGCGCGCTGATGCAGGGCGTGGCACTCGCCACGGCGCTGCTCGCCGGTGCGGCCATGAAGATCGGCGACGACCTGCTGCTGTATCGCGCGTTTCGCGCGCTCAAGCCGCCGCAGGAGCGGAGCGCGGCCCGCCAGATCAGCGTGGTTGCGCACGCGGCCCGGAGGCAAGGTGCGCAAGGCCTTCGGCGGCGCGGCTGCAAAGCCGCTTGAACAGCGCGTAGCGCGGCTCGTCGAGATCGTTGGCGCCGCCCTGGTCGGCGTAGACCAGCCCGACCGGTTTGTCGTGCACGAACAGCGACATGGCGAAGAACGGCCCCGGGGTCACGAGCGCGCGCAGCGCAGGCGTGAGCAGCGGCGCCAGCGGCGCGGGATGCGGCGTGCGCACCCATACCGCCTGCTGGCGCTCGAGCAGGCGCGTGAACAGGTTGGGCGGATTGAGCGCCAGCGTGAAGCCCGCAAGCGCGGCGCCGGGATCGACCCCGACCCACAGGCGCGCGCGCAGCTGCTTGCGATCGGCCGCCAGCAGCGCAAACACCACGCGCCTGAGCGCCGCGCCCTCGTGCAGGCCGGTGAGCGCGAGCATCATCATCTCGTGCAGATTGAGGCTGCCGTCGAGGTGCGCGCCGATGTCGCGCATCGCCTCATCGACCTTGTCGAGGTGCAGCGCGGCCGCCGCCGGTTGCGGTTCGAGCGCGTCCGGGCAGGCGACGCGCTGCGCGTTGACGTGCACGGTCTGCGTGATCTCCTCGAGCGGCAGGCGCAGCCAGGTCGCCGCCTGGCGCAGATCGTCGTCGAGGGCCTCGGGTGGCGCGCCGTGCTCGAGATGGTGGGCGATGCGCGAGGCCAGGTGGATGCCGAACACGCGCGGACGCTCGACGTTGCCGGGATCGGTGAGCGCGCGCAGCATCTCCGGTACACCGAGGGCCGCGGCCAGCGGTTGCTGCAGATCGGCGAGCGCGACCCCGAGGGTTTGCAGCTCGACCGCGCGTGGCGCATGCGTGCGCTCCTCGTGCAGCAGGGTGGCGGCAACCTCGGGCGCGTGCACGCACAGCAGCATCTCGGGAAAGTCGATGAGCAGCGCGGCGATCGCGGCTTCTTCCGGGTCGCGGTCGTGGCGCACGGCGGCGAAGTCGCGCGCCTGCGTGGCGGCGTGGCGCGCGCGCTGGATGATCTCGGCAAGATGCGTGGCCACGGCGGGATGGGACGCGAGTCGCGTCTCGATGGTCGGCAGCGTGCCGAAGCGGCGCAGGAACGGGCCGACGCCGAACTTCATCACCGCGTGCGTGACGGTGGTGATGTCGTGCGCCGCGTGCCGGCTGGGCTGCTGGTTGGCGGCCTGCAGGACGCGCAGCGTGAGCAGCGGGTCATTGAGCACCGCCGCGCTCAGCTCGCGCGTGCCGATCGTGTCGATGGCGTTGACCATGGCCGCCAGCGCCTGCGTGCTCTCGGCGAGCACCGGCAGCTCGGCACGCGCGAGGCGCGTGACCCAGTGCGCGATCGGCGACGCCGAAGGGGCTACATCCGCCACAGGTAGAGCCTCGCACGTGCGCGCGCGCCGCAGGCGACGATCGCATCGGGGGCGACGTCCGGGATGACGAAGGCATTGCTCACGAGCAGCGTGCCGGGGCGCATCTCGGCACGCGCCTTGCGCCACAGCGCGGGCATCGCTGCCGGGGACAGGTAGGCGTAGACCACGTCATAGGCGGCGAGGTCCTGCTGCCACAGACTGCCGAGACGCACCGTCGCATTGCCGCGCCACGCGAGGCGCAGGCGGCTGATGAGCCAGGACAGCGGCGCGCTCTCGATGCCGTCGGCGTGCGAGTCGGGGCGCGCG
>CAZVUN010000171.1:0-5116 GCA_964629975.1 uncultured Acidiferrobacteraceae bacterium | reverse complement strand
CCGGCAGTATCCACACCTACCTGGTGTATTCGTTCGTGACGTTGCTGGTGTTGCTATGGATCATCAGCTGATCGCCTGGCTGCTGGCCGCCCTCCAGACCGCCGTTTTCGTGGCGGCCGCGCCACTGCTCGCCGGCTGGGTCAAGCGCGTCAAGTGCCACATGCAAAACCGCGCCGCCCCCTCGCTCCTGCAGCCGTACCGCGACATCGCCAAGCTCATGCGCAAGGAGCTGGTGATCGCCGAAAACGCCTCCTGGCTGTTCCGCTGGACCCCCTATGTGGTGTTCAGCGCGATGCTTCTCTCGGCGGCGGCCATACCGCTCATCGCGCTCGGGTTGCCGACCGGCGCGATCGCCGACGTGATCGTGATCGTCGGCTTCTTCGCGCTGGCGCGCTTCTTCACCGCGCTCGCCGGCCTCGACATCGGCACCGCCTTCGGCGGCATGGGCTCGTCGCGCGAAATGACGGTGGCAGCGCTCGCCGAGCCGGCGATGCTGATGGCGGTGTTCACCCTGTCCATGACCGCGACCTCGACCAACCTGTTTACGGCCGTGCAGCATGTGCTGGATGGCGGCCTGGTGCTGCGCCCCTCGTTCCTGTTCGCGCTCGCCGGGCTCGCCATGGTGGCCGTCGCCGAGACCGGGCGCATCCCGGTGGACAACCCGGCCACCCATCTCGAGCTCACCATGATCCACGAGGCGATGATCCTCGAGTACTCGGGCCGCTACCTGGCACTCATCGAATGGGCGGCCCAGATCAAGCTCATGATCTACGCGGTGCTGATCGCCAATATCTTCTTTCCCTGGGGCATCGCGCGCGAGCTCACGCCCGCAGCGCTCGCCGTCGGTGCCGCGGCCATCGCTGCCAAGCTCGCCGGGCTCGCCGCGGTGCTGGTGGTGTGGGAGACGGTGCTCGCCAAGATGCGCCTGTTCCGCGTGCCGCAGTTCCTTGGCTTTGCGTTTTTGCTCGCGCTGCTCGGCATGCTGACGCACGTGGTGCTCGAGACCGGAGGCTAGCATGTCGCTCGCTGCCCTCTCCGTCTACCAGCAGGCGATCATCCTGTTTGCCGCGCTCGTGCTATTCACATCGTTCATCATGCTCTCCCAGGCCCGCGTCATGCCCCTGATCTTCGCCTTCGCCTGGCAGGGCCTGCTGCTGGCGGTGGTGACGGCGCTGGTCGCCTTCGTCTCGGGGCATACGCACCTGTACGTGTCCGCCGCCCTCACGGTCGCGCTCAAGGTGCTCGCGATCCCGTACCTGCTCTACCGCCTGGCGATCCAGCTCAATCTGCACATCGAGGCCGAACCGATCCGCCATCCGTCGCTGCTGCTGCTTGGCGGCGCCGGGCTGGTGATCTTCAGCTATTACGTGGCACTGCCGATCGTGCACCTCTCGGGGCTTGCCACGCGCAACACCATCGCCGTCAGCATCGCCACGGTGCTGATCGGCATGCTGCTCATGATCGCGCGCAAGAAGGCAGTCGCGCAGGTGATCGGCTTCATGTCGATCGAGAACGGCCTGTTCTTCTCGGCGGTGGTTTCGACCTACGGCATGCCGTTGATCGTGGAGCTCGGCGTGGCGTTCGATGTGCTGGTGGCGGCGATCCTGTTCGGTGTGTTCTTCTTCCACATGCGCGAGTCCTTCGACACCCTTGATGTCGATCAGCTCACGCGCCTGTCGGAGGCGCACGAACCGCCGCCGCTCGAGGCCGAGGCCGGTGCACCGGGAGAACGGGGATGACGCTGCTCGAAATCACGCTGCTCGCGCCGCTCATCGGCAGCCTGCTGCTCGTGTTCACCGGCCACCGGCCGATCGGCGGCTGGATCAACGTGACGGCGAGTGCCGTCACTTTCCTCACCTCGGCGTTCATGGCGCTCAACGTGTTCGCCAATGGGCCGCAGCTCTCGAGCGGGCGCATGTTCTACATCGACGCCTTCAATGTCTACCTCGTCGCCCTCACGGCATTCGTGGGGATGACCACGGCGATCTTCTCGCGCCCCTATATGCGCCACGAGGTCGAGCGCGGCCGCCTCACGGACCGGCGCATGCGTCTGTATCACTCGATGTACCAGGGTTTCCTGTTCGCGATGCTGCTGGCGCTTTCGACCAACAACCTCGGCATCCTGTGGGTGGCGATGGAAGCGGCGACGCTCACCACGGTGCTGCTGGTGTCGCTGTACCGCACCCCCGAGTCGATCGAGGCGGCGTGGAAGTATTTCGTGCTGTGCGGCGTGGGCATCGCCCAGGCGCTGTTCGGCACCGTGCTCGTGTACTTCGCCGCCGAGCAGAAGCTAGGCGCCGGGCGCGACGACACGCTACTGTGGAGCGTGCTGCACACCCAGGCCGCGCACCTCGACCCGACGGTGCTGTCGCTCGCTTTCGTATTCCTGCTGGTGGGTTACGGAACCAAGGTGGGGCTCGTGCCGCTGCACAACTGGCTGCCGGACGCGCACTCCGAGGGCCCGACACCGATGTCGGCGGTGCTCTCGGGCCTGTTGCTCAACGTCGCCCTCTACGCGCTGGTGCGGCTCAAGATGCTGGTCGACGCCTCGCTGCAGAACCAGCTCGCCGGTTACCTGATGATGGGCTTCGGCCTGCTGTCGTTCGTGGTCGCGGGGTTGTTCCTGCACCGCCAGCACGACATCAAGCGCATGTTCAGCTATTCCTCGATCGAGCACATGGGGCTCATGACCTACGCCTTCGGGCTCGGGGGACCGCTCGCGACCTTCGGGGCGCTGCTGCACATGACCGTGCACTCGCTCACCAAGAGCGCGATCTTCGTCACCGTCGGGCACGCCTCGCACATCGCCGGCAGCCAGCGCATCGAGAAGATCCGCGGTCTGATCCGCACCCAGCCGGCCGTCGGCTGGGGGCTCCTGATCGGCACGGTGGCGATCGCCGGGTTTCCGCCCTTCGGCGTGTTCACCAGCGAGTTCCTGCTGCTCATTGCCACCATGAAGTCGGCACCCTGGCTCGCGGTTCCGCTGCTCCTGGGCTTCGGCGTGGCGTTCGCGGGGCTGTTCCGCCACCTGCATCCGATGGTCTACGGTGAGCCGCCGCAGGGCCAGAAACCCGTGCACGCCAACATGGTCCCGGTCATGGTGCATCTGGCGCTCGTGCTGTGGCTGGGGCTTTCGATTCCGGGTTTCCTGGCGGGCTGGTTCGAGCAGGCGACCGTGCTGATCGCGGGGAGCTCGCCGTTATGAACCCCGCCGGGATGGTGCCATTCCTCGAGGCGCTCGCGCGGCAGGGCATCGGCGTGACCGAAAAGCCGCCAGCGGGCCTTGCACCCGCACGGCTGATCGAGGTCAGCACCGATGACTGGGGGCGGCTCGGCGCGCAAGCGCAGGCGGCCGGTTTCCGCTGGGTCGCCGGCTGGGGAGAAGACATGGGCGAGGACATGCGGATCAACGCCTGTTTCGAGAAGGGCGGGGCCTACCTCCTCGCCCGCACCGCCGTACCGCGCGCGCACCCGGTCCTCGCCTCGCACACGCCCTACTTCCCGGCGGCCGACCGGCCCGAGCGCCATACCCAGGACATGCTCGGTATAGCCTTTACCGATCACCCCGACGCGCGCCGCTGGACGCGCCACCAGGCATGGAAGGACTCGGAATACCCGCTGCGCCGGGGTTTTCCCGTCGCCGGCCATCCGCCGGCCACCACGCCTCCCGATCACCAGTATCGGTTCCTGTTCGCCCACGGCGTGGGCGTCTATGAGATCCCCGTGGGGCCGGTGCACGCCGGCATCATCGAGCCCGGGCATTTTCGCTTCCAGGCGGTGGGCGAGACGGTTCTTCATCTGGAAGAGCGGCTCGGCTACGTGCACAAGGGCATCGAGCGAATCGCCGTCGGCCGTGACCCCGAGGGCCTCGCGCGCCTGGCGGGACGGGTGTCCGGCGACTCGACCGTGGCACACGCCTGGGCGGCGTGCCAGGCGATGGAGAAGGCAGCCGGCGTCGAGGCTACGGCGCGCGCGCTTCATCTTCGCGCGATACTGGCCGAACGCGAACGCGTCGCCAATCACCTGGGCGACATCGGTGCCATCCTGAACGATGTGGCATTCACCTTCGGCTTCTATCAATTTTCCCGGCTGCGCGAGGAATGGCTGCGGGTCTCGCAGCAGGCCTTCGGCCATCGGTTGCTGATGGATCGGGTCGTGCCGGGCGGGGTGGCCGCCGACATCGCCGATAACGCGCTTGCCCCGATGCGCGCGCAGTTGCCGGCGTTGCGCAAGCAGCTCGACAAGCTCATGCATATCGTCAATGACTCGCCCTCGGTCGAAGACCGCCTCGTGACAACCGGCGTGCTCAAGCCGGAGCTCGCCGCCGCGCTCGGCTGCATGGGGTATGTCGGCCGCGCATCGAACGTCGATTTCGACGTGCGCCGCGACGCCCCGTACCCGCCCTACGACCGCCTCTCGATCAACGTGCCGGTATACCACTACGGCGACGTCGCCGCGCGCCTGCGCGTGCGTGTCGAGGAGACCCGCGAATCGCTGCGGCTGCTCGAGGAACTGCTCGGCACGCTGCCTGCCGGCCCGGTGCGCGCTGCCTGGCGCGCGCCTGCCGCCGGCGCCGAGGGGCTGGGACTGGTCGAGGGCTTCCGCGGCGAGTGCCTGGCCTATGTCCGCTTCGGCGAGGATGGCAGGGTCGCCCGCTACTTCCCGCGCGATCCGTCCTGGACGACCTGGCCGGCGCTGGAACTGCTCATCCACGACAACATCGTCCCGGACTTTCCGGTGTGCAACAAGTCCGTGAACGGTTCTTACTCGGGACACGACGTGTAGGCCATGCTGCGAATCCTCGCCAAGATCCAGCGTATCGGCATCGTCACCGAGCCGCTGCCGAAGATCGACGAGCCGGCGCTCGAAGAGGTCGGCGCGCAGCTCCATGCGCGTATCGGCGAGCTGTTCGGCGGCTCGCTCGCGATCCGCGAGGTCGACGCTGGCTCCTGCAACGGCTGCGAGCTCGAGATCCACGCGCTCAACAACCCCTACTACGGCATCGAGCGCTTCGGTGTGCACTTTGTCGCCAGCCCGCGCCACGCCGACATGCTGCTGGTGACCGGCCCGGTGTCGCGCCACATGGAAGCCGCGCTCAAGCGCACCTATGAAGCAA
>CAZVUN010000170.1:0-5130 GCA_964629975.1 uncultured Acidiferrobacteraceae bacterium | reverse complement strand
CTCAAGACCGCCAACTCCGGCTACCTCACGCGCCGCCTGGTCGACGTCTGCCAGGACCTGGTCGTGACCGAAGACGATTGCGGCACGACCGAGGGTGTGACCAAGTCGGCGCTGGTCGAGGGTGGCGAGGTCGTGATCCCGCTCAAGGACCGCATCCTCGGGCGCGTTGTCATCGGCGACATCCGCGATCCGGGCAACGACAAGCTCGTGCTGATCCCCGACGGCTCGCAGATCGAGGAGAAGCACATCGCCATTCTCGAGGAGAAGCACATCGACCAGGTGCTGGTGCGCTCGCCGGTGAACTGCCAGACGCGCTACGGCGTGTGCCGCAAGTGCTACGGGCGCGATCTCGGACGCGGGCACCTCGTCAACATGGGCGAGGCGGTCGGCGTCATGGCCGCGCAGTCGATCGGTGAGCCCGGCACCCAGCTCACCATGCGCACCTTCCATATCGGTGGTGCCGCCTCGCGTGCCGCCGCGGTGTCCAAGATCGAGGTCAAGACCACCGGTGTGGTGCGCCTCAAGAACGTCAAGGTGGTCAAGCACGCGAGTGGCAACTTCGTGGCGGTGTCGCGTTCCGGCGAGCTGATCGTGCAGGACGACCAGGGCCGCAACCGCGAGCGCTACAAGCTGCCGTTCGGCGCGGTGCTGAGCGTCGGCGACGGTGCCAAGGTCAAGGCCGGCGCCGTGGTCGCCAACTGGGATCCGCATACCCACCCGATCATCACCGAGGTGGGCGGCAAGGTGACGTTCGCCGATTTCATCGAAGGCGTGACCGTCAACCGCCAGACCGACGAGATCACGGGCCTGTCCAGCTACACGGTGCTCGACGCCAAGCATCGCGCCGGTGCCAAGGACATCCGCCCGGTGATCACGCTGGTCGATGCCAAGGGCAAGCCGGTGACCATCCCGGGCACCGAGATCCCGGCCAAGTACATGCTGCCACCGGGCGCGATCATCACCGTCAACGACGGCGACAAGGTCGGCGTGGGCGATGTGCTCGCGCGTATCCCGCAGGAGTCGCTCAAGACGCGCGACATCACCGGCGGTCTGCCGCGTGTGGCCGAGCTGTTCGAGGCGCGCAAGCCCAAGGACCATGCGATCCTGGCCGAGACGAGCGGTGTGGTGTCCTTCGGCAAGGAGACCAAGGGCAAGCAGCGCCTGATCATCACCGACAAGGAGGGGGTGGAGCACGAGTACATGATCCCCAAGGGCCGCCACATCACGGTGTTCGAGGGCGAGACCGTGGAGCAGGGCGACACGGTGGTCGAGGGCGCGCCGGTGGCGGCCGACATCCTGCGCCTGCTGGGCGTGGAGGCGGTGACCAACTACATCGTCGATGAGGTGCAGGACGTCTATCGCCTGCAGGGCGTGCGCATCAACGACAAGCACATCGAGGTGATCGTGCGGCAGATGCTGCGCAAGGTGAAGGTGCTCGACGCCGGCGACACGCTGCTGCTGCCCGGTGAGCAGATCGAGCGCACCCAGCTCCTCGAGGCCAACGACAAGGCCGTCGCCGAGGGCAAGAAGCCCGCGACCTGGGAGCCGGTGCTGCTCGGCATCACCAAGGCCTCGCTCACCACCGAGTCGTTCATCTCGGCCGCGTCGTTCCAGGAGACCACACGCGTGCTGACCGAGGCGGCGATCACGGGCAAGCGCGACCTGCTGCGGGGTCTCAAGGAAAACGTCATCGTCGGGCGCCTGATCCCGGGCGGCACGGGCCTCGCCCACCACCTGGAGCGCAAGCGCCGTCGCGGCGAAGCCAAGCAGGAGGCGCTCGAGCTGGAGAAGGCGCTGGGCGGCGTGCCCGGCAAGGCGAGCCGCAGCGGTGAGGAAGCGGTCGGGACCTGAGGTATCGGCCGCAAGACGGTGTTCGCGCTGAAAAAACCGGCGCGAAAACCTTGACACTGTCGGGGCGCCTCCCTAGAATCGCGCCCCTCACACAGGCCGGGCGACCGCCGGCCTGTGTTTTGTTTCAGGATCAGGAAATTATGCCGACAATCAATCAGTTGGTCGCCAAAGGGCGCAGGCGCCAGGCCAGCAAGAGCAAGGTCCCGGCGCTCGGCGGCTGCCCGCAGAAGCGCGGGGTGTGCACGCGCGTGTACACGACCACGCCGAAGAAGCCGAACTCGGCGCTGCGCAAGGTCGCCAAGGTGCGCCTGACCAACGGTTACGAGGTCATCACTTATATAGGTGGTGAAGGCCATAACCTGCAGGAACACTCGGTGGTGCTGATCCGCGGTGGGCGCGTCAAGGACCTGCCGGGCGTGCGCTACCACACGGTGCGCGGCACGCTCGATACCGCCGGCGTGGCGGATCGCAAGCAGGGCCGCTCGAAGTACGGCGCCAAGCGCCCGAAGTCGTAACGGGTAGTCGAGCGCGCCGCGCATTCATGGCGCGGCGCTTCGTTTCTTTAACAATCAGGGTACGTAGCACGTATGCCGAGAAGACGCGAAGTTCCGAAACGTCCGATCATTCCGGACCCGAAGTACAAGAGCGACACGGTGGCGAAGTTCGTCAACGTCCTCATGGAAAGCGGCAAGAAGTCGACGGCCGAGCGCATCATCTATGGCGCCTTCGACCTGATCAGCACGCGTGCCAAGAAAGATCCGGTCGAGCTGTTCAATCAGGCGCTCGACAACGTACGTCCCCTGGTTGAAGTGAAGAGCCGCCGCGTCGGCGGCGCCACCTATCAGGTCCCCGTCGAGGTCCGTCCCGCGCGCCAGATGGCGCTCGCCATGCGCTGGATCACGGAGGCCGCGCGCACGCGCGCCGGCAAGTCGATGGGCACGCGCCTGGCCGATGAGCTCATGGACGCGGCCGAGAAGCGCGGCAACGCCATCAAGAAGCGCGAAGACGTGCACCGCATGGCCGAGGCCAACAAGGCCTTCTCGCACTACCGCTGGTAACCGGAACTTCTGAGGACTTTCGCCGTGGCCCGTACAACGCCCATCGAACGCTACCGCAACTTCGGCATCATGGCGCACATCGATGCAGGGAAGACCACGACCACGGAGCGCATCCTGTTTTACACCGGTGTCTCGCACAAGATCGGCGAGGTGCACGACGGTGCGGCGGTCATGGACTGGATGGAGCAGGAGCAGGAGCGCGGTATCACCATCACCTCGGCGGCCACGACCTGCTTCTGGAAGGGCATGGACAACCGCTTCGACCAGCACCGCTTCAACATCATCGACACCCCCGGTCACGTCGATTTCACGATCGAAGTGGAGCGCAGCCTGCGCGTGCTCGACGGCGCGATCTTCGTGCTGTGCGCGGTCGGCGGCGTGCAGCCGCAGTCCGAGACCGTGTGGCGCCAGGCCAACAAGTACAAGGTCCCGCGCATCGCGTTCGTCAACAAGATGGACCGCGCCGGCGCGAATTTCCTCACCGTGGTATCGCAGCTCAAGGAGCGCCTCGGCGCCAACGCCGTGCCGCTGCAGCTGCCGATCGGCGCGGAGGACAGCTTCAAGGGCGTGGTCGACCTCATCAAGATGAAGGCCATCTACTGGGACGACAGCACCCAGGGCATGAAGTTCGAGGAGCACGACATCCCGGCCGAGATGCAGGCGGCGTGCAAGGAATGGCGCGAGAAGATGGTGGAGGCCGCCGCCGAGGCGAACGAAGCGCTCATGGAGAAGTACCTGGGCGGCGAGCCACTGTCGCCCGAGGAGATCAAGAAGGGCCTGCGCGAGCGCAATCTGCGTCTCGAGATCGTTCCGGTACTGTGCGGTTCGGCGTTCAAGAACAAGGGCGTGCAGGCCGCGCTCGACGCCGTGATCGAATTCCTGCCCTCGCCGGTCGACCGTCCGGCCATCCAGGGCCATCTGGACGATGCCGCCCAGACCGTGGCCGAGCGTCACGCCTCGGACGACGAGCCGTTCGCCGCGCTCGCGTTCAAGATCGCGACCGATCCGTTCGTCGGCGCGCTCACCTACATCCGCGTCTACTCGGGCGTGCTCACCTCGGGCGACACCGTGTACAACCCGATCCGCGGCAAGAAGGAACGCATCGGGCGCCTGCTGCAGATGCACGCCAACGAGCGCAACGAGATCAAGGAAGTGCGCGCCGGCGACATCGCCGCCTGCGTCGGACTCAAGGAGATCGCCACCGGCGAGACCCTGTGCGACCCGAACCACATCATCACGCTCGAGCGCATGGAGTTCCCGGAGCCGGTGATCTCGCAGGCCGTGGAGCCGAAGAGCAAGGCCGACCAGGAAAAGATGGGCCTTGCCCTCGGCCGCCTCGCGCAGGAGGACCCGTCGTTCCGGGTGTCGAGCGACGAGGAGTCCGGTCAGACCATCATCTCCGGCATGGGTGAGCTGCACCTCGAGATCATCGTCGACCGCATGAAGCGCGAGTTCGGTGTGGAGGCCAATGTCGGCAAGCCGCAGGTGGCCTATCGCGAGACCATCCGCCGCCCGGTCGACCAGGACTACCGCTACGTCAAGCAGTCCGGCGGCCGCGGCCAGTACGGCCACGTCACCATCAAGTTCGAGCCGAACGAGGCCGGCAAGGGCTTCGAGTTCGTCGACGCCATCAAGGGCGGCGTGATCCCGCGCGAGTTCATCCCCGCGGTGCGCAAGGGCGTGGAGGAGGCGATGCAGCGCGGCATCAAGTTCGGCTATCCGGTCGTGGACGTGAAGGCGACGCTGCACTTCGGCTCGTACCACGACGTGGACTCGAACGAAAACGCGTTCAAGATGGCGGCCATCATGTGCTGGAAGGAGGCCGGTCCCAAGGGCGATCCGGTCCTGCTCGAGCCGATCATGGATGTGGAGGTCACCAGCCCGCCGGATTATCTCGGCAACGTGATGGGTGATCTCAACTCGCGGCGCGGCATCATCATGAGCCAGGAGGACGGCCATGGCGGGGTGAAGCTGATTCGCGCCGAGGTGCCGCTCGCCAACATGTTCGGTTATTCGACCAGCCTGCGTTCCGCCACCCAAGGTCGCGCGACCTACACGATGGAGTTCAAGAAGTACGCGCCGGTGCCGTCGAATGTGGCCGAGACCATCCTGAAGAAGGCGAGCTAACCGAATTCACGAACGATCGAGTGACAAGAGGGTAACACCGTGTCCAAGGAAAAATTCGAACGCACCAAACCGCACCTCAACGTCGGCACCATCG
>CAZVUN010000169.1:0-5152 GCA_964629975.1 uncultured Acidiferrobacteraceae bacterium | reverse complement strand
GGCAAGACGGTGACCGGCTTTGCCAACTGCGAGGAAGACTTCGCCGACAACGCGGTATGGAGTTACAACATGCTGCCGCGTGGCACGCACCTCATGCCCTGGCGCATTGAAGACCGGCTCAAGGAGCTCGGCGCCAACTTCGTGCAAGGCGGCCTGTGGCGTGGCTTTGCAGTGCGTGACGGCAACCTGATCACCGGGCAGCAGAACTTCTCCGGCGAAGAAACCGCGCGGCTGGTGGTCGAGGCGCTGGGACGATGAGGAGAACGACGATGAGCATCTCGATCATTGGTGCCGGCAACGTCGGCATGGCCCTGGGGCAAGCCTTGACGCGGCGTGGTGAAAGGGTCGTTTTCGGCGTGCCCGAACCCGACAGATACCGCGCCGCCGTGGACGCCCTGGGGCCCAACGCACAGCTTGTCACCACCGCCGAAGCCATTGCGGCAAGCGATGTGGTCATCCTTGCCGTGCCCTACGCTGCCGTGGCCGCCATCGCACAAAGCCTGCCCGACTGGCAGGGCAAGATCCTGATCGATGCCACCAACCCGCTGGCACCGGGCCTGTCGGGGCTGTTGCTGGGAACGACGACCTCCGGCGCGGAAGAACTGGCCAAGCTGGCCAAAGGGGCGCGCGTGGTCAAGGCCTTCAACACCACCGGCGCCGAGAACATGGCCGACAGCCATTACCCGGGCGGCGTGCCGTTCATGCCGGTGTGTGGTGACGATGCCGACGCCCGTCAGCGCGTGCTGGCGCTGGCCACACTGATCGGCTTCGACGCCGTGGACATGGGCCCGCTCCTGGCCGCGCGCTACTTGGAACCGTTCGCCATGACCTGGATTCATCTGGCCCTCAAACAGGGCTACGGGCGCAAGTTTGCGTTTGCGATGCTGCGGCGCAACTGACGGGGCCTTGAGATGACCCGTCGGCGCCCGCCTTGCGAAACGTGGAGGCCCGGTCTATTTCTCGGCTTAGCGGTATCCAGAAATATCAGGCGCGGCGTGCGCCGCCTGCCGTATTCGGAAGCCATACTCGAACCGCTCGAAACGAGAAATGACGCCCGTACCGTACATCCCGGTCCTTGCGCTGACCCTGATGATGCTGAGTGCCTGTGGCGGCGGTGCCGATCCGGCATCATCGCCGTCGCCAAGCCCGCCACCGAGCGATCCCACGGTCAGTGTTCGCGACCTCAGCACCACGGCCCACACCGTCTCCCTGCCCTTGACCAACGGGCGTGGGGTCGCCGTGGCCGATGTGCCCGTCACGCTGCATGCCGAGGACGGCACGCTCTATGCCACGCGCTGGACCGCCACAGGTACGGAGAAGACGCAGCTCGCCACCGACACCGGGGGCGCCACCCTGGCGGGTGAAGGCAATGATCTTCTGGCCGTGTACACCGACCTCGCGGGCAATGCCATGCGCGCCCGGGTGAGTGACGACGGCGGCGCGAGCTGGAGCGCTCCCGTGCGGCTCGGCGATCGACCGGCGGGCCCGCCGCTGCCCACGGCCTGCGTGTACAGCGATCAGGGCCAACGCAAACGCGTGGTCGCCTGGTCCGCCCAACCGTCCGAAAGCGACGGGCCACTCACCATCGTGCTGTACGACGGCACGCAGTGGCTGGCGCCGGTCGAGCACAGCACGATTCGCAGCTCCGGTGCCGCGTTGCACTGTAGCGCCACTACCGGAGTGCAGGTCGTGTGGCGCGACCACCGGGACGGATCGACGGGCACGGCCGTCGCCCTGTGGACCGCCCAGGTCTCCGCGACCGGCGCCCTCGAGAACGCCAGCAAGCTTTTTGCCAACGCCTTCGATCCCAGTTTCTGCCGCAGCGGCACCACGCGCTGGGTGGGCCACCACAGCTCCACCAACGATGCGCACCTGTCCTCGAGCACGGACGGCGCCAGCTGGAGCGAAGCCGACAGCGACGGCACCCAGGCGGGAACCCAGTCGCTGGACGACGATGGCAAGTTCGTCGCCGCGGCGTGTGCGGGGGAAGTGGTCGTCGCGGCCTGGGGCGACTGGCCCACCAAGCAGGACGCCAACGACCGCGCGAACACCCGGCGTCTGGGCGTGCTGTTCTCACGCGACGGCGGCGGCCAATGGTTCCAGGCCGCGCCGGATCCGCAGGGTTCGGAGCAAGGACCGGCCACGGCCGTGGCGACCGCGGACGGCGGCTGGGTCGTCTGGAACGAAGGCAGCACGGTAAGGCTCGCAGAGATCCGCTGACGCGCGCCTTCGCGGCAAACGCAAAACCGATCCGCCGCGTGCTCGATCCCGCACCGAGCAAGGCTTGTGTGCCAGGTGTGCGCGCAGCGCGATCGCCACACAACCACCCTTCGCCTGAGGGCCCCGCGCGCTTGATCCCCGGCTCGCCCCGGCGCATCGCACTTCGGTGTCGCCCCGTTGCATCCTGCGCGTGAGAGCTAGCAGATCGGGCGGCGCGCGTTCATCGCCGTCTTTCAATTTCCGTGCGGGGTCCGGTTGACGATTGCCGGGCCGGCGGCAACGGCGTGGTCCTCGTCGTTGCCTTTTCTCTATTCCATGAGCCGGTAGCGCTCCATCGTGCCCGCCGGCGCCGCCCGGCGCTTTTCCGGCACGCGGTCGGCGAGGTACTGCACGCTGGCCGGACCTTCGGTCAGGATCTGGCCGGCGTCGAGCCGAAGCGCCGGCACGTCGCCGTTTGGGTTGATGGTCTTGTAGTCGGCGCCGGTTTCGGTGACCGAGCTCTTGAGATCGACCCGCTCGAGCGGGCAATCGAATCCGCCTGCAGGCAGCACGCTGTGGGGCGCGCGCGAGCAGGCACCAAAGCTTGTAGTAAAGCCTCAGCGCGTCGTTCTCCTCTGGTTGCGGACGGCGAACCGATTCTTACCCATCGGATGGGCACGCCCCCAATACGAACGGATGACGACGGGGCGACGCCGTGCCCCGCGCAAGACGCCGAAACGGACCGTGGCCGGCCTTTCTACCGGTGCGTTACTTCTTTGAAGGACAAGACTGAACGCGAGCGGCGCGTGTATGTCACGGCGTTTGGATCATTCATAATTCGTACGCTGCCGCGGCGGGTGCGGCGCACGCGACCACAACCTGCGGGGATCGGGGCGCATGCCGGATCTATTCGCCACCACGTTGATCCTGTTCGCCGCCGCGGTCGTCGCCGCGGCGGTCTCGGCGCGCCTGAGACTGCCGACGCTGCTCGGCTATCTGGCCGCTGGCGTGGCGCTCGGGCCATCGATCACCGGCATCCTTCATCCGGGCCCGGCCTTGACGTTTCTCGCCGAGGTCGGCGTGGTCCTGCTGCTGTTTACCGTGGGGCTCGAGTTTTCCGTCTCCGGTCTGCGCGCCACCTGGCGGCGCGTGCTGTCCGCTGGCGCCCTGCAGATGGCCTTCGTGGGAGTGACGGTGGGCCTGGCGGCGCGACACCTCGGACTCGGACTGCCCGCGGCCATCCTGGCAGGCGGCGCGGCCGCCATGTCCTCCACCGCCATTGCCGCCAAGCAACTGTCCGAACAGGGCGAGCTCACCGTACGCCACGGGCGCATGGCCGTCGCGGTACTGGTGTTCCAGGACGTTGCCACGATTCCGCTGCTCGCGCTGCTCGCGATCTGGAGTCGCGGCGGCGAACCGGGTGCCGGAGCGGTCGCAACGGAAGTGGCGCTCGTGCTCGCCCTGTTCGCCGCCGCCGCGGTGATCTCGCGACCGGTCTTCTATCGGGCAATGGCGTGGGTCGCGCGCCATGGCAGCGCGGAGGTGTTCGTGCTCGCTGCCCTGACGGTGGTATTGGCTGCCGCCTTCGGCGCGCATGCGCTCGGTGTGTCCGCCGCCCTGGGCGCGTTCCTGGCCGGCATGGTGCTCGGTGAGAGCGACTTCCGCCATCGCATGGAAGACGATATCCGGCCATTCCGTGACGTTCTGACCAGCCTGTTCTTCGTGAGCATCGGCTTGCAGCTCGATGCGGGGCAGATTATCGCCGCGCCGCTTGCGGTGCTCGCCTGGCTGGCCGTCCTGGTTCCCGGCAAGATCCTGCTCACCTGGCCGGCCCTGCGCCTGGCCGGACTGTCGGCGCCGGACGCCTGGCGCGGTGCGTTCATCCTCGGCCATGGCGGAGAGTTCGGGCTGCTGCTCATCGCCTCCGCCCTGAGTCAGCAAATACTGCCCGTCGCCCAGGGACAGCCCGCCCTGGTGGCGCTGGTGCTGTCGATGGCGGCGGCGCCGGTGCTCATCCGCCATCACGAACGGCTGGCGCGCCTGCTGAGCGCGGTGGCTTCGCAACCCGCCCCACCGCAAGACGAGGAAAGCGAAAGCGCAGCCCGTGCACGCCACCTGCGCGATCACGTGGTCATCTGTGGTGCCGGGAGCCTGGGCAGGACCGTGAGTCAGGCGCTGGAGGCATCGGACATCGACCATCTGCTGGTGGAGTCGGACTACGAGGCCTATGCCACGGCGCGCGCGGCGCAGCTGCCGGTGCTGTTTGGCGACGCCAGCCGCATCAACACGCTGCGCGCCGCCGGGGTGGACCGGGCGCGGCTGGTGGTGATTACCTTCCATCGTCCGGAGCAGGCCCTGCGCATCGCGCACTGGCTGCGCCACACGCATCCCGACATCCCCGTGCTCGCCACCGCGCTCTCGGAAGGCGAGGCCGCCCGGCTGCTGGCGATCCCGGGCGTGCGCGCCTATGTCAAAGGCCTGGCCGTGGGACTCGGCCTCGCCGAGCAGGCGCTGCTCGCGATGGGTGTGGCTGCCGACAGCGCTGACCGCATCATCGCGCAGCTGCGCGCGCAGTTGCAGACCGATCTGCACCACCGGCAGGATGTTGCGTCATGACCGCCCTGCTGCCGTCTCTTTCACGGCGTCTACGCCGTCCCGCAACCGCCGCCACGCGGGCGCGCCCCGGCTTGCCATGAACGCGCCGTGGCGCCGGCATCGCCTGCTCAACCGGCTGCAGACGGCACTGCTCGTGTGCGTGCTGCTTGCGATCGTGGCGTCGGCCGGGGGGCTGCTGTTCGGCGCGCAGGGCCTGTGGCTCGCCATTGGCGCTGGGCTGTTCGCGCTGCTGATCGAGCCGGCCGCGGCGAGCGCCCTCACGCTGCGCCTGTATCGGGCCCGGGCGCTCAGCCCGGCCGAGGCGCCCGGGCTGTGGGAGGCGCTGCGCGAACTGGCG
>CAZVUN010000168.1:0-5172 GCA_964629975.1 uncultured Acidiferrobacteraceae bacterium | reverse complement strand
TTCTGCAGGAGGCGGCGTAGATGGACGCGACAACTACCTTGACAGCCGCCGCTGGATGCTGCAATGCATTCCGATCGACCGGACGATGCTGCGCGAATGGCTGAAAGCCGGATACGTCGAAAAAAAGGGTCGCTTGTTTCCAACGGAAGCCGGAACACCGCAAGGCGGAATCATTTCGCCTACGCTGGCAAACAGGGTCCTCGATGGTCTGGAGCGCGTCCTCGCGATGCGCTTCAAGCGCCAGCACAAGGTCCATTTCGTTCTTTATGCGGATGACTTCGTGGTGACCGGGCGCTCGCAAGAGCTACTGGAGCACGAGGTCAAACCCGTGATCGAAGCCTTTCTGGCGGAACGCGGTTTGTGTCTCTCGCCCAGTAAGACCAAGGTCACCCACGTCACGGACGGTTTCGACTTCCTTGGCTGGAATGTCCGGAAGTACAACCACAAACTTCTGATCAAACCGGCCAAAGGAAACATGCAGCAGCTCTACGGAAAGGTGCGCGATATCTTGCGAAAGCTGCGAATGGCGAAACAGGAGGAGTTGATACGGTTGCTCAACCCTGTGATTACAGGATGGGGCAACTACCACGCCTCCCAGACGTCATCGCGCGCGTTCGCCAAGTTGGACCATCACATCTTCCGGGGGCTTTGGCGGTGGGCCAAGCGGCGACATCCGACAAAGAACAAGCGCTGGGTGAAGCAACGGTATTTTCACTCCACGCTGAATCGAGATTGGATGTTCGCTTCCGGCACGGAATCGCTGGCGCGGTTGTCGGACATCAAAATCCGTCGACACGTGAAGATCAAGGCCGAGGCAAACCCGTTTGATCCGACATGGGACGAATATTTTGAAATCCGACTCGGATGGAAAATGAATCGTACCTTAGCGGGCAAGCGGAAGCTGCACTGGCTCTGGAATAAGCAGGATGGTCGGTGCCCCTCCTGTCTCCAACCGATCACCGCAAAATCGGGATGGCATCTCCATCACAAGGTTTGGCGGTGTTATGCAGGCTCGGATAAACTGACCAACCTGGAACTCAGACATGAAAACCGCCATCGGCAGCTACACAGCCGGGGCAGGAAACATGTGAAACCGCCGGTCTCCCGACAGGGAGGCTTTTAGGGCTGCTCGAGCTGTATGAGGGGAAACTCTCACGTGCAGTTCCGAGGGGAGGAGTGGGCCGCGAGGCCCACTCCTTACCCGACTTTAGACGTGGGTTCGATTCCCATCACCCGCTCCAGTTGCCCCGCCCGGCAAAGGAAGCGCGCATGAACCGAGCACTCAAGATGGTGGCCCTTGCGGTCGCGGCGATCGTCGCCCTGGTGCTGGTCGCGGCCATCGCACTGACGCTGCTCCTCGACCCCAACAAGTACAAGGGCACCATCATCCAGGCGGTCAAGGACAGCACCGGGCGGGAGCTGCGCATCGACGGCAAGATCGGACTGTCGTTCTTTCCATGGCTCGGTGTCGAGGCAAAGGGCCTGTCCCTCGGCAATGCGCCCGGCTTCGGTCCCGAACCGTTCGCCCGGCTCGAGTCGTTCGGTGTGAAGGTCAAGGTGCTGCCGCTGCTGCGCGGTCAGGTGGCGGTCGACACCGTCGTGCTCACCGGCTTCGACCTGGTGCTCGCGCGCAACGCCAAGGGCGTGACCAACTGGGACGACCTGCTCGCCGCCGCCAAAGCCGGGCCCAAGCCGAAACCGGCCGAGGCGCCGGCACCGGCTGCTGCGCTACCGGCACTCGCGGTCAACGGCATCGAGATTCGCAAGGCGAGCCTGTCGTGGCACGACCAGGCGAGCGGCGCGCGCTATGCGCTGCGCAACCTCGCGCTGACGACCGGCGCGCTCACGCCCAAACAGCCGGTCGACCTGGTGCTCGGCTTCGACATCGAAGCGAGTCAACCGCCGCTGCGCACCCGTGTCGATCTCAAGGGCCGCGCCAGCTTCGATCCCGAGCAGCAGGCGCTCGATGTGCCGAGCCTTGCGCTCGGCCTGGGCGAGCTCAAGCTCACCGGCCACTTCAAGGGCAGCAAGCTCCTCGACGCCCCGAGCTTCACCGGCGCGCTCGACGTCGCGACCTTCAACGCGCGTACCTTGCTCGACAAGCTCGGCATCAAGTACGACGCGACCGACAAGACGGCCTTGACCCGGGTCGCACTCAAGACGCAGTTCGCGGCAACCGCGACCCGCGCGGCGGTGAACGATCTCGCGCTATCGCTCGATGACACGCGCCTGACGGGAACGGCGTCGATCCAGGATTTCGCCAAGCCGGCGTATCGCGCCGAGCTCGCGCTCGATGCGATCGATATCGACCGCTACCTGCCCGCCGCCTCGGGTGCGCCCGCGACCCAGACCGCGCCCGCGGTGGCGCCACCGGTCGCGGCCGCCGTCCTGATCCCGGTCGCGACGCTGCGCACGCTCGATGCCCAGGCGCGCCTGCGCATCGGCAAGCTCAAGGCCTACGGCGCGCAGCTCAGCGAGGCGACGGTGCAGATCCGGGCGCGCGACGGCGTGGTGCAGATGGGTCCGAACCAGGCGCGGCTCTACCAGGGCAGCTATCAGGGCACCGATACCATCGACGTGCGCGCACCCAAGCCGAAGCTGCGCTTCGAGGAGACGCTCAGCGGCGTGCAGCTCGCGCCGCTGCTCAAGGACGTCGCCGGCATCGACAGGTTCACCGGCGCCGCCAACATCAGCGCGAAACTCACCGCCGAGGGCGCGACCGTACCGGCCATCAAGACCTCGCTCGCCGGCCAGGCCCAGTTCGCGGTGCAGGACGGCACCCTCCAGGGCATCGATCTCAAGCGCTTCGTCGATACCATCGAGACCGCGATCAAGCAGAAGCAGCTCGGGGCGCTGACGGAGCTCGCGCCCAAACCGGGAGAGCAGACGCGCTTCACCCGCCTCGGCGGCAGCGCGCAGATCGCGGGCGGCGTGCTGCGCAATGACGATCTCGTGATCGACGCGCCGGGGCTGGCGCGCATCACCGGCAAGGGCCGCGTGGACCTCACGCAGGACCGGATCGATTACGTGCTCACGCTGGGCTCGGTGCCGCTGCGCGTCGAGGGGCCGTTCTCCGCACTCAAGTACCGGCCGGACACCAAGGCATTGGCCAGGAAAGAAGCCGAGAAGCAGATCGAGAGGGGCCTCGAGAAGCTGTTCAGGAAGCGCTGAGGCCCGTGCGCCGCGCGCGCGCCACCGCCGTCGTGCTGCTGTGTGCCGCCTGTGCCACGGCCGCGCTGGCGGCGCGCTTCGAGCGCGCCGCGGTCCGGCACGAGGCCGGGCGCTATCGCCTCGATTTCGTGGTCGACCTCGCGGCACCGACGACACCGGTACGCGCGCTGCTCACCGACTACGACCACCTGGAGCGACTCTCGGCGCATATCGTGGAGAGCCGCCGCCTGCCGGCGGTGGCCGGGAGCGAACCGCAGGTGCGCATCGTGCTGCGCGCCTGCGTGCTGATCTTCTGCCGGACCGTGCGCCGCGTGATGGCGGTCGAGCGCCGCGCCAACGGTGATATCCTCACCCTCGCCGATCCGGCCGCAAGCGACTTCACCCATGCCCGCGAACTCTGGCAGCTCCAGCCGCACGCCGGCGGGACGCGCCTCACGTACCAGGCCGAATTCGCGCCTGCGTTCTTCGTCCCGCCGCTCATCGGCCCGTGGCTCATCAAGGCACGCCTGCACCAGGAGCTCGAAGACATCGCCGCGCGGCTCGAGCGGCTCGCCGCCGAACCCTGAGCACGCACTGTCGCGGCCTTTGCTGCGCTGGTATGACCGCCATGGCCGCAAGCGCCTGCCGTGGAAACGCTCGCGCGATCCGTATGCCATCTGGGTCTCGGAGATCATGCTCCAGCAGACGCAGGTCGCAACCGTCATCCCCTACTACGAGCGCTTCCTGCAACGCTTTCCAACGGTGCAGCGACTGGCGCGCGCGCGCCGCAACGAGGTCCTGCACCTGTGGACCGGCCTCGGCTACTACGCGCGTGCCCGCCATCTGCACGAGGCCGCGCGGCGCATCGTCAGTGAACACGGCAGCCGCTTCCCGCGCGACTTCGACGCGGTGGCGGCCCTGCCCGGTGTCGGCCGCTCGACCGCAGGCGCGATCCTGGCGCTCGCCTTCGGCGCGCGCCATGCCATCCTCGACGGCAACGTCAAACGCGTGCTGGCGCGCTACCACGCAATCGACGCCGCGGTGAACGCTGCCGCGACCGAGCGCCAATTGTGGCAGCTGGCCGAGCACCACACACCGCGCGCGCGTGTCGCCGACTACACGCAGGCGATCATGGACCTGGGCGCCACCGTGTGCCGCCGGCAGCAGCCGCGCTGCGGCGAGTGTCCGCTCAGGCGCGATTGCCGTGCCTACGCCCTTGGCGCGCCCGCGCAATTTCCGCGCCGCGCGGCGCGCCGCGCGCTGCCGGTGCGGCGCGTCAACATGCTGCTGATCCGCGATGCACGCGCGCGCGTGCTGCTGGTGCGCCAGCCACCCGCGGGGCTGTGGGGCGGGCTGTGGAGCCTGCCGCAATGTGAACACGCGGACGTGCGTGGCTTTGCGCGCGCCGCGTTCGGCCTCGACATCGCACCACAGCAACCCTGGCCGGCGTTTCGCCACAGCTTCAGTCACTTTCATCTCGACATCACGCCGATTCCCGCGCAGCTACAGGGGACAACCACCCGGGCGATGGAGGCCAACCCGACAGTCTGGTATAACGTGCGCCGACCGGATGTGCGCGGACTGCCCGCACCGGTAAAGAGACTGCTCGAGCAACTGACGACTCCGGCCCCGGAGCGGCAAGGGCGGCAGCGGAAACAGCCGTCGAGGAACCTGTAATGGCCCGTACCGTGAAGTGCATCAAGCTCGGCCGCGAGGCCGAGGGTCTGGATTTCCCGCCCTACCCGGGCGAGCTCGGCAAGCGCATCTTCGACAACGTCTCGAAGGAGGCGTGGCGCGCGTGGATGAATCACCAGACCATGCTGATGAACGAGTACCGGCTCAACCCCCTCGATCCCAAGGCACGCAAGTTCATCGAGGGCGAGATGGAGAAGTTCTTCTTCGGCTCGGGGTCCGAGCCGCCGCCGCAGTTCGTCCCGCCACAGCGCAAGAAGTAGGCACCGCGGCCCGGGCAATCCCGGGCCGCGCGCTGTCAGGGGCGCGGTTTTTTAAAAGCCCGGGCCC
>CAZVUN010000167.1:0-5192 GCA_964629975.1 uncultured Acidiferrobacteraceae bacterium | reverse complement strand
GAGCACGCCGGCGCCGCGCCCGGCGCCACCTGCGGCGCGCAGCGCGGAAGGGCGGGCGGCCGCGCGCAAGCCCGTGTTTCTGCGCCGCCTGCGTACCCCGGAAACCCCGGCCGTGGGATAATCCGGCGCGGCCGGCACGCGCCGCGTGTCCATCCTCGCATCGAAGGAGAACCCATCATGGCCCGTATCATCGAACCGAACGGCAACGAGATCCGCGACCTGCCCACGATCCAGGCACGCCTGGCCCGGCTCGGCATCGCGCTCAAGAGCTGGCCGGCGCCGAGCAGCCCGCGGGCGCGCGAGCTGCTCGCCAAGCAGAGCCTGACCGATGCCGAGAAAGAAGAGCTGCTCGGTCTGGTCGAAGACCGCTTCGAGGAGCTCAAACGCGACAAGGGCTACACCACGCGCGACATGGTGGTGATCCACGAGGGCATCCCCGGGCTCGCCGATCTGCTCGCCAAGTTCGACAAGATTCACACGCACAGCGACGACGAGGTGCGCTATATCCTGTCGGGCAGCGGCTACTTCGGGTTTGTCGAGCCGGACGGCCAGCAGTTTCTGCTCGAGGTGAGCGGCGGCGACTACATCAACGTGCCGGCGAACGCCGAGCACTGGTTCGAGATGCGCGACTGCACCCGCTGCAAGGCGGTGCGCTACTTCATCGACACCAGCGGCTGGACCCCGCACTACACCGGCCGGCGACGCGCCTTCGAGGAGACCGCGGCGCTCGCCTGAGCGGGTCGGCCGCCGCGCGCATCGATGGCCGCCACCCTCGACGCGCTCGAGCCGCGCGCCGCGCTGGTGGAGATCGCGCGCGATTTCCACGCGCGCGGCTGGATGAGCGGCACCGCCGGCAATCTCTCCGCGCGCGTCGACGCCGGGCATTTCTGGATCACCGCGAGCGGCAAGCCCAAGGGCCGGCTGGATACCGATGACTTCCTGCTGGTGCGCGTGGCCGACGGCAGCGTTACCGAGAAGCGCCGCGGCGATGACCGGCCGTCGGCCGAGACCCACATTCACGCCGCGCTCTACCGGCGTTTCGCCGCGGCGCGTGCCTGCCTGCACGGCCACAGCGTCAATGCCGCGCTCGCCGCCGATCGCGCCCGGCGTGGCGCCAAGGCCCTGCGCCTGCCGCCGATCGAGATGCTCAAGGGCTTCGACATCTGGCAGCAGGATCCGAAGGTCGATTTACCCCTGTTCGACAACACGCTCGATGTCGCCCGGATCGCCGCCGCCATCGAGGCGCGCTTTCGCAAGGCGCCGCCGGCGGTGACCGCGCTCATGATCCGCGGGCATGGACCGACCGTGTGGGGCAGCGGATTGCAGGACGCCTACAACCGCTTCGAGGTCCTCGATTTCCTGCTGCACTACGCGGCGCGCCGCCGCGCGCGCTGAGGCCGTTCATTCGGCGAGGCGCCGGCGCATGCGCTGGTGCGGGATGCCGGCCTGCGTGTAGACCTCGCCGAGCGGCATGAATCCGTAGCGCCGGTAGAAGCCGATGGCGCCGGTCTGCGCGCTCAGCGTGACCTCCACGTGACCCTGCTCGCGCGCCGCCTCGAGCAACGCCTCGAGCAGCGCGCGTCCAACACCCTGGCCGCGATAGGGCGCCAGCACCGCCATGCGCCCGATCGCGCCGCTGCGCAGCAGCCGACCCGTGCCGATGGCGGCGCCGTCGGCCGCGACGGCCAGCACGTGCGTTGCGCGTGGGTCCTCCTCATCCCACTCGAGCGCGGCCGCAATGCCCTGCTCGCGGACGAATACCGCCTCGCGTATGGCGCGCAGCGCCTGGGCGTCGCTCTGCCAAGAGGCCCTGCAAACCGTACAGAAGGCTGTCATGGGTCTGTCGAAAAGGTTCCGGCCTCGCAGCTTCGCATGTTACCCGGACATCCGCCGCGGCGTGCATTGTCTCGCCGCACGCCCGGCAGTTTGTTATCGTGGGGAGCGTATGCGCCTCGTTCGCCTCGGAATCCTGTTTGCGCTGACTGCCTGGCCGTTCCTGCTGGCGGGCAAGGACGCCGCGCCGCCAGCCGCGGCCCCGCTCTATGTCCTCGAGGTCAGCGGCCCGATCGGGCCGGCGACCAGCGACTTCGTCCACCGCGGCCTCAAGCAGGCGCAGGAACGGGGCGCGGCGGCAGTCGTTCTGCAGCTCGACACGCCGGGCGGGCTCGACACCGCCATGCGCAAGATCGTCCAGGATATTCTCGCCTCGCCCATTCCGGTCGTGACGTATGTCGCGCCGTCCGGCGCACGCGCGGCCAGCGCCGGTACCTATATATTGCTCGCCTCGCACATCGCCGCCATGGCGCCGGCCACCAACATTGGCGCGGCCACCCCGGTGCAGATCGGCGGCGTCCCCGATCCGGGCGGCGGGCGGCAGCCGCCGAAACCCGAGGGCACCGACAAGAAAGACAAGAGCGACAAGAAAGACGCCAAGCCGCCCAAGCCCGGCATGGACGAGAAGGCACTGAACGACGCGATCGCCTACATCCGTGGCCTCGCGCAGATGCGCGGCCGCAACGTCGAGTGGGCCGAGAAGGCGGTGCGCGAGGCGGCATCGCTGCCAGCCGAGGAGGCGGTGCGCCAGAACGTGGCCGACTTGCTCGCGGCGGACCTGCCGGAGCTGGCGCGCAAGCTCCATGGCAAGCGCATCACGCTCTCGGGGCGCGAGCTGACGCTCGCCACCAAGGACGCCGCGCTGGTCACGCTCACGCCCGACTGGCGCGCGAAGTTCCTTGCCGTCATCACCGATCCGAACATCGCCTACATCCTGATGCTGCTCGGCATCTACGGGTTGTTCTTCGAGCTGTGGAATCCGGGCTTCGTCCTCCCGGGGGTGATCGGCGGCATCTGCCTGCTGCTCGCGCTCTATGCCTTTCAGGTACTGCCGATCAACTATGCCGGCCTCGCCCTGATGCTGCTCGGCATAGCGTTCATGGTCGCGGAGGCATTCGCGCCGAGCTTCGGTGCCCTCGGCATCGGCGGGATCATCGCGTTCGCGGTGGGTTCGGTTATTCTCCTGGACACCGATGTCGAGGGCTTCACGCTCGCCTGGCCGCTGGTGGCGACGGTGGCGGCGCTGAGCGCGGCGTTCTTCATCGGTGTCGTGTCGCTCGCCCTGAAGGCCCGCAAGCGCGCGGTCGTCAGCGGCGCCGAGGAGATGATCGGCGCGCCGGGCGAGGCGCTCGATACGTTCAAGAGCGACGGCGACGGCCGCTATCTCGGGCGCGTGCGCGTGCACAGCGAGGAATGGCAGGCCCGCGCCGCGCGCCCCGTCAAGCGCGGCACCTCCGTACGGGTCACCGCGATGCACGGCCTGCTTCTCGACGTCGAACCGCAGCCATCAGCGGGCGGCGCCGCCAAATCGTAACCAGGAGGAAGTGCCATGGCTTTCATCTCGTCCGGCTTTGCCCTGATCCTGATCGTACTGCTGGTGCTGTTCTCGTCGTTTCGTATCCTGCGCGAATACGAGCGCGGTGTGGTGTTCATGCTCGGGCGTTTCTGGAAGGTGAAGGGCCCGGGGCTCATCATCATCCTGCCGGTCGTGCAGCAGATGGTGAAGGTCGACCTGCGCACGGTGGTGATGGACGTGCCGCCGCAGGATGTGATCTCGCGCGACAACGTCTCGGTGAAGGTCAACGCGGTGGTGTATTTCCGCGTGGTTGATCCGGAGCGCGCCATCATTCAGGTGGAGGACTACTACGCGGCCACCAGCCAGCTCGCGCAGACGACGCTGCGCTCGGTACTCGGCAAGCACGAGCTCGATGAAATGCTGGCCGAGCGCGACAAGCTCAACACCGACATCCAGAAAATTCTCGACCAGTCGACCGACACCTGGGGCATCAAGGTGACCAGTGTCGAGATCAAGCACGTCGACATCGACCCGACCATGGTGCGCGCCATCGCCCAGCAGGCCGAGGCCGAGCGCCAGCGGCGCGCCAAGGTGATCAATGCCGACGGCGAGTTCCAGGCGGCCGCCAAGCTGGTCGAGGCCGCCGAGCTGATCAGTCAAAGCCCGCAGGCGCTGCAGCTGCGCTACATGCAGACGCTGGTGAGCATCGCCGGCGAGAAGAGCAACACCATCGTGTTCCCGCTGCCGATCGATCTGGTCACGCCCTTCCTGGAGGCGCTGAAGAAGAAGTAGCCGTGCGCCTAGTGCACGACCCAGAAGCCGAGCGGCGGTGATTCGCTGCTGAAGCCGAACTCGAGCGCCGGGTAGTAGCCCTCGGCATTGGGCAGCGTGCTGCTGGTGAGCACGATCAGGTTCTGCGCCCCCGCCAGCGTGGTGATCGGCACCCAGCGCTCGCCGTGCCGCGCCACCAGCGGCTCCTCAATGAGCTGAAAGTGCGCGATCCACAGGCGGTTTGCGCCGCGGAAGTAGCGGATCGCGATCTTGCAGATGAGCGCCGGCTGCTGCGCGCTGCCGCTCACGAGCTCGACCATGCGGTCGGGCGGCTGGCGGCCGGCGGCGACAGCCGCGCCCGCACGCAGCGCCCAGCGGCGCGCACGCAGTTCCTTCACGGGCGGTGTGCCGGCGCCGGGCGTGACCGGAATCTCGAGCACGCGCGCATTGCCGGCCTCGCCCATTTCGAGCACCATGAGCGTGGGCGGCGGTGGCGTGACGGCCGGCTCCGCGGCGTGCGTGCTCGCGTGCGCGAGCAGCGCCGCGGCGAGCAGCCGTGCCCGCCCACCCCGCAATCCCATGGCAGCGCGCCGTTTCATCCTACGTGAGAGGGTAGTGGCCCACCGTCACCCTGTCCACCGTACCGCGGTCATGCAGCGCATGTGCGCGTGGCTCGCGTGCGCTGCGCTCTGCGCCAGCCTGCCCGCGCCGGCCACACACGCGGCGGCGCGCGACATCGCACTCAGTGACGGTACCGTGGTGCCGGTGGAGATCAGCGAGCCGGCCACGAGCGCGGGCGCACCGGCGGCGCTGCTGCTGTGGTTGCCGACCGGCCTCGGCCCGCAGGCGGCGGACGCGCCCCTGGCGCGCGCGCTGGCGGCGCAGGGGTTGACGGTGTGGCGCGCCGACGTGCTCGAGGCGCGCTTCCTGCCGGTGCTGGAAAGCAGTCTCGCGCAGGTGCCGCCCAAGGACATCGCCGAGCTCATCGAGGCGGCGCATCGGCACAGCGGCCGGCGCGTGTACCTGCTGGCCGCGGCGCGCGCCGCGCTGCTCGCGCTGCAGGGCGCGCAGG
>CAZVUN010000166.1:0-5506 GCA_964629975.1 uncultured Acidiferrobacteraceae bacterium | reverse complement strand
GTTGTTATGAAGACACCCTTGCTTGCGCGCTGACCCTGGAGTGCGCCCGCAAACTTCTGAATGTCCGGCCGACCGACCGTGGCATCCTAACGCTTGGCCTGCACGTAAATTACGTCTAGGCCAAGTCGATCTTCCTTGATGATTCCGTCAATTCCGCCGTCGCCGCTGCGTCCAACTGCGCGACCCGCGTCTTGTCGCGAGCCGCCATAGCCCATCGCCACCAGCAGATCAATCACCAAGCGCTCGAAGAATGCTGGGGATGCGGCTTTGACCTGCTCAAGAAGGTCCGCCTCCAAATTCTTTCGAAGTTTGAGATAAGCAGCAGCCAATGCATCTTCGGGTGTCTCTGCAGCAATTGGCTCTTGGCGGCTAACGGTTCCCTCTGTGCGCTCCCGTCTACGAGAACGGAATGCTCGAAACTCCTCGTATTGGTCAAGAAGTCCGACATCGATCTGGTTCGGGTTCTTAGCAAGCAGCTGCTGCCCACGCTCTGTGATTTGAAACATTCCACGCTTGGTGGAACGCAGGAGTCCGGCCTGCTTGAGGTAGGTTCGTGCCCAACCGACTCTATTGTCAAAGACTGGCGCAGTGCCGCTTGGAAGGAGCTGAGCCCGCTCCTCATCGGAAAGCGCAAACTCCAAGGCAAGCGCCTCAACGGCGTCGCGGAAGCGGTGCTCCTGTCCATCACTAGCCAAGCGAAGGATCGGTAGCATTATGGCTTGGTAGTCCGGAATAGGCATGTGCGCTCCCGTTGCTGGGTGTCTTGAGCGAGATCCAAGTTAGCAGGATAGTGCGGCAAACGAAACGAGAGAACAGATAGCGACGGGATGGTTTGGCCGTTTAGCCCCGTAGCCGCCGCCGAGCATCGCAGCCGAAGGCGGATGAGGCCCCGAAGGGGTGCGCGCCGGGAGCGCGCACGCGCCTGCGGCACAGGGACGTGCCGTCAGGCGCGCCCCGCCTTCGGCGAGAAGCGCAGGAGAATGTCGGCGGCTCCGGGGTGTCCTTTCTCTTGGTGACTCTTCTTTGGACAAGCAAAGAAAAGTCACCTGCCGTGGGTCAGCCACCCACAAGTAGAGCCCATAACTCTACGATCGCGCGAAGCGCGCTCGATCACCAAGACTCTGGATCCCGGCTGCCGCCGCAATGACGGCCACGGGCGAAGACTACGTGCCATGCGCCTTCGCGTCCGCCGCCAATGCCTCCATCAACTCCCCCATATCCTTCGGTACGGAACTCGCCCAGCGCACGTGCTCGCCGGATTCGGGATGCACGAACGAGAGCTTGAGCGCGTGCAGGGCCTGGCGGCGAAAGCCGCGTAACCGATCAACGAGCTCCGCACTCGCGCCTTTGGGCAGGACGACGCGCCGGCCGTAGACGGGATCGCCCACCACGGGGAAGCCGATGTGCGCCAGGTGCACGCGGATCTGGTGGGTGCGGCCGGATTCGAGCTTCACCTGCACCAGCGTGTGCGCGCGGTATTTCCTGAGCACGCGCACGTGGCTCACCGCCGCCTTGCCCGCGCCGGTCACGGCCATGCGCGTGCGGTCGGCGCGATGCCGGCCGATCGGCGCCTCGATGGTGGTGCCGGCGACCATCACGCCATTGACGATCGCGGCATACTCGCGCTCGACGCGGCGTGCCGCGAGCTCGGCGATCAGCTGCTGGCGCGCGGCCTCGGTCTTTGCCACCACCAGGAGCCCGGAGGTGTCCTTGTCGAGGCGGTGCACGATGCCGGCACGCGGCAGCTGCGCGAGCCGCGGCAGGTGGTGCAGCAGCGCATTGAGCAACGTGCCCTCGGGATTGCCGGCGCCGGGATGCACGACCAGACCGGGCGGCTTGTTGATCACCAGGATGGCATCGTCCTCGTGCACGATGTCGAGGGCGATCGGCTGCGCGCGGTGCGCGATCGCGCGCGGCGGTGGCAACTCAATGTCGATACGCTCGCCACCGGCGAGCCTGTCGCGCTTGCGGGGTGCGCGGCCGTCGAGGCGCACGCGCCCGTCGGCGATCCACTGCTGCACCTGCGCGCGCGTGGCGTCCGTCACCAGCGCCACGATCACCTGGTCGAGCCGCCGGCCGGCGAACTCGGGTGGGACGTGCAGGGTCAGCGGGGTGGCGGGCGGCGGGTGCGAGTTCATCGGTGATGCGCGGCCACGCTTTCCGCGGCCGCTACGACTAGGGTAAGCTTGCGGCCCGCCCGCAGCAATGATCCCGTCCGCCCGCATGCGTCTCGCATCCGTCCTGCTCCTCGCCGGCGCCGTGCTGTTGTCGGCCTGCGCCAGCCTCGAAGACCCGACGCGCGACTGGAGCGCCGAGCGGCTGTATGCCGAGGGCAAGGAGCGCCTGGCCGAGGGCGACTACGAGACCGCGATCAAGCACTTCGAGAAGATCCAGGCGCGTTTCCCCTACGGGCGCCACGCCGAGCAGGCGCAGCTCGAGATCGCCTACGCCTACTACAAGCACAACGAACCGGCGCTCGCGGTCGCGGCGGCCGACCGCTTCATCCGCCAGTACCCGACCCACCCGAACGTCGACTATGCCTACTACCTCAAGGGGCTGACCAATTTCCGCGGCGAGCGCGGGATCCTGGAATGGCTGATCAGCGATGCGGTGGACGACATCGACCGCGACCCGCGCGCCACACGCGAGGCGCTCGCGGCGTTCCGCGAACTGCTCCAGCGCTTTCCCAACAGCCGCTACGCCGCCGACGCGCAACAGCGCATCGCCTACCTGACCGACGGCGAGGCGCGCTACGAGATCATGGTGGCGCGCTACTACTTCGAGCGCGGCGCCTACGTCGCCACCGTCAACCGCTGCAAGTACACGCTGCAGAACTACTCGCGCACACCGTCGGTCGAGGACGCACTCGGCTTGCAGGCCATGGCCTACAAGCGCATGGGACTGCATGAGCTGATGGTCGACACCCTGCGGGTGCTGCGCGCCAACTTTCCCCAAAGCCGCTACCTCGAGGAGCTCGAAACGCTCGAGTCGCCGCTCGACGAGGGTTGAGCGTTGGCGCGCGCCCGGGCTCAGCGCCCGTAGCCGGAGGTAATCGGATAGCGGCGGTCGCGCCCGAAGGCGCGCGGCGTGATGCGCACGCCGGGCGGCGCCTGGCGGCGCTTGTACTCGTTGCGGTCGACCATGGCGAGCACGCGCCGCACCGTGGCCGCGTCGAACCCGGCGGCGATGATCTGCTCGGCCGACTCATCGCGCTCCACGTAACGCTCGAGGATCGGATCGAGCACCTCGTAGGGCGGCAGGCTGTCGGTGTCCTTCTGGTCGGGCGCGAGCTCGGCCGACGGTGCGCGCTCGAACACGCGCTGCGGAATGACCGCGCCGAGCGCATTGCGATACGCCGCCAGCCGGTACACCAGCGTCTTCGGTACGTCCTTGATCGCGGCGAAGCCGCCGGCCATGTCGCCGTAGAGCGTGGCATAGCCGACCGCCATCTCGCTCTTGTTGCCGGTGGTCAGCACCATGCGGCCGGTCTTGTTGGAAATGGCCATGAGCAGCGTGCCGCGCACGCGCGCCTGGATGTTCTCCTCGGTGGCATCGCGCGGCCGGCCCGCGAACTCCTCGGCGAGCGCCGCGAGGAACGCCGTGAACATCGGTTCGATCGGGATCACGCTGTAGCGCACGCCGAGCGCGCGCGCCTGCGCCTGCGCGTCCTCCCGGCTCATGCTCGAGGTGAAGCGCGACGGCATCATCACCGCCTGCACGCGCTCGGCGCCGAGCGCATCGACTGCGATGCACAGCGTGAGCGCCGAGTCGATGCCGCCGGACAGACCGATCACCACGCCCGGGAAGCCGTTCTTGCCGACGTAGTCGCGCACCCCCAGTACCAGCGCCGAGTACACGCTCTGCTCCTCCGGCAGCTCCAGCACGCTCGCCGCCGGCACCGGGCGCGGGCGCGGCCCGGCATCGATCTCCACCAGGTGCAGCCCTTCCTCGAAGGCCGGCGCCCGCTGGGTGATGGTGCCCTCGGCGTCGACCACGAAGGAATCGCCGTCGAACACCAGCTCGTCCTGGCCGCCCACGAGATTGACGTACAGCAGCGCCACGCCGTTGCGCCGCGCGGCCTGCGCCACCACGGCGAAGCGTTCCCGGTGCTTGTTGCGATGGTAGGGCGAGGCGTTGAGATTCACGATGAGCCGCGCGCCGGCGCGCACCGCCTCGTCCACCGGCCAGCCCTCCCACACGTCCTCGCACACCGTGAGCCCGACCGGCACGCCGCGGATGTCGATGACGCACGGGTCGCGCCCCTCCGCGAAGTAGCGCTTTTCGTCGAACACCAGATAGTTCGGCAGACAATGCTTGTAGTAGCTGGCGGCGAGCCGCCCCTCGCGCAGCAGCACCGCGGCGTTGTACAGCCGGCCATGCTGGCGGCGCGGGTAGCCGACGATCACATCGATGCCGGGCGTGGCGCGCATCAGCTCGCCCAGGCCGGATTCGACGCGCGCGGTGAGATCGGCACGCAGCAGCAGGTCTTCCGGCGGGTAGCTGGTGAGGGCGAGCTCGGGAAAGACGATGGCGTGCGCCTTGAGCTCATCGCGCGCGCGCTGCGCGGCCGCGATCAGCTTGGCGACATTGCCCGACACGTCCCCGACCAGCAGGTTGAGCTGCCCGAGGACGATGCGCAGCCGCTCGGCCATCTAGCCGCCCAGCACCTCACGCATGCGCCGGCCGATGTCGGTGGGGGCGCGCACGGTGTGCACGCCGGCCGCCTCGAGCGCGCGGAATTTCTCCTCCGCCGTGCCCTTGCCGCCGGCAATGACGGCGCCGGCATGGCCCATGCGCTTGCCCTTGGGCGCGGTGACCCCGGCGATGTAGGCGACCACCGGCTTGGTGACATGGCGCTTGATGTACTCGGCGGCGTCCTCCTCGGCCTGGCCGCCGATCTCGCCGACCAGGACGATGCCCTCGGTCTGCGGGTCGGCTTGGAACAGCTTCAGGCAGTCGACGAAGTTGAGTCCCTGGATCGGATCGCCGCCGATGCCGATACAGGTGCTCTGCCCCAGCCCTTCGTTGGTGGTCTGATACACCGCCTCGTAGGTGAGGGTGCCGGAGCGCGACACGATGCCGATCTTGCCCGGCTTGTGGATGAAGCCTGGCATGATGCCGATCTTGCACTCGCCCGGGGTGATGATGCCGGGACAGTTGGGGCCGATGAGCGCGACCTGCGGATAGTACTGGCGCAGCGCATTCTTCACCCGGCGCATGTCGCGCACCGGGATGCCTTCGGTGATGCAGGCGATGACCGTGATGCCGGCCGCGGCCGCCTCCATGATCGAGTCGGGGGGGGGGCGTCTACCCCCCCCGGGACGTAGATCATGGTGGCATTGGCGCCGGTCGCGGCGACCGCCTCCTTCACGGTATTGAACACCGGCAGCGCCAGGTGCATCTGCCCGCCCTTGCCGGGCGTGACCCCGCCGACCATGGTCGTGCCGTAGGCGATCGCCTGCTCGGAGTGAAACGTGCCCTGCTTGCCGGTGAAGCCCTGGCAGAT
>CAZVUN010000165.1:0-5720 GCA_964629975.1 uncultured Acidiferrobacteraceae bacterium | reverse complement strand
TCGGTGTTCGCGCGCAAGAACTACTTCTACCCGGACCTGCCCAAGGGCTACCAGATCTCGCAGTACGAGATCCCAGTGATCGCCAAGGGGAGCCTCACCATCGAGGTCGACGGTGTCGAGAAGCGGATCGGCATCACGCGCGCGCACCTCGAGGAGGACGCGGGCAAGAGCCTGCACGAGGACTTCCATGGCATGACCGGCATCGATCTGAACCGTGCCGGGACGCCCCTGCTCGAAATCGTGTCCGAGCCGGATCTGCGCTCGGCGAAAGAGGCCGTGGCGTACATGAAGAAGCTGCACCAGCTGGTCGTGTACCTGGGCATCTGCGACGGCAACATGCAGGAGGGCTCTTTCCGCTGCGACGCCAACGTGTCGGTGCGCAGGAAGGGCGATGCCAGGCTCGGCACGCGCTGCGAGATCAAGAACGTCAACTCCTTCCGTTTCGTGGAGCGGGCGATCGAGCACGAGATCGAGCGCCAGATCGACATCCTCGAAGGCGGCGGCAAGATCGTGCAGGAAACGCGCCTGTACGACGCCGACCGCGACCAGACCCGTTCCATGCGCAGCAAGGAAGAGGCGATGGACTATCGCTACTTCCCCGACCCGGACCTGCCGCCACTCGTGCTCGACGAGGAGTTCGTGCGCGAGGTGGAAAAGACCCTGCCGGAGCTGCCGGACGCCAAGCGCGCGCGCTTCATGAGCCAGTACGGATTGAATCGCTACGACGCCGGCGTGCTGACCGCCTCGAAAGCCATGGCCGAGTTCTACGAGACCGTGGTGCACGAATCCGCCGTCGATGCCAAGATCGCCGCCAACTGGGTGTCAGTCGAGCTGTCCGGCTTCCTCAACCGCGATAACAAGGACATCAGCAAGTCGCCGGTCACGGCGGCGATGCTGGCCGGGCTGCTCAAGCGCCTGGCCGACAACACCATCTCCGGCAAGATCGCCAAGGACGTGCTCGAGGCGATGTGGGCCGGCGAGGGTGACGCCGACGCCGTGATCGCCAAGAAGGGCCTCAAGCAGATCACCGACAGCGGCGCGATCGAGAGCGTGATCGCGGACGTGCTGGCGAAGAATCCAAAACAGCTCGAACAGTACCGCGCCGGCAAGGAGGCGTTGTTCGGCTTCTTCGTCGGCCAGGTGATGAAGGCCACCGGCGGCAAGGCCAACCCGGCGCAGGTCAACGAGCTGCTGAAGAAGAAACTCGCGCCTTGATCGTTTGCGCGGGCGGCACTGCCGGCAACGCGACGCCGGGCGTCAGTGCCCGTGGTGCATGGTCGGCACGGTGGCGCCGATCGCCTTGACCGGCGCGCTGACCTCGCGGCGCGTGCCATCGGCAAACGTGAGCGTGAGCGCAATGCTCGCGCCCTCCTTGAGCGGCTCCTTGAGCCCGATCAGCATGATGTGCAGCCCGCCGGGCTTGAGCGGCGTCTCGCCCCCGGCCGGAACGTCGATCTTCGCCACCGGGCGCATCTTCTTCACGCCGCCTTCGTCCACCACGGTATGCAGTTCCACCGCGCGCGCCGCGGGGCTGGACGCCTGCACGAGTGTTGCGGTCTTTGCGCTGCTGTTGCGCAGCGTCATGTAGGCCGCCGTCTGCGCCTGGCCGGCCGGCACGGCGCGCACATGGGGATCGATTATGTGCAGGGTTTCGCCCGCACCCGCGGCAGGCAGCGGTGCGGGCAGCAGTACAGCAACGAGCAGGTAGCGGCGCATCTTGGTGTGCATGGCGGATCTCCGTGAAAGCATGGTGAGGCGATTGCCCTAGCGAGCGAGGGCCGCTCGGATGGCGGCGACGATCGCATCGGGTTGGGTGCCGTGCGGCAGATGGGCGATGAGCCGTCCGTCCGGTGCCAGCACGCTGGTGTAGGAGGTGTGGTCGACGGCATAGCCGAGCGCCGAATCGAGCCGCTCGACCGAGAACTGCCCGCCGTAGCGGCGCGCCATGTCGGTCAGCACCGCGGGGGCGGCGGTCGCGCCGATCACCGCGGGATGAAAGGCCTGCGCATACTGTTTGAGCCTGGGCAGCGTGTCGTGCTCCGGGTCGACCGACACGAACAGCACGCGCACGCGCTCGGCTTCCTCGGGCGTGAGCGCACGCAGCGCGAACGTGATGAGCGCGAGCGAGGTCGGGCAGATGTCCGGGCAGGCGGTGTAGCCGAAATAGACGAGCACCGCCTTGCCGCGCAGACCCGCCAGTGTCACCGGCCCGTCGGCCGACGCAAGCGCGAACTCGCCACCCGGGGGCAGCGACGCCTCGGGCTGCGGCAGGAAGCGGGGTGCGAGCAATGCGCCGGCGGCGAGGCCCGCAGCCGTGACCAGGGCGAACAAGACGATGCGCCTTTTCATGCGGGCAGCCTGGCGCGCTCGGCGACGGTTTCAAACACGAATACCGCCTCGTGCACGGTGTTGCCGCGGCGGGCGAGGGCGCGCAGCTCCCAGCGCATGCGATCGAGAATGCACACCGGCAGGACGGTCTGGCCGCTGAAGCGCTGCGCATCGACTGTCCGCAGCCCCCGGCGGTGGTAGCCCATGTACATGTCGGGGCTGCGGATATCGACCTCGACCGAATCGACCGTAAGGCCATGCACCTCGACATCGACCGTCAGCGGTTTGACCAGGGGAATGGGCCGCGGCGCGACCGTCACCACCAGTTCTGCGCCGCCGGCAAAGCGCGCCCGGCACGGCCCGCGCTGAAGATCGCAGCCGGGGTCGGTCTGTCCGCTGAGCGTGACCGTCGCGCTGAGCGCGCGCCACGCCTGCAGGCCGCCAAGAAAGCCGGCCGCGCCGGCGGCGAGCGCGAGCGCGCTCAGGATCAGGAGAGAAAGCTTGTCTCGACGCATCGGCACGCGCCCGCTCCCACCGCAGTGAATGCGCGCAAGCCTACCGGCGAGGCGCGTGGCCTGCACTGCGACCAATTGTCGCAGTGCCGCCGCCCGCGGCCCTGCGACGATTTGTCTCACGACACACCGGCGCGCGCACCCTAGACTGCGGCGCCGGCGTACATCGACAGGACGGCCCGCCCGGGCCGATACAAGACACACACGAGGAGAGACTTCCATGCTGACCTTGGCGCACATGCGTCTGCTGACGCTGCTCGCGCTCGCCGGGTTCGTGCTCGGCGGCTGCGGCAGTGGCAGCGGCGGTTCTTCCACCAGCACCACCACCATCACCGGCATGGCGATCGCCGGGGCGGTGAACGGCAGCGTCACCGTGGGCGACAGCGCCGGCGCTGCCATTGCCACCGCGCCGGTGAGCAATGGGTCGTTCACCGTCGCCGTGCCCGATGCGGCCCTGGCCGGTGAGCTCGACTTCACCGTCACCGGCAGTTACACCGACGAGATGAGCGGCGCGACGGTTGCGCTGAGCGCCGCCAATCCGCTCGCCCTGCGCACCGCCGCCGGTCACTTCGCCGCCGGCCAGGCGGGCAGCGCCCCGATCACGCCGGACAGCACGGTGATCCGCGCGCTTGTGGCCAACCACGGCCAGACGCTCGCCCAGGCGCAGAGCGCGTTCCAGAACGCCTTTGGTTACCTACCCAACATGAGTGCGGTGCCGTTCGACCCGCTCGCCACCGACGCGGCAACGGCGGCGGCGCGCCCGCAGGCCGACCGCGACGCGAGCTTCCGCGCCGGCGCCACGAGCGCGCTCGCCGCGAACCTCGGTGTGAACGCCAACGACATCGCCGCGCTGCCCGCAGCACTCGCGCGCGATCTCGCCGACGGCGATCTCGACGGTCACGACGGCAGCGCGCCGGTCACGCTCGGCGCGCTCGACCTGAGCGCCCTGCATGCCGCCGAGGGGCTCGCCTTCCGCTGGGTCAAGGCCATGGGCAGCTTCGCCGGCGCCGAGGCCAATCACGATCACGCGCATCTGAGCGCCCCCCAGAGCGGCTACCCGACGCTGCCCTACGACGCCGAGGGCGCGAGCAAGACCGTCATCACCGCCAAGGGCCGGCGCATCCGCGTCACCCTCGATACCGTGGCCGATGCGCCGTTCAGCAAGGGCTTCTGGACGGCGCGCGTGCGCCACCGGCTCAGGCTCATCGACGCCGACACCGATCAGCCGATCGACATCGTGACCGACCCCGACATCGTCGGCGTGAGCAACCATCCGATGATGTCGATGCTGAACGGCCACGACCACACCACCCCGCATGGTCACGACCCGCAGGTGGCCGGCCCGGGCGAGTACGTGCTCGACAACTACTACGTCATGGCCTCGGAGATGGCCGGCGGCACGCCGATGGGCGTGTGGGACTATGTGGCCTACCTCAAGGAAGACAGCGACGGCAACCGCGCCACCGCCGAGCACTCGACCGAGGTCATCTTCCATCCGCAGGTGAAAATGCCCATGGGCGGCAAGGTGCTCGTCGCCAGCGCGAGCAATGCCGCCGATCAGTGGACCGGCATGGACGGCATCACCCAGGCGCGCCCCTATCGCATATGGCTGCATGCGGCCACGCCCGCCGGTTCGAGCGGCCACGACCTGACGCTCTTCGTCTCGACGCAGAACATCGCCAACCCCGCCCCCGGTGCCGATCCGCACGCGCATACGCTGTCGTTCCCGTCGGTCTATGCGGGGCGCATCTTGCAGGGGCCTGTGGATTCCACGACCGGCGTGCGGCCCGACGTGACCCTTTCGAGCGTGACGGTCGAGGTGTCGAGCGACGGCGGGGCAAGCTGGCAGACATTGACGGCCGACGGCACGACCGGGCGTTATGCGATCACGGCGCTCACCGGGCTGGCGGGCACCTTGCAGGTGCGCCTGACGGTCAACGGCAAGGTCATGCAGACGGCTGCAGGTGCCATGCCGCAGCTCGCCTTCACCGCGCCCTGACAGGCGCATGCGCTTGCGGCCGCTCGGCGTCGCGGCGGGGCTCGCCTTGGGCCTCGCCGCGGTAACGGCGCAGGCGGGGTCGTGTTGCGGCGGCACCGGCAGCACGACCCTGCTGCTGCCCAAGTTTTCGCGCGCCATGGTCGATGTGTCGGTCGACTATGAGCACTACGACGGCTTCTGGGGCGAGGACGGCACCTGGTCGCCCGATCCGCCGGGCTCCGATCTCAACCAGTACCGCCTCAACGCCGGGTTCGCCGCGCGGCTTGCGCCCAACTGGCAGGCCTCGGTGCTCGCGCCGTACGTGTGGAACCGCAATACCTACACCGGTTTCACCCGCAACACCGACGGCCTCGGCGACACCACCGTGAGCCTGTGGTACGAGGCCTTCGACAAGGTGATGTGCGTGTGGCGCGTGGAAAGCTGGCAGGACCTCAAGCCGGCCGTCTATTTCGGCGCCGCCCTCACGATCCCCACCGGCGTGTCGCCCTACGACAACGTCACGGACAACTTCGATATCACCGGGCGCGGCTTCTACCGGCTCGATGCGCAAGTGGTGCTCGATAAAACCGTGTTTCCCTGGACGGTCACGCTCACCGCCGCGTACGGCACGCACCTCGAGCGCCCGGTCAACCGCGAGTACGGAAGCTACGTCGAACCCTACGACAAGCGCCTCGGCAATCGCGCGAGCGGCTCGGCGGCGGTCGGCTACACGCTGTTTACCGAGGACATGCAGTCGTGGACCGCAACACTCGCCTACAGCGACCTGTGGGAAGACGAGGCAACCATCGACGGTGCGACCGATCCGACCTCGGGATTGCGCAAGCGCGCGCTCGGGGCGACGCTCGCCAGGGCGCCCGCCGACCGCGACAGGGTCGCGCGCC
>CAZVUN010000164.1:3543-5794 GCA_964629975.1 uncultured Acidiferrobacteraceae bacterium | reverse complement strand
AGGGCGGGCGCACCGTGGGGGCCGGGGTGGTGGCGAAGGTGATCGAGTAAGGCAGCGTTGGATAAGGCAGCGTGAAGTGCTCAGTGGTCAGTGATCTGTAAAGGAGGCGCGCGACCCGCGCCATCCCTGACTTAACACTGACAACGGAACACGTAACGCTGGACTTGATATAGGCCAGTAGCTCAATTGGCAGAGCAGCGGTCTCCAAAACCGCAGGTTGGGGGTTCGATTCCCTCCTGGCCTGCCACTTAATAGGTAGTAGATGGCAGACAAGTTGAAGCTCGTGGCAGCGGTGCTGATCGTGGCGATCGGCATCGGCGCCTTCTATTTCCTCGGCGACAAGCCGGATCTGATCCGCATCGCCGCGCTGCTGGTCGCCATCGCGCTGGCGGTGGCGGTTGCGTATCAGTCGGCGCCGGGCAAGGCGGCGTGGGAATTCGCCAAGGAGTCGCGCCAGGAGCTGCGCAAGGTGGTGTGGCCGGCGCGCAAGGAGACCGTGCAGGTGACACTCGTGGTGTTCGCCATGGTCGTGGTGGTGGCGCTGTTCTTGTGGATCGTGGACTGGGCGTTGCTCAAGGCGCTGCAGGCGCTGACCGGACAGGGAACCTGATTCCTATGACGATGCGTTGGTACGTGGTGCATACCTATTCGGGCTTTGAGAAGGCCGTGGTGCGCTCGCTCAAGGAGCACATCAAGAACGCCCACATGGAACACAAGTTCGGCGAGATCCTGGTGCCGATGGAAGAGGTCGTGGAGATGAAGGCCGGCCAGAAGCGCACCAGCGAGCGCAAGTTCTTCCCCGGCTACGTGCTGGTAAAGATGGAGATGGACGAGGAGACCTGGCATCTGGTCAAGAATGTGCCGAAGGTCTCCGGTTTCGTCGGCGGCTCCGGCTCCAAGCCCGCGCCGATCACCGACAAGGAGGCGCAGGCCATCCTGCAGCAGGTACAGGAGGGCGTGGAAAAGCCGAAGCCCAAGTTCTCGTTCACCACGGGCGAGCAGGTGCGCGTGATTGACGGTCCGTTCGCCGACTTCAACGGCACGGTCGAGGACGTCAACTACGAAAAGAACAAGCTCAAGGTATCGGTGTCGATCTTCGGCCGCATGACACCGGTGGAGCTCGACTTCAGCCAGGTGGAGAAGGCCTGAGAAGCGAATGTTGAATGCTTGATGCGCAACAGCGAATCGAGGGGCGCGCAACGCGCGCACTTCGATTCAGCATTCACCATTCAGAATTGCAGTAAACAACACGGGGAGGCCGACAACGGCCGCTTGGACCCGCAAGGAGTAGACAGTGGCAAAGAAGATAACCGCGTACGTGAAGTTGCAGGTCGCGGCCGGCTCGGCGAACCCCTCGCCGCCCGTTGGCCCGGCGCTCGGTCAGCATGGTCTCAACATCATGGAGTTCTGCAAGCAGTTCAACGCTGCCACGCAGAAGATGGAAAAGGGCATGCCGATCCCGGTGATCATCACGGTGTTCAGCGACAAGAGCTTCACCTTCATCACCAAGACGCCGCCCGTGACGGTGCTGATCAAGAAGGCGATCGGGCTGGAGACCGGATCGAGCCAGGCCAACAAGGTCAAGGTCGGCAAGATCAGCCGCAAGCAGCTGGAAGAGATCGCCAAGATCAAGATGCCGGACATGAACTGCAACGACATCGACGCGGCCGTGCGCATGATCGCCGGTTCCTGCCGTCAGATGGGCGTGGACGTCGAGGGGGTGTGACATGGGCAAGCGCATGCAGGCACAGCTCGCCAAGTTCGAGCGTGGCAAGCAGTACCCGGTGGAGGAGGCGTTCGCCATTCTCAAGTCGGTCGCCTCGGCGAAGTTCGATGAATCGGTCGATGTGAGCGTGAATCTCGGAATCGACGCCAAGAAGTCGGACCAGAACGTGCGCGGCACGGCCATCATGCCGCGCGGCACGGGCAAGACCGTGCGCGTGGCGGTGTTTGCCGAGGGCGCGGCGGCCGAGAAGGCGCGCGCTGCCGGTGCCGACATCGTCGGCTTCCAGGACCTGGCCGACCGCATCAAGGCCGGGCAGATCGATTTCGATCTGTGCATCGCCACCCCGGACGCCATGAAGATCGTGGGGAGCCTCGGCCAGATCCTCGGGCCGCGCGGCCTGATGCCCAATCCCAAGGTCGGCACCGTCACGCCGAACGTGGAAAAGGCGATCCAGAACGCCAAGGCCGGCCAGGTGCAGTTCCGCACCGACAAGGCGGGCATCGTGCACTGCGCGATCGGCAAGGC
>CAZVUN010000164.1:0-3443 GCA_964629975.1 uncultured Acidiferrobacteraceae bacterium | reverse complement strand
AGGTGCAGTTCCGCACCGACAAGGCGGGCATCGTGCACTGCGCGATCGGCAAGGCGTCGTTCGCGCCGGAGGCGTTGCGCGAGAACCTGATGTCGCTGATGGCGGCCCTGATCAAGGCCAAGCCGGCCACGGCCAAGGGTGCGTACATCAAGAAGGTGACGATTTCGACCACGATGGGGCCCGGGATCCAGCTCGACGTCGCGGGCCTGTCGCTTTAAGCGGCTAACAAGGCTGAGGGCCGCCGCGCCCTCACCGCTGCCCCGCCCTCGTGGGCGAGGGGTGTAGCAAGGTTGGGTTGTGTTGAGTGGACTTTGGGTCGTTCGGCGGTGCAGTCGGTCGCCGGATGAACGTCAAAGACCGCAGGGGCGGGCAACCGCTTAATACCGGTAAGACCCTGCGCAGACGGTGTACCCGAAACAGGCAGGTGTTCTCCTGGTTACGGTCACCGGTGTAGCAACAACTGGAGGTGACTCGTATGAGTCTTAACTTAGAGCAGAAGCAGGCGGTGGTCGCCGAGCTCGCCCAGACGTTGAAGGGCGCGCAGGCGGCGATGCTGGCGGAGTACCGCGGCTTGTCCGTCGAGCAGATGACCAAGCTGCGCCGCAAGGCGCACGAGGGCAAGGTCTATCTGCGCGTGGTCAAGAACACGCTCGCGCGGCGCGCCGTCGACGGTTCGGAATTCGCGTGCCTCAAGGACCAGATGGTCGGTCCCCTGGCGTATGCGGTGTCGTCCGATCCGGTCGCGGTCGCCAAGGTCCTGAGCGAGTTCGCCAAGGACAACGAAGCGCTCAAGATCAAGGCCGGCGCCATGGGCGGCAAGCTCATGACGCTGGCGCAGATCCAGGCGCTCGCGAAACTCCCCGGGCGCGAACAGCTGCTGGCGCAGCTGCTCGGCACCATGCAGGCGCCGGTGCAGAAGTTCGTCCAGACCCTGAACGAGGTCCCGGCGAAGTTCGTGCGGGTGCTCGCCGCGGTGCGCGACGCCAAGGGTCAGGCCGCCTAAACCCATTTCCCCGATTCACGTTTACAGGAGATCACTCATGGCCGTTTCGAAAGAAGACATTCTCAATGCCGTTGCCGGCATGACCGTGCTCGAGCTGTCCGAGCTCATCAAGGACATGGAGGCCAAGTTCGGTGTGTCGGCGGCCGCCGTCGCCGTGGCCGCCCCGGCCGCCGCCGGTGCCGCTGCCGCGGCCCCGGCCGAGGCCAAGGACAGCTTCGACGTCGTGCTGACCGCCTCCGGCGACAACAAGGTTGCCGTCATCAAGGCGGTGCGTGCCGTTACCACGCTCGGACTGAAGGAAGCCAAGGACCTGGTGGAAGGCGCACCGCAGACCGTGAAGGAAGGCGTGCCGAAGGACGAGGCCGAGAAGATGAAGAAGGAGCTCGAGGCGGCCGGCGCCAAGGTGGAGCTCAAGTAAGCCACGGCATTGCGCACGCGTGGCATTTCGCAGCCGGCCCGGCGGGCCGCTGCGCTGGCAGCACTACCGCGCAAGGCTGGTGGCGGGGACGCCACCGGCCTTGCGCGCTTTTTCGGTTTTTGGTCGGCGGGCGCTGTGCCCGGCTGATTGCGACACCCGAGGACGAGCATGAGCTACTCATTCACCGAAAAGAAACTGATCCGCAAGAACTTTGGCAAGCGCCCGAGCGTGCTCAAGGTTCCCTACCTTCTCGAGATTCAGAAGGAATCCTACCGGCAGTTTCTCCAGGCGGAGGTGCGCCCCGAGCAGCGCATCGATCAGGGTCTGCAGGCTGCGTTCAAGACGGTGTTCCCGATCGAGTCGTACAACGGCAACGCCGCGCTCGAATTCGTGAGCTATCGCCTGGGCCAGCCCCCGTTCGACGTGCGCGAGTGCATGCAGCGCGGACTCATCTATGCCGCGCCGCTGCGCGTGCTGGTGCGGCTCGTGGTGTTCAACCGCGACGAGACCACCGGCTCCAAGACCGTGCGCGACATCAAGGAGCAGGAAGTGTACATGGGCGAGATCCCGCTCATGACCGACAACGGCACGTTCATCATCAACGGCACCGAGCGCGTGATCGTGTCGCAGCTGCACCGCTCGCCCGGCGTGTTCTTCGAGCACGACTTCGGCAAGACCCACTCCTCCGGCAAGCTCCTGTACTCGGCGCGCGTGATTCCCTACCGCGGCTCGTGGCTCGACTTCGAGTTCGACCCGAAGGACTACGTGTACGTGCGCATCGATCGGCGGCGCAAGCTGCCGGCCACGATCCTGCTGCGCGCCCTCGGCATGAGCACGCAGGACATCCTGCAGACCTTCTTCGAGATGGACAGCTTCCATCTCGGCAAGGACGGCATCCGCATGGAGCTCATCCCGCCGCGCCTGCGCGGCATGCAGCTCGACTTCGAGATCACCACGCCCAAGGGCGAGGTCATCGTCGAGGCCGGGCGGCGCATCAGCGGCCGCCACATCCGCGCGCTCGAGCAGTCGCGCCTCAAATACCTGACCGTGCCGGCGGCCATGCTCATCGGGCGCGCGCTCGGCGAGGACGTGGTCAACGCCGCGACCGGTGAGCTCATCGCCGCGGCCAACGATCCGGTCACGCAGGATGTGCTCGACCGCTGCCTCGCGGCCGGCATCGAGACCATCAAGACCATCTACACCAACGAGCTCGACCGCGGCCCGTTCATGTCCGACACCCTGCGCCTCGATCCGACGCGCGATGCGCTCGAGGCCCAGATCGAGATCTACCGCATGATGCGCCCCGGCGAGCCGCCGACCCGCGACGCCGCGCAGACGCTGTTCAACAACCTGTTCTTCACGCCGGAGCGCTACGACCTGTCGGCGGTCGGGCGCATGAAGTTCAACCGCCGCGTCGGACGCGCCTCGGACGAAGGCCCGGGCATCCTCACCAAGGAAGACATCATCGATGCGCTCAAGATCCTGGTCGAGCTGCGCAACGGCAAGGGCGAGGTCGACGACATCGATCACCTCGGCAACCGCCGCGTGCGCTCGGTGGGTGAATTGGCCGAGAACCAGTTCCGCGTCGGCCTGGTGCGCGTCGAGCGTGCCGTCAAGGAGCGCCTGTCGCTGGCCGAGTCCGAGGGCCTGATGCCGCAGGAGCTGATCAATGCCAAGCCCGTGTCGGCGGTGGTCAAGGAGTTCTTCGGCTCCTCGCAATTGAGCCAGTTCATGGACCAGACCAACCCCTTGTCCGAAGTGACCCACAAGCGCCGCGTCTCGGCCCTCGGCCCCGGGGGCCTGACGCGCGAGCGCGCCGGGTTCGAGGTGCGCGACGTGCACCCGACCCACTACGGGCGGGTATGTCCGATCGAGACGCCGGAAGGCCCGAACATCGGCCTCATCAACTCGCTCGCCGTGTATGCGCGCACCAACGAGTACGGCTTCCTCGAAACCGCCTACCGCAGGGTCGTGAACGGCAAGGTGACGGACGACGTGCATTACCTGTCGGCCATCGAGGAA
>CAZVUN010000163.1:0-5798 GCA_964629975.1 uncultured Acidiferrobacteraceae bacterium | reverse complement strand
CGGCGCGCAGCGCCGCGGCCACGGCGTTCGCCGTGTGCCCGCTGGTCATGACATCGTCGACGATCGCCACGCGCGCGCCCGCGAGATCCGTGCGCGCGCGAAACGCGCCGCGCACGTTGCGCCGCCGCGCCTCATGATCCAGGTCGACGTGCGGGGCGGTGGCACGCGTGCGCCTCACCGCCCGGTAGTCGAGCGGCACGCCCAGGCGGCGCGCGATCGGGCGCGCGAGCTCGAGCGCCTGGTTGTAGCCGCGGCTGCGCAGGCGCGTGCGATGCAGCGGCACCGGCACGATCAGGTCGACATGCTCGGCGGTGAGCGCCGCGGCAAGGCGCGTGCCCAGCAGCCGCGCGAGGCTCAGGTCGCCGTGGTATTTGAGGCGCAGGATCAGCTGGTCGACCGGTGCGGCATAACGAAACAGCGCCACGGTACGCTCGAAGGCCGGCGGCGACTGCTGGCAGCGCGCACAGCGCAGGCCGGCGGCCGGCAGGGGTGCCGCGCAGCACAGGCACGCAGACCGAAGCCACGGCAGCTCGGCCTCGCACGGCGCGCACAGCTCGGCGCCGCAGGCGAGCCGCGCGCCGCACAGCAGGCACTGGCCGGGGAACAGGAAGTCGCGCAATCCGTGCAGGCGCTGGTTAACCACGATGGTCCCGTCGTGTTGACAAGCATCCGCCAGTCACTAGACTGGCGGCGACCCGCGTCACGGCACGTCCGGCCGTGGCGCCGCGCCACCTTACCCGAGTCCGCGTCCTGCCTGAAGTGCCGCCCCGTGTCGCCACTGCTCGCCAAGCTCGCCACTGAACTGCAGCGCCGCCGCGCCGCGCAGCTCTACCGGGAGCGTTTCGTGCTCGACTCGCCGCAGGGCGTCGAGGTGCGGATCGACGGGCAGGCCATGCTGTCGTTCTGCAGCAACGATTATCTCGGCTTGGCCAGTGACCCCTCGCTGATCGCCGCGCTGCGCGCCGGTGCCGAACGCTACGGCGTCGGGGCCGGGGCCTCGCACCTGGTGAGCGGTCACAGCCGCGCGCATCACGCCCTGGAGGAGGAGCTCGCGGCCTTCGTGGGCAGCGAGCGTGCGCTGCTGTTCTCGACCGGCTACATGGCGAACCTCGGCGTCGTCACCGCCCTGAGCGGCCGGCACAGCGTCCTCTTCGAGGACCGGCTCAACCACGCCTCGCTCATCGACGCCGCGCGCCTGGCGCGCGCCAGGGTCAGGCGCTATGCGCACGCGGATGTCGACCAGCTCGCCCACTGGCTCGCGCAGTCCCGCGGCGAGGCGCTGATCGCAACCGATGCCGTGTTCAGCATGGACGGCGACCTTGCCCCGCTGCGCGAACTCGCCACCCTGGCGAAGGCGCACGCGCACGGCGCCTGGCTGCTGGCCGACGATGCCCACGGGCTCGGGGTGCTCGGGGCGAACGGGCGCGGCACACTCGAGCAGCTCGGCGTCGCGTTGCAGGCGCCCGTGATCCTGATGGGCACGCTCGGCAAGGCGTTCGGCGTGGCGGGCGCCTTCGTCGCGGGCGAGGCCGCGCTGATTGAGACCCTGATCCAGCACGCGCGCAGCTATGTCTACACCACGGCGCTGCCGCCGGCGCTGGCCGAGGCGGTGCGTGCCGCCTTGCGTGTGGTGCAAACGCAGCCGTGGCGGCGCGCGAAGCTGCGCGCGCTGGTTGCGCGCCTGCGGCACGGGGCGCAGCAACTCGGGCTGCCGCTCGCGCCCTCGGCCACGCCGATCCAGCCGCTCATCCTGGGCAGCGCCGAGCGTGCGCTTGCCGCGGCGCACGCCCTGCGCGCGCGCGGCATCCTGGTGCCGGCGATCCGCCCGCCGACCGTGCCGGCGGGCGCGGCCCGTCTGCGCATCAGCCTGTCCGCAGCGCACGAGGAGCGGCACGTCGATCGGCTGCTCGAGGCGCTCGCGGCGCTGCCGCGCGCCGAGGGCGTATGAGCCTGCACATCGACACCCGCGGTAGCGGCCGCGATCTCGTGCTGCTGCACGGCTGGGGGCTGCACGGCGGGGTGTGGTCGGATGCGGCAGCGGCGCTCGCCGAGCAATATCGCGTGCACTGTGTCGATCTGCCGGGCTTCGGCCGCAGTCGCACCGCGTGGCGCGCGGGCAGCGATCTCGGCGCGCTCGCCGAGCAGGTGCTGGCCGCCGTGCCACGGCCGGCGGTGTGGATTGGGTGGTCGCTCGGCGGGCTGCTGGCGCTCGCGGCGGCGCAGCGCGCCGGGCCCGCGGTGAGTGCCCTGGGGTTGATTGGCACCACCCCGCGCTTCGTGCAGGCGCACGACTGGCGCTGCGCCATGCCGGGTGCGACCTTGCAGCAGTTCGCCGACGACCTCGCGCTCGACTACCACGCGACCCTGACGCGCTTCCTGACGCTGCAGTTCGGCAGTGGCGAGGCCGAGCGCGCGGCGCTGCGCGCACTGCGCGGGCGGCTTCTGGCGCACGGCGAGCCGGCGCCGGAGGCGCTGCACACCGGGCTCGCGCTGCTCGCAACGAGCGATGTGCGCGGCATGCTGCCGGCGCTGGATGTGCCGGCGCTGGTATTGCACGGCCGGCGTGACCGGCTGGTGCCGGTTGCGGCCGGCGAATACCTGGCGAGGCAGCTGCCGCGCGCGCGGCTCGTCACGATCGCCGCGGCCGGGCATGCGCCGTTCCTGTCGCATGCAGGCGCGAGCCTCGCGGCCATCCAGTCCTTCCTGCAGGAGCAGCATGAACCAGCCCGCCGAATGGATGCTCGATAAGGCGCGCGCCCGCGCCGCCTTCGAGCGCGCCGCCGCGACCTACGACCAGGCCGCGGTGCTGCAGCGCGCGGTCGCCGAGCGGCTGCTCGAGCGCCTCGAGCTGATCCGCCTCCAGCCCGCGCGCGTGCTCGACGTCGGTTGCGGCACGGGCTATTGCACACGCGCGCTCGCACGCCGCTATCGCCACGCCGAGATCATCGGCCTCGACATTGCGCTTAACATGGTGCGCCGCGCGCGCACCGCGCTGCCCTGGTGGCGGCGCTGGGCGAGCGGGGCGTGGCGCTTCGCCTGCGCCGATGCCGAGGCGCTGCCGCTCGCCGCGCAGTCGCTCGACATGATCGTGTCCAACCTCACGCTCCAGTGGTGTGATGTCGCGCGCGTGTTCGCCGAGTTCCGGCGCGTGCTGCGCCCGGGCGGGGTGCTGTTCTTCACCAGTTTCGGACCGGATACGTTGAAGGAGCTGCGCGCCGCCTGGCGCGCGGTCGATGCGCGCATGCACGTGCATGCCTTCCTCGACATGCATGACGTCGGTGATGCCATGGTGCGCGCCGGGCTGGCCGACCCGGTACTCGATGTCGAGCACCTGACCCTGACCTACGGCGATGTCACCGAGGTCATGCGCGAGCTCAAGCGGGTTGGCGCGCACAATGCCACGCACGGTCGCGCGCGCGGCCTGACCGGGCGTCGGCAGTTCGCGCGCCTGCGCGCCAGCTACCCGCCGCAGGCGGCCGATGGGCGGGTGCCGGCGACCTATGAAGTGGTATACGGGCATGCCTGGGCGCCGTCGCCGGCGGCCGGTGGCGGCGGGGTGCCGGTGGCGCACATCGGGCGCAGGCCGCGGCGATGACACGCGCGCTGTTCATCACCGGCACGGACACGGGCGTTGGCAAGACGCGGGTGGCGTGCGCGTTGCTGACGGCGCTGGCGGCGCGCGGCCAGCGCGTGATCGGCATGAAGCCGGTGGCGAGCGGCGCCCAGGCGGGAGCGCGCGGTCTGCGCCACGCGGACGCCGAGGCGTTGTTGGCGGCGAGCAACGTCGCGGCCGATTACGCCGACGTCAACCCCTATGTGTTTGCGTCGGCGATCGCTCCCCACCTGGCGGCCCAGGCCGCCGGGGTTGCGATCGAGCTCGCGGCGATCCGCAGCGCCTACGCGCGGCTGGCCGCGGCCGCCGACTGGGTCGTGGTGGAGGGAGCGGGCGGCTGGCGCGTGCCGCTCGGTGCCGAGACCAGCATGGCCGACATCGCGCGCGGCCTCTCGCTGCCGGTGGTGCTGGTCGTGGGTCTGCGGCTCGGCTGCCTCAATCACGCGCTGCTGACGGTCGAGGCGGTCGCGCGCGACGGGCTCACGCTCGCCGGCTGGGTCGCCAACCCTATCGATCCGGCGATGCAGGCGGCGGCCGCCACTGTTGAGGCGCTCGCGACGCGCATCGATGCGCCACTGCTGGCGCGCCTGGCATACGGTGCGAGCGCGTCCGGATTCGACGCCTCGGCGCTGGCCGGCCTGGCGCCGGCAGAGGCCAGGCATGCCTGAGCGTGGCTGTCGTCCACGCAGCAATGCTTATGCCTCCATTGATGTCCGTTCGGTTGCGACCCCCTGGGCCTTGTGATAGTTTGCGCCGCGGCAAAATGTCGCGGTGTGCGCGCAGCCGAGCGCTGCTCAGGGCGGATGCCCGGTCAGGGCGCAGGCTGCGGGGACAGCGGGTGGCGCAGCGTTTGGGCGCCACCGAGGCAGGCAAGACGGGCCCCTGACGGTGGGCGTGGCGGTGTGGTCGTATGAACGTCCACCGATTGTCGGACGATGCACAGCGCAGGGTCGAAATCCTGATCCGGCCGAACCGCTCGCTGCCGCCGCCCGCCATGGCGGCGCTGGTCGTGGCGCTGGCGGGGGTGGCGCTCACCATCGGTCTGGGGTTCTGGGCGATCGGTGCGGTGCTGATCCTGCCGTTTGCCGGTCTGGAGGTGCTGTTGGTAGGGACGGTCTTCTGGCTGCTCTATCGGCACCATCCGGACTACGAACTGATCGTCATCGAACACGATCGCGTTCGCATAATAAGGAGTAGCGCCGGGAAGGAATCCCGCGAAGGCTTTCAACGTTACTGGGTGCGCGTGCGCACCGCTCCGCAGCGCGGTGGGCAGTTGCCGCGCGTGCTGCTCGGTTCACACGGCCACTTCGTGGAGGTTGGCAGTGCCCTGGACGGACCGCAACGCGCGGCCCTGGCCCGGGAGCTGAAGGAGAAATTGCATCCGCCGGCGCACTGAGGCACCGCGCGGGCGGGCAGCTACACTTGGAGCGGGCCAGCGGTGCCCGGCAGTCGCCAAAACAACGGGGAGGCAGCTCGACCTCACCCGCGAACAATTCCGAAACCACATCGCGATGGAGAGATTGTCCATGATTGGTAGCAAGCGGTCCGCAGGCATGCTGCAGCGCCTGATTGTCGGTGTGTCCCTGTGGCTGGCATCGGGCCTGGCGTTCGCCGAATACGGCCTCAACTTCCCCAAGCCGGTCACCTCGATCGGCCACAAGATCCTCGAGTTGCACGACCTGATCCTGATCATCTGCGTGGTGATCTTCGTGATCGTGTTCGGGGTGATGTTCTATTCGCTCATCGTCCATCGCAAGAGCCGCGGCTACAAGGCGGCCACCTTCAGTCACAACAACACGGTCGAGGTCATCTGGACCGTGATCCCGTTCCTCATCCTGGTGGCGATGGCGATTCCGTCCACGGCCACGCTCATCGACATGGACGACGTCAGCAAATCGGATCTCACCGTCAAGGTCACCGGCTATCAGTGGAAATGGAAATACGAGTACCCGGACCAGGACATCAGCTTCTTCAGCAACCTGGCTACGCCGCGCGAGCAGATCGAGAACAAGGAAAAGAAGGGCGAGCACTACCTGCTCGAGGTCGACAATCCGCTGGTACTGCCGGTCGGCAAGAAGGTGCGCTTCGTGGTGACCGCCAACGATGTCATCCACGCCTGGTGGGTGCCGCAGATGGGCGTGAAGAAGGACGCCATCCCCGGCTTCATCAACGAGATGTGGGCGCG
>CAZVUN010000162.1:0-5798 GCA_964629975.1 uncultured Acidiferrobacteraceae bacterium | reverse complement strand
GATGGAATTCCTGCTCATCAACCATCCGCTCGACTGTCCGATCTGCGATCAGGGCGGGGAGTGCGAGCTGCAGGACCTGGCGCTCGGCTACGGCAAGGATGCCTCGCGCTACCGCGAGGTCAAACGCATCGTCAAGGACAAGGACATCGGCCCGCTGATCGCCACGGAAATGACGCGCTGCATCCACTGCACGCGCTGCGTGCGCTTCGGCAAGGAGATCGCCGGGGTCATGGAGCTCGGTGCCACCGGACGCGGCGAGCACATGCGCATCGACACCTACCTCGGGCACAGCGTCGATTCGGAGCTGTCCGGCAACGTGATCGACCTGTGCCCGGTCGGCGCGCTCACCGCCAAGCCCTCGCGCTACACCGCGCGCCCCTGGGAGCTCGAGGGCCACGCCGCGGTCAGTCCGCACGACTGCGTCGGGACCAACATCGAGTTGCAGGTGCGCCGCGGCCGGGTGCTGCGCGTCGTGCCGCGCGAGAACGAGGCGATCAACGAGTGCTGGATCGCCGACCGCGACCGCTTCAGCTACGAGGCCTTGAACGGCCCCGATCGCCTGACCGTGCCCATGATCCGGCGCAACGGCCAGTGGGAGGAGACCGACTGGCAGAGCGCGCTCGAGTTCACGCTCACCAGCCTGAACCGGGTGCTCGCGGCGCACGGGCCGCAGCAACTCGGGGCGCTCGTCGCGCCCAATGCCACGCTCGAGGAGATGTACCTGCTCGCCAGGCTCATGCGCGCCCTGGGGTCGAACAACATCGACCATCGGCTGCGGCGCACCGATTTCAGCGACGACGCCGCGCAGCCGCTCTTTCCCTATCTCGGCCAGCCGATTGCGAGCCTCTCGAAGCTCACGGCGGCGCTGCTCATCGGCAGCAACCTGCGCAAGGACCAGCCGCTCCTCAACCACCGCATCCGCCAGGCGGCGCTCAAGGGCGCACAGGTGCTGGCGATCAACGTGCTCGACTACGATCTGAACTATCGCCTCGCGCACAAGCTGGTCACGCCGCCAGCGCATCTGGTGCGTTCGGCGGCGCGGGTGGCGGTGGCGCTCGCCGAGCTCAAGCACGCTGCGCTGCCGGCGGAGATCGCCGCGCTCGCCGGCGAGGTCGATGCCGCCGCGCGCGCCATGGCCGAGGTCCTGTTCCGCAGCGAAAACGCCGCGGTGCTGCTCGGCAATCTGGCGCACGCCCATCCGCAGGCGGCCAGTCTGCGCGCCATCGCGCAGACGATCGCCGAGCTGTCCGGCGCCAAGCTCGGGCACATCCCCGAGGCCAACGCCGCCGGCGCGTGGCTCGCCGGGTGCGTGCCGCACCGCGGGCCGATGGGTGCGGCGCTCACCGCGCCCGGGCGCGACGCGCAGGCGATGCTGCGCGAACCGCTCAAGGCGTACCTGCTGCACGGTGTGGAGCCGGAGCTCGATTGCCTCCATGGCGCGCAGGCGCGTAGCGCGATGAAGGCCGCCGAGCTGGTGGTGATGCTCACGAGCTTCAAGCCCTCGCCGTACCGCGGCGGGGCGGTGGAGTACGCGCATGTGCTGCTGCCGATGGCGGCGTTCGCCGAATCGGCCGGCACCTACGTCAATGCCGAGGGCCGGCGCCAGGCATTCAACGGCGCGGTCGAGCCCCCGGGCGTGGCGCGTCCGGGGTGGAAGATACTGCGCGTGCTCGGCAGCATGATGCAGCTGCCGGGTTTCGGCTACACCGGCATCGAGGAGGTGCGCGCCGAGATCGCCACCGAGGTGGCCACACCGAGCGCCTACCTGAGCGGCGCGCGGCTGAGCCCGGCCGCCGAGAACCTCGTGCCGCTGTCGCGCGCGCAGGTCACGCGCATCGCCGAGGTGCCGATCTATGCGGTCGATGCGCTGACGCGGCGCGCGCCGGCGCTGCAGGCGACGGCCGACAATCCGGGCCCGCGCGCGCGGCTCAATGCCGCCCAGGCCGCAGCGCTTGGCGTGAGCGGCGGCGAGCCGGTATTGGTGCGTATGGCGGCGGGCGAGGCCGAGCTCGAGCTCGCGATCGACGCGCGCGTGCCGGATGGTTGCGTGTGGATCCCGACCGGTTTTCCGGAGACCGCCGCGCTCGGCGGCTGCGGACTGGCGACCGTGCAGCCGGTGACGAAGCGCGCGGAGGCGCGCGCATGACGGCACTGGCGAATCTGTGGGCCGCCCTGCCGCCGTGGTCGCAGGTGGCGCTCGGCAATCTCGGCTTCATCCTCACGATCCTGGTGCCGCTGCTGCTTTCGGTGGCGTACCTGACCTATGCCGAGCGCAAGATCATCGGCTACATGCAGGTGCGCCTCGGCCCCAACCGGGTCGGGCCCAAGGGCTGGCTGCAGCCGATCGCCGATGCGGTGAAGCTGCTGTTCAAGGAGATCGTCATCCCGGCGAACGCCAACCGCTACCTGTTCCTCGCCGCACCGGTGCTCGCCTTCGCCCCGGCCCTGGTGGTGTGGGCGGTCATCCCGTTCACCGACCGCTGGGTGCTGGCCAACATCGACGCCGGGCTGCTGTTCATTCTGGCGCTCACCTCGATGGGCGTGTACGGCATCATCATTGCGGGCTGGGCGTCGAACTCGAAGTACGCCTTCCTCGGCAGCCTGCGCTCCGCCGCCCAGGTCGTGGCCTACGAGATCGCCATGGGCTTCGCGCTGGTCGGCGTGTTGATGGTGGCCGGTTCGCTCAACCTGCGCGAGATCGTGCTGGCCCAGTCCGGCGGCGTGCAGAACTGGTACTTCATCTGGCTGTTCCCGCTGTTTCTCGTGTACCTCATCTCCGGCGTGGCCGAGACCAACCGCGCGCCGTTCGACGTCGCCGAGGGCGAGTCCGAGATCGTGGCCGGCTTCCATGTCGAGTATTCGGGCATGGCGTTCGCGCTCTTTTTCCTCGCCGAGTACGCCAACATGATCCTGATCGCGGCGCTCACCACGATCATGTTCCTGGGCGGCTGGCAGGCGCCGTTCAACGTCGCCCCGTTCACCTGGGTGCCGCCGCTCGTGTGGCTGCTCGCCAAGATGAGCTTCATCCTGTTCTGCTTTCTGTGGTTCCGTGCCACTTTCCCGCGCTACCGTTACGACCAGATCATGCGCCTCGGCTGGAAGGTGTTCATTCCGGTGACGCTGGTATGGATCGTGGTCATCGGCGCGGGCAAGTTCCTGACCCCCTGGGGTTTCCCGCCGCTGCGCTGAAACGGGAAGGAGAACCGACATGAGTCCGCTCAAACGTTACGTCAATAGCTTCCTCTTGCTCGAGCTGTGGAAGGGCCTGACCGTGACCTGGCGGCACCTGTTCGCGCGCAAGTTCACCATCCAGTATCCGGAGGAGCGCGCCCCCATCAGTCCGCGCTTCCGCGGGCTGCACGCGTTGCGCCGCTACCCGAACGGCGAGGAGCGTTGCATCGCCTGCAAGCTGTGCGAGGCGGTGTGTCCGGCGCTTGCCATCACCATCGAATCGGAGGAGCGCGCCGACGGCACGCGCCGCACCACGCGCTACGACATCGACCTCACCAAGTGCATCTTCTGCGGCTTCTGCGAGGAGGCCTGCCCGGTCGATTCGATCGTCGAATCGCCGCTCGCCGACTACCATGGCGAGCAGCGCGGCGATCTGTACTACACCAAGGAGCGGCTGCTCGCGGTGGGCGACCGGCTTGAAAAGGTCATCGCGGCCGCCAAGGCGGCGGACGCCAAATACAGATAAGGCGGTTTGCGGTTGCAGGTCGGTGAACCTCTGACCCGCTAACCAAGACCTGGGAAAACGATGGAATTCAAGCAGATCATCTTCTACGTCTTCGCCGCGGTGCTGGTGTTCGCCGCCACCATGGTCATCACCCAGCGCAACCCGGTGAAGGCGGCGCTGTTTCTGGTGCTGGCGTTCTTCAGCGCCGCCGGCCTGTGGCTGCTGCTGCAGGCGGAGTTTCTGGCGATCACGCTGGTGCTGGTGTACGTCGGCGCGGTGATGGTGCTGTTTCTGTTCGTGGTCATGATGCTCGACATCAACCTCGCGCGGCTGCGCGAGGGCTTTGGCGAGTACCTGCCGATCGGGGGCATTGTGGCGGTGCTGCTGGTGCTGGAGATGGCGATCATCCTCGGGGCGAGCCCGTTCCAGAGTATGCCCGAGCCGGCCGCGCAGGCCGCCGGTTACAGCCACACGCGCGAGCTCGGCAAGCTGCTCTATACCCAGTACGTCTACCCGCTCGAGATCGCCGGCGGGGTGCTGCTCGTGGCGATCGTCGCGGCGATCGCGCTCACCCTGCGCCGGCGCAAGGACAGCAAATACCAGGACCCCGGCCGGCAGATCGCCATCGAGCGCAAGGACCGCATACGCATCGTCAAGATGCGCGCGGAAAAGCGCACCTGAACAAGGCCGCGGCCAGAACAAGCAAGAAAGGGGAGGCGATGATTCCACTCAGTCACTATCTGATTCTCGGCGCGATCCTGTTCGCGCTGAGCGTCGTGGGCATCTTCCTCAATCGCAAGAACCTGGTGATCCTGCTGATGGCGATCGAGCTCATGCTGCTCGCGGTCAATCTCAATTTCGTCGCGTTCTCGCACTACCTGGGCGATCTCGCCGGGCAGGTGTTCGTGTTCTTCATCCTCACCGTCGCCGCCGCCGAGTCGGCCATCGGGCTCGCCATCCTGGTGGTGGTGTTCCGCAACCGCGCCTCGATCAACGTCGAGGACCTGGACAGTCTCAAGGGCTAGGGCCATGGGCGGCGTGAGCATGCAGACCATCTACCTCGCGATCCCGCTCGCCTGCCTGGGCGGTGCGCTGCTCGCCGGGCTGCTCGGCTGGAAGCTCGGGCGCGCCTTCGCGCACACCGTGACGATCGCGGGCGTGGCCGTGGCCTTTGCCCTGTCGGCGTTCGTGGTGCTGCCGGACGTGCTCGCCGGTCACAGCTTCGACGGGCCGGTGTACCGCTGGGGCGAAAGCGGCGGCATCCCGATGGAGATCGGCTTCCTGATCGACCCGCTGTCGGCGCTCATGATGGTGGTGGTGACCTTCGTGTCGCTCATGGTGCACATCTACACCATCGGCTACATGCACGAGGACCCGGGTTACCAGCGCTTCTTCAGCTACATCGCGCTGTTCACCTTCTCGATGCTGATGCTGGTGATGTCGAACAACTTCCTGCAGCTGTTCTTCGGCTGGGAGGCGGTGGGGCTCGTGTCGTACCTGCTGATCGGCTTCTGGTTCACGCGCGAGTCGGCGATCTACGCCAACCTCAAGGCCTTCCTGGTCAACCGCGTCGGCGACTTCGGTTTTCTGCTCGGCGTCGCCGCCATCTACTACTACTTCGGGTCGCTCGACTATGCGGCGGTGTTCGCCATCGCGCCGCAGGTCGTGGGCAACACCATCGAGGTCATCCCCGGCCAGGCGTGGGGGGTGGTCACGCTGATCTGCATCCTGCTGTTCGTCGGCGCCATGGGCAAGAGCGCGCAGGTGCCGCTGCACGTGTGGTTGCCGGACTCGATGGAGGGTCCGACGCCGATCTCGGCGCTGATCCACGCGGCCACCATGGTGACGGCCGGCGTGTTCATGGTGGCACGCATGTCGCCGCTCTACGAGCTGTCGGATGTGGCGTTGTCGGTGGTGCTGGTGATCGGGGCGATCACGGCGTTCTTCACCGGGCTCATCGGTATCGTGCAGAACGACATCAAGCGCGTGATCGCCTATTCGACGCTGTCGCAGCTCGGCTACATGATGGTCGCGCTCGGGGCCTCGGCCTACGCGGTCGGCATCTTTCATCTCATGACGCACGCCTTCTTCAAGGCGCTGCTGTTCCTGGCCGCCGGTTCCG
>CAZVUN010000161.1:0-5877 GCA_964629975.1 uncultured Acidiferrobacteraceae bacterium | reverse complement strand
CGCCGCGGCGCTGGCGCCCGCGCCGCCGCGCTAACGTTCCCGGCGCTCGGGCAAGCCGAGCGTGCGCAGGAACTCGCGTCCGGTCTCGGCGAGTCGCGCCTGCGCACGTCCGGGCGATGCTTCGCGCAGACAATCGCGCGCGGCCGCCTCGTAGGCCGCGAAGGCGCGCCGCACGCTCTCGGGATCGAGCGCTGCCGTGTGCCTCGGGACCGCGGCCGGCGCACCGGGGGCGAGCGGCATCACCTCGGCGCAGCGCGGGATGAGGCGCGACCGGCCGCTTTCCTCGGCGTGCGCGAGCAGCGGCCCGGTCTTGGTGTAGACGCCGCCTTCGTACTGGAAGCGCTGGCCGATGGCGAGCTGCGGAAATTTCATGTTTTGGCCAGCGGCCCGGTTGCCCGTGGTCAGCCTGCGGCGCGTGCCTTGAGGGCATGCGCGGTATCGTGACCGAGGTAGCTGTCGATCGCACGGTGCATCAGATAGATGACCGGTGTCAGCGCGATCGCCGCGCTCAGTTTGTACAGGTAGTTCACCGTGCCCACCGCGAGGAACAGCTCGGTCGGCCAGGCCTGCGGACCGATCACGAACGCGATATACAGCACGATGTAGCTGTCGATCAGCTGCGACACGGCGGTCGAGCCGGTGGCGCGCGCCCACACGTAGCGCTCGCCGGTCAGGCGCCGGATGCGGTGAAAGATGCCGATGTCGACAATCTGCCCGACCAGGAACGCCGTGAGCGAGCCGCCGATGGTCCACAGCCCCTGGCCGAAGACATTGGCGAACGCCGCCTGCATGTCCGGCACGCCGTGCTTGACGGCGATACCCGTCCACCACGACGCGGGCGTCAGGGCGATCGCGACATAGGCGAACACAAACGCGTAGACGATCAGGCCGACGGTGATGAACGAGATCGCCCGCACCCCGCGCCGTCCGAAGTACTCGTTAATCACGTCGGTCATGACGAACACCACCGGCCAGAGCAGCACCCCGGCGGTGAAGTTGAGCGAGCCGCGCTGGCCGAACAGCTCCCAGTTGAACGGCGCCAGCCCGAAGGTGTCCTCCATGGCGAAGATCTTCACGCCGATGAACTCGGCCATGAGCGCGTTGCAGATGAAGAACGCGGCCAGCACCACCAGCAGTCGCGTGGATCGGTCGGCGGTCATGGGCCGGAGTATACCCGCGCCGGGTGGCGGTTCTCCCCTGCGCTGGCCGGGGGATTGGCTGCGCCGTTACCCGCTACGCCGGCCGGGCCGGGGAGCGGAACAAGGTCAGTTCCCAGCGCGCGGCGGCCGTGTCGTGCCGCAGGATGTAGGTCGCCCCATCATCGCCACGCACCTTGAAATAGCGATGCGCCGGGTCAAGCCATCGATCCAGGATCTCGACCACCTGTACCCGGCGCTCCCCGAGGCGAAAACTGCGCGGCTCTTGCTCGCCGCGGTAGCCGGCGTAGCACTCGACCTGCAGCTCGAAGGATTGCCCGCTCATGGCCCGCCGAGCGCGATCGGGATGCGTGGCGGCTTGCTCCCGCGGTGGCGACCGCGTGCGCGCCTGGACGGTTCGCCGCGCCGCTCGCACGCGAGCCCGTGCCGGCCGCGCGTGCGGTCCGGCAGCAGCTCGATCAGATCGCGGTGAAACATGCGCGTCGCCTCGTTCCTGCGCCCGCCGTGCGGGGCGGTGGCCGGTTAGCAGCGAATTTCACACGTTGTGCGCGCCCGCCGCCATGCGCCCGATCAACGCGCAGCACCGCCATGGGCCGCGCCTAATGGGCGCCCAAGCCGGACTTATTGACCATTCCCGGCAGTGGCGCCGCGAAAATGCGACCAAACAGCCGCCCAAGTTCCGGGGATCGGCGCTAAGCGTTTGATCGCCCGAGCCCTCGTTGTATGGCATGCGGGTTGCCTTTATGGTCGCCCAGTCACGGAACACCACCGGAGGGCGGCCAACCGCCTGGCCCCGGGGCGGCGAGGAAATGCCAAGCAACACACTGTCCCAGCAACCGACTACGGGTTAGAGAAATGAGAAAGGCATCCCTGGTATTCACCGTCCTGTCGCTGCTCGCCTACGGGCAGCTCGCGCTCGCCAACGAGGCGTTCCCGCACCGCGCCAAGTTCAAGGACGTCCCGATCGTGGAGATGGAGGCGCTCGCCCGCGACCTCGGGCGCTCGATCGTCATCGACGTGCGCTCGAAGTACGAGTACGACACCATGCACATCAAGGGCGCGCAGCACATCGCGCTCAACAGCCCGAAGTTCCTCGACGAGGTCAGGAAGCTGCGCGCGGCGTCGACCAACCCGATCGTGTTCTATTGCAACGGCGTGACCTGCAAGAAGTCCTACGAAGCCGCCAAGAAGGCGCTCGACGCCGGCATCGCCAATTGCTCGGCGTACGACGCCGGTCTGTACGGCTGGGCCAAGCGCTTCCCGGAGCGCAGCGTGCTGCTCGGCAAGAGCCCGATGAGCAGCGATGAGTTCCTCGAGCCCAAGGCCTACAAGGCGCGCGTGCTGTCGGCCGATGACTTCGAATCGCGCATCGGCCCGAACGCGATCGTGCTCGATATCCGCGACCTGCGCCAGCGCGACGTGCAACTGTTCCCGTTCCGCGAGCAGCGCGCGCAGCTCGATGAGAAGGACAAGATCGCCGAGGTCGTGCTGGAGGCGAAGAACAAGAACAAGACCCTGCTGGTGTACGACAAGACCGGGCGCCAGGCACCGTGGTTCCAGTACTACCTCGAGAGGCAGGGCGTGCGTAACTACTTCTTCCTCGACGGCGGCGCCGAGGGCTACCACGAGGCCAAGTTCGGCAAGCTGAAGTTCACGGTGCCGGACAACTCCTGAGGCACGGCGGTCGCACGCGGTCAGTGACACGGGGGCGCAGGCCCCCGTGTCGTTTGCGAAGTCCTGCGGTCAGGATCCGCGTCGCTGACGCAGGCCGAGCGGGTCGGCCGGATCGACGCCGTCCTTGAACGGCAGCTTGCGGTCGAGATTGGTGAGCTGGTAGACCTTGCCGATCCAGTTGTCGATCACCGCTTCGGCGGTGTCGTGCCAGGTGTTGTCGAGTGTCGGCACGATCAGCGACTCCGGCACCTCCGGCAGCGGTTGGCCCGAGGCGCGCGCCGCGATGACGCGCTCGCGGTGCTCCTCGAGAATCGCCTGGCAGGTGGGATTGAAATAGTTCTCCACCAGCGGCGGGTAGTCGGGCCGCTCGCCGCGCGCGAAGAGCGCCACCTCGCGCTTGTACTCCTTGAGCAGGCTCACCGTGTCGTACTCCGGGTGACCCTGGAAGAACACGATGCGGAAGTGGTCCTCGCTCACCGCCAGATGCACCCCGGCCACGTCGCTCTCGACCAGCACGTGCAAGCCAGCGGCCTCGAATTGCGCGCGCGAGACGTCGTTGAAGCGCGAGTGCGGCACGTCGAAGCGCGTGTTGACGTCCGCCACCAGCGGATGGCGCCGGTCGACGACGCGGTGCGGGTACACGCCCCAGCGCTTGAAGCCCATGTGGCGGCGCTTCTGGCCGTAGCGGAACTGCATGACCGCATGCGTGGCGAGGCACGAGCACAGCGTCGAGGTGACGTTGTCATACGCCCAGTCGATCACCGCGTTGAGCGGCTTCCAGAACGGCTCGCGCGCCAGGTCCGGCTGCGTCACGTTGGCGCCGGTGATGATGAGGGCATCGAGCCCGCGCTCGCGGATCTGGTCGAAGCTCTCGTAGTAGCGGTCGACGTGCGCCTGGCCCTCGGCGCCGCGCGGAAGCTCCTTCAACGTGAACGGGTGCATGTAGAACTGCGCGATCGCGTTCGACTCGCCCACCAGGCGGAAGAACTGCCGCTCGGTGGCGGCGAGCGCCGCGTCCGGCATCATGTTGAGCAGCCCGATGTGCAGCTCGCGGATGTCCTGCTCGAGCGCGGCATCGCGCGGCAGCACGGTCTCGCCTTCCTGGCGCAGGCGCTCGAAGGTGGGCAGCGGCGTGCTGGCGACGAGTGGCATGGCGTGTCGATCCTTGCCGGTCGGCCTTCAGAAACCGCGCTCCAGCACCTTCTCCACCAGGCGCAGGAAGCTCGCCTCGTCCTTGGCCTGGGCGAGCTCGTCGGTGGTGAGCGTGTAGCCGTACTCGCGCGCGATCGCCTGGTAACGCGGGATGCGCGAATAGAACAGGCGCGGGAACATCCAGCGCACGAAATCATCGGGGTCGATCTGCGCCACGTAGGCGAGACCCTGATCGCGCAGGTAGATCGCAAGCTGCTCGTCGAGGAAGGCGTCGCGGTAGTAGAGCGGTTTCGGGTCTTCCTCGGCGCGGCGGATCAGCTCCTGCTCGTCCTGCTCGGTCGCCTGGATGTACAGGATCAGGGTGTGCTCGGCCAGGATGCGCAGCACCTGCGGATCGTCGAGCTCGCACAGCGAGCCGCCGGCGTCGTTGACGAAGTGCTTGTAGCCGTAGATCTCGCTTGCCTTGCGGATGAACTCGGGCACGTCCCGCATCGCGGCGATCTCCGCCTCGCGGTGCAGCGCCTGGCGGCGCTTGAACTCGGTGAGCCCGAGCCCGCCCTGCTGCGGGTTGCCGAGCTTGCCGAGAAAGCTCGACACCGGCGCGAGGTTGTCGACCGTGATGTTGTTGCGGATGTAGATCGAGTCGGTGCGCAACAGCTCGCGCAGGAACGGCACCTGCATGGCCTGCAGCTTGATGTTGTCGAGGATCGCCTCGTCGAGGTAGCGGGTGCCGATGCGGTAGTCGCCGGAGAAGTGAAACCAGTTGCGCCGCCGCAGGCGCACGGCCAGCCGCGTCTTGCCGACCCCGGACATGCCGAGCAGCGTGACCGACTTGTTCGGCCAGGACCTGAATTCCTTTGGGCTCAGTCTCACGCGCCTGTCTCCGCGCGGCTATTCTACGTCAGAACGCGGCGCGCGACCGCGGCCGCTCCGCTATAATCCGCGGCCAATCGCCACCGGATGCGCCAGGAGCCCGCATGACCGCCGTCATCCCGCTTACCCCGCAGATCACCCCCGAGAACAAGTGCAGCTTCTGCAAGGGGTCGACCTGCTGCACCTACCTGACCCAGCAGATCGACACGCCGCGCTCGATGGAGGACTTCGACCTGATGCTGTGGCAGATCTCGCATTTCGACACCCAGTTCTACAAGGACGAGGACGGCTGGTTCCTGCTGGTCAACAATCGCTGCCGGCATCTGCAGCCGGGCGGCCTGTGCGGCATCTACGACACGCGCCCGCAGGTGTGCCGCGACCACGACAACGACGATTGCGAGTTCGAGGGGCCGTGCGGGGCGGACGATTTCGAGGAATACTTTCCCGACTACGAGTCGCTGCTCGCCTACTGCCGCAAGCGCTTCAAGAACTGGGACCGGCGCTTCGCCCGCAAGCGCGCCAAGGGCTAGGCGAGCGCGCCGGGCACAACCTCCCAAGGACGACGGGAGGATCGCTATGGATCGGACTGGCCACCTCGGGTAGATGGCACTGCTGTCCGTGGGCTTGCTCGGCACGGGCGGTGTCGCTAGCGACGCCTCTGCCCAGCAAGCAACGGGCGGCGATGCGCTCATCTATATCTACCGGCGTGATGCGGAGCCGGTGGCCGAGCGCGTGCCGGTCGGGGTCGATGCGCGCCGCCTGGGCGAGCTCGCCACCGGCAGCCACGTGCAGGTGAACGTCCCGCCCGGTCCGCACACGGTGCGCGCCGGCGACCGGGCCGTGACCACGCTGCACATCGATGCCAGGCCGAACGCTACCTACTATGTGTGGTTGCAGGCCCTGCCCGGGGTGCGACCGCTCGCCACCGAGCTGACCCTGGTCAATGAGGCATCCGGCCGGGCGGCGCTCGCGGCGAGCCGCGCGATCGGCGTCGACATCACACCCGCCCCGGCGGCGACGC